>JADGQZ010000296.1 GCA_017881345.1 Myxococcaceae bacterium | reverse complement strand
GATGAAGGTGCGCGGCAGCGCCGGCAGGTTGGGATTGGCCTTGAGGCGCAGGTAGGACGCGACCACGTGAAGCACGTTGAGCAGCTGCCGCTTGTACTCGTGCAGCCGCTTCACCTGGACGTCGAAGATCGCGGTGGGATCGAGGTCGATCCACAGCGTGCCGCGGACGTGATCCACCAGGCGCTGCTTGTTGACCTGCTTCGCCGCGCGGAAGGCGTGGAGGAAGCCCGTGTCCTTCACCAGCGGCTCGAGCCCGTGGAGCTGCTCCAGCTCTCGAACCCAGCCGTCACCGATCCGCGAGGTGATCAGCGAGGCCAGGCCGGGGTTGCACTGCAGGAGCCAGCGCCGCGGCGTCACCCCGTTGGTCTTGTTGTTGAATCGCTCGGGGAAGAGGTCGGCGAAGTCCGGGAGCACGTCGCGCTTGAGCAGCTCGGTGTGCAGCTCGGCCACCCCGTTCACGCTGTGGCTCCCCACCACCGCCAGGTGCGCCATCCGGACCTTCTTCTCCGGCCCCTCCTCGATGAGCGACATCCGCCGCAGCCGCTCGGCGTCGAAGGGGTGGCGGATCTGCACCTGGCGCAGGAACCGCTGGTTGATCTCGTAGATGATTTCCAGATGCCGGGGGAGCAGCCGCTCGAAGAAGCTCACCGGCCACATCTCCAGCGCCTCGGCGAGCAGCGTGTGATTGGTGTAGCCGAAGGTGGCGACCGTCACCTCCCACGCCTCGTCCCAGGGCACGTGCTTCTCGTCGATCATCAGCCGCATCAGCTCGGCGATCGCCACCGCCGGGTGCGTGTCGTTCAGCTGGATGGCGACCTTCTGCGGGAAGGCGCGGAAGTCCTCGTGCCGGCGGAGGTAGCGGCGCACGATGTCCGCCAGGCTGCAGGCGACGAAGAAGTACTCCTGGCGTAGCCGCAGCTCCTTGCCGGCCTGGTTCTGGTCGTTGGGGTAGAGGACCTTGCTGATGACCTCCGACTCGTTCTTCTCCACCACGCTGCGCTCGTAGTCGCCGGCGTTGAACAGGCGGAAGTCGAACTCCTCGGACGCCCGTGCCTGCCAGAGGCGCAGCGTGTTGACGGTCGCCACCCCGAACCCGGCGACGGGCATGTCGTACGGGACGCCAAGCACCGTCTTCCCGCCCACCCAGCGCGAGGCCGGGGTGCCGTTGCGGCCGGAACCGCGCTCCACCGCGCCGTAGAAGCGGACCGGGACCGCCTTCTCCGGGCGGACGATCTCCCAGGGGTTGCCGAACTTCAGCCACTCGTCGGCGCGCTCCACCTGGTGTCCGCCGATGACGTCCTGGCGGAAGATGCCGAACTCGTAGCGGATGCCGTAGCCCATCCCCGGGTAGCCGTGGGTGGCCATCGAGTCGAGGAAGCACGCCGCGAGCCGGCCGAGGCCGCCGTTGCCCAGCCCCGCGTCGGGCTCGAGATCGAGCAGCGGGTCAAGGTCCACCCCGGCGCTGCGAAGCCCCTCCCGCGCCGACTCGAGCAGGCCGGTGGCGATGAGGTTGTTCCCCAGCGCGCGGCCGAGCAGATACTCGGCGGAGAGGTAATAGGCGCGCTTGGGATCCAGCGAGCGGTAGGTCCGCTTCGTCGCCACCCACCGTTCGGCGAGCCGGTCACGCACGGCCATGGCCACGGCGAGGAACTTGTCCCAGGGCGTCGCGCGGTCGGGACCTTGCCCTCGGGTGTACTGCACGTGGGCGAGGAAGGAGCGCTGCAGCGCGTGCGGGTCGTTCCGGAGGTGCGGGACCTCCGGCGGCGTGGCCGGCCCATCGGGGACGAGGCGAACGGGGCTGTCGGACATCGGCGAGAGGAACTCTAGCGCTCCTCGGACCTCCCGGACGGTAGCGAATGAGGACCGGCGCCGGTGGCCGCGGATCCCGGGCCCGGCGCGGTCCGATCGGCTACTGTTCGGGCCCGCCCGGCCTGACGTCAGCGGTCCCGGACGTCCTCCGGGCGGGCTGAAGGTACGCCATGGCGATGCGTGACGTTCTGTTGCTGGTGGTGGGGCTGGTCCTGGGACTCGGGGTCCTCGGCTGGCGCCGCGGCCGCCGCCTCCACGCGCTCTTCCAGTCGGTGCACGCCGTGGACGTCACTGCGCTCCTTGGGTATCGCCACGGCCGGCTCGAGGACATCCCGCTTGCCGACCGCGCGGTCACCCAGCGGCAGGATGGGGTCGAGGTGACGGTCGCGGTGCTCAGCCGCCGCGAAGCGCGGGCATTCTTCGGAACCGATCTCGCGGCGAGCGGCATCCAGCCCGTGTGGATCGCGGTGAAGAACGACGAGCCGGCGCCGTACTGGTTGCTCGCGGCCGGGCTCGACGCCGACTACTTCGCCGCCCGGGAGGCCGCGTACGTCCGTCACACCCTCCTCGCCCGGTCGGCCAATCGCCAGATGGACGAGTTCTTCGACCAGGTCCAGTTCCGGAACCCCGTCCTGCCCGGAACCACGAGCTCCGGCTTCGTCTTCACCAACCTCGACGAGGGCACGAAGGCCGTCGCGATCGACCTCGTGGCTCCGAGGCGCCGGTCGGCGAGGAGCTTCACCTTCTTCTTGCGGGTGCCGGGCCTCAAGACCGACCTCAGCCGCCTGGACCGGGCGACTCACTATCCGCCGGAGTCGATCGTCCGGCTGGAGAGCGATGCCGAGCTGCGTTCGGCGCTGGAGGCGTTGCCGGGCCGCACCACCAACGCCCGCGGGACCGCCGACGGCGATCCGCTCAACATCGTCATGATCGGCAAGCAGGACGACCTGTTCCCGGCCTTCCTCCGCCGGGAGTGGCGTCAGTCCGAGGTGGTGTACCTCGGCTCCTCGTGGAGGACGCTGAAGTCGTTCTTCCTCGGCTCCCTCTACCGCTACTCGCCGGTCAGCCCGCTCTACGTGTTCGGGCGGTTCCAGGATGTCGCGGGGCAGAAGGCGCGGAAGTCCATCCACCAGCGCAACCACATGCGTCTGTGGTTGACCGCCCTGGAGTACCAGGGCAAGCCGGTCTGGCTGGGACAGATCAGCCGCGACATCGGCGTACGATGGACCCTCAAGACCTGGAACCTGACCACGCACAAGATCGATCCCGACGTGGACGAGGCGCGGATCGGGCTGGTGCAGGACATGCTCTACTCGCAGTCGCTGGTGAGGTTCGGATTCGTGAAGGGCCTGGCCCCCGCGCCAGTAGCGAGGCCGCACCGGAACCTCACCGGCGACCCGTATTTCACCGACGGGCTCCGCGCGGTCATGGTCTTCGAGCGTCGTCCGGTCGCGCTCGGTCAGACCGAGATCTTCGAGTGGGAGACGCCGGGCGTCGCTGCGTCCAGGGCCCCGCCTCCGGTGGCGAGAACGGCTGCTGCGGGCTGACCCGTGGGGGCTCAGTGCCCCGGACGGGTCACCGTCGCCAGCGACGGCGTGTCGAGGCTCGCGGCGATGGGGTTCACTGCCTCGCGGAAGCGCGCGAGCAGCGTCGGGGGCACCGGCTCGTTCCGGGGGAACCTCTGGTTCAGCGGATTCACGAACGCGCCGTTCCGCTTCATCGCGAAGTGCAGGTGCGGTCCGGTGGTCCGCCCGGTGTTCCCCGAGTAGCCGATGATCTGCTTCTGCGCGATGCGGGAGCCGGAGCGCACGCCGGCGCCGTACGAGGACAGGTGCAGGTAGCAGGTCTCGAAGCCGTTCCGGTGCCGGACGCAGACCGTGTTCCCGCCCGCCCCGGTGTTGCCCGCCACGGTGACCGTGCCGTCGGCCACGGACCACACCGGCGTGCCGACCGCGGCCGCGTAGTCCACCCCCTGGTGCGCCTTGAGGTACTCGAGCACCGGGTGAAAGCGCATCCCGAAGCGGCTGGTGACGTGGGCGAACTTGAGCGGTGACTTGAGGAAGGCCTTGCGCGCGCTCGTGCCGTCCTCCTGGAAGTACGACCACTCGCCGTCCGGCAGCTGCCAGCGGAAGACGCGCTTGGTCCCGACGCTCTCTCCCCGGTACTCGGCGGCCAGCACCTCGCCGTAGCGCAGCAGGCGGCCCTTGCTGAGCACCTTCTCCACCAGGCAGCGAACGTGATCGCCCTTGCGCACGTCGACGTAGAAGTCGATGTCCCAGGCGAACACGTCGGCGAGCGCCATGGCGATCGTCGGGTCCTCGCCCGCGGTCAGCGCGGCGTCGTAGAGCGAGCTCTGGACCTCGAGCTCCACGCGCGAGACCTGGGTCTCGACCTCGATCTCCCGCTTGCTCGCGACGTAACGCTCGCCGTCTCTCCGGACCTGCCACTCGTCCACCGGACTCTGTCGGTAGTCGAGGTGCTCGAGCTCGCCATCGCGGAGCACGAGCCGGAGCTGGTCGCCCACGCGCGACTTCCGGAAGTCGAAGACGCCCTGGAGCGCGCCGACCACCCGATCGGTCTGCACTCCGTCGAGGCCAGCCGAGCGCAGCGCGGTCGCGAGCACCTGGTTGCGCTCGACGCGACGGTTGAGGATGCGGACCTGCGGGGCGGACGCGGTGGCGAGCAGCGCGGCGACGAGTGCCGGAGCGAGGATGGTCATCGGGTCGGGAGTGGATCAGTCTACCAGGCCCGGCGAGCCGACCAAGGCCACATCCCCGCACCTTCCGGGGTCGGGCTGGACGCACCGGCGGCACGGGCTACCGGGCTCTCGCGGAGCGGCAAGATACCGCCGCTGCGAGGGACGAGCGGGCGTGCTCCGGACCCCTGAAACGCGCCGCGCGTATAACACTTCACCAGGCCTCGCAGGGAACCTCCGTCCACTGCACGGAGGGCTGGCTCGCGGGGCCTCTCCGCTGTGGCATCTCCATCCGGACCTCGTTAAGGTGCCCGGCTTCATGCCTGCCTTCAGTCAGCCGCCGCCGAGGAGGGCCACGGGGCCCCTCTCCGACGTGCAGACGACGGAAGGCCGTGCGTTCGAGGAGACGCTGCTCCGGCCGGAGTACAGCTTTCAGGCGTGACCCAGCTCTGGCGCGTCGACAAGGCCCATCCTCCGGCGTTCACCGGGGACGGCGCCCTTCACCTGGCTGACCGGTGGGAGGAGCGCCGGGTCGGACTGCGTGAATCGCTCCGCTCCCACGAGATCCGCTGGCTGGCCGGGCTGGGCATCGTCACCCTCTGCTCCTGGGCCCGCTGGCTCGCCACGGGCTCCCCCAAGATCGACCAGAACTACCCGTCGGCGGCGGTCGGGACGTTGCTGCTGGTCGCGCTCTGCGCCGGGTGGGCCCTGACCGTCATTGGCTGGGCCGGGATGCTGGCGCGTCCACCCGAGCGCCCGCGTCGTCTGGCGTACCTCGGCCTGCTGGCCGTGGTCCCGATGCTCCCGCTGCTCAGCAACGACGTGTTCAGCCTCTTTGCCCAGGCCTCGCTGAGCAGCCAGGGGAGGGACGTCTACGCCACGGCCAGCGCGTACCGGGACAGCGTGTGGTTCGGGTGGATCGGCGAGCGCTGGCGGTCGAGCCCGAGCCCCTACGGTCCGCTGACACTGCTGGCCTCGTGGCCGAGCGCCTTTGGCGCCGGCAATCCCTGGCTCGCCGAGGTGTTCCTGAAGCTGGCGTGGTTGCTCCCCCTGGTGGCGGTGCTCGAGCTCTCGGTCCGTGCGTTCCCGAACCGGTCGATGTTCCACACCATGCTGTGGCTGAACCCGCTCTTCCTGGTGGAGGGGCTCGGCCAGCTCCACCCCGACCTGCTCGGTGTGCTCCTGGTCACCGTGGGGCTCTTGCTCGCCCGCCGCTCGCGCGCGATCGGGGCCGGGGTGACCTGGTCACTGGCGACGGTGGCCAAGCTCAACTTCGGACTCGCCGCGCCCTGGTTCCTGCTCTCCGGCACCCGCGGCTGGTCGGACCGCGTGCGCCGGGCGCTGGTCGTGGCGCTGACACTCGCCGCCACCGCCACCATTCTCTACACCCCGTTCTGGCGGGGCCCGGAGACCGTGCTCGGTCAGCTCCAGGGGCTGCGGACCAACACCTTCGTCCCCGGCGGCACACTGGTCGACGTGGTGGGGACGGCCGCCGGCGGGCTCGCCGGCTCGAAGGCCAACACCCCGGTCGAGCTCTTCGACCCGCGTCAGCAGGACGTTCGCACCCGCGCGGCACAGGGCGCGCAGCTGCTCGCGATGCTCATCGCCCTGGCGGCCATCATCCCGCTCGGTCTCGGGCTCCTCCGCGATCTCGATGAGGACCGGCTGGCGCTCGCCACCGGGGCCTTCATCGTGGCGATGGTGACGCTCGCCAGCCCCAAGTTCCAGTCGTGGTACCTCATGACCGCGCTGCCCTTCTTCGCGGTCTGCTGCCCGCCCGAGTGGCGGCGCTGGTGGGTGTGGGCGATCGCGACCTCGGTCGCCCCCGAGTTCGCGCTGATGCTGCCCCGCTCGGCGTTCCTCTTCACCCCCTGGGCACTCACCACGCTCGCCAGCGTGGTGGTGTTCCTGCTCTCGTTCCGGGCGCGGTTCTGGACGCTCGCTCCGCGCGCGGCGCTCATCCGGCCCTGGCCAGCGAGCCCTCCCGCCGCAGCTGCTGGGCGGCGTGCTCGCACGATCGAGCAGTGACCGCCATCTCGGTGAGCGTCGGGTTCTGCCATCCCGAGGTCGGCCAGCAGGCGCCGTCGGTGACGTAGAGGTTCGGAACGTCCCAGGCGCGGGCGTGGGCGTCGAGCACCGAGCTGCGCGGATCGGTCCCCATCCGTGCGCCACCGACCTCGTGGACGAACATCCCCGGCGTGGAGAGCGTCCACTCCTTCTGCATCTTGCGGATGTGACGGGTGACGCCCGGGGTGTGGAAGAGCTCCGTCACCTCGGTGCACACCCCGCCGCCTGCCTCGACGATCTCCCGCGCCGCCTGACGCCCGGCGGCGGCCAGCGCCAGGTCCTCGTCCTTCCACTCGCAGACGATGTGTGCCGCGGGGATGCCCCAGGCGTCCTTGAGCACGGGGTCGAGCTCGATCCGGTTGTCACGGTGGGGGAGCGTCTCGGAGCGCGCACAGAGGAAGCCCCACGCCACGCCCCGGTGTTTCTGTAGAAAGGCCGGGACCGGGAGCCGCTGGATTCCACCCCAGAGCCCGAAGCCGCGGAGGTACGGCTCCCGGGCGTCGCCGAGGTTCTGGTAGCGGGGAATCATGATGCTGTCGCTGCCGAGCAGCGCGTACGGTCCCCCGGTGTCGGGCACGCCTGGCAGGTAGAAGTAGACGTTGCCCGCGCTGTGGTCCATCACGTAGCGCCCGAGCACGCCCGACGACGCGCCGATCCCTCCCGGGTGCGCGCTGCTGGTCGAGTTCATGAGGATGCGCACGCTCTCCAGCGTGGAGGCGCAGAGGAAGACCACCTTCGCCCGGGCGCCATCGGTCTTCCCGGTGAGGGTGTCCACGAACTCCACCCCGGTGGCCCGCCTGCCGTCCCGGTCCACCAGCACCCGGGCCACCGCGGCGTGGCTTCGCAGGGTGAGCAGGCCGGTCTCCTCTGCCGCCCGGAGCGTGGTCGCGGTGCTCGAGATGCGCGAGTGCGCCTGGCCCGGGTCGGGGGGACGGCCCGCGAACAGCCCCCGGGAGATGATGACCCGTCGCTCGGGGAAGACCCGCTCCACCCGTTCCTTGAACACCCGCTCGGCGGGCGTCATCGGGCGCGGATCGCGGAACTCGCCGTCGGGGAGCTGCGGCAAGCCCTCCCGCGATCCGTGCACGCCGAGGAAGCGCTCCAGCTCGGCGTAGTGAGGGGCGAGATCGGCGTGGGTGAGCGGCCAGTCTGGCCCGAAGCCGTCCCGGCTCGCCGCCTTGAAGTCGAAGTCCGAGAACCGGGGCGTGACCGCGTCCCAGACCAGCGAGCGACCGCCGACTCGCCGGCTGCGGATCCACCGGAACGGCTTGTCCGGCGGCGTGGAGTACGGGTTGTCCACGTCGTCGACGAAGAAGTCGGGGTTGGTGGCCCAGTAGGTGGGGTGGCTCTTCTGGACCTCCTGCCGGTGGGAGACCAGGTGCCGGTACAGCTGCTTCACCCCGTTGGTGAAGAACGATCCGTGATCGCCGCGTCCGTGGATCGGTCCGCCGGCCTCGAGCACCAGGACCCGGAGGCCGGCCGTCGCGAGCTTCATCGCCGCGACGCCCCCGGTGGCTCCGGAGCCGACCACGATGGCGTCCCATTCCTCTGCGCGCTCGATCAGCTCCATCGGTCCGTCCTCACGCCTCCAGCGCCTGCACCTCGGCAGCCGACAGTCGCATCGCGGTCGCCTCGAGGTTCCGGCGCATCTTCTCCGCCGTGCGCGTGGCGACCACCGCCGACACCGGGAAGGGCTGGCTGAAGCAGTAGGCCAGCGCGACCTGGGCCGGGCTGCAGCCGCGCGCGGCGGCCAGGGCACGGACCCGCTCCCGCCGGGCGACGTTGGCCGGGCTGCCGTAGGTGCCGTCGGTGCGGTCCGAGGTCAAGAAGCCGGCTCCGAGCGGGGCCCAGGCGAGCACGTGCAGCCCGGTCCGAGCGTGGAACGCCCGCGCCTCCCGGTTCGCCGGCCCGGCGATGCTCACCGACCCACTCCATGGCGGCTGGACCCAGTCCACGACCGAGAAGTGTGGGCTGCTCGCGGCCATCGAGGGAAGCCCCGCCTGCCGGGCCACCGTCTGGAGCGCCTCGATGCGCGGGACGGTCCAGTTGGACACGCCCCAGCCCTGGATCTTCCCCGCGCGCACGGCGGCGGCGAGCGTCTCCACCATGGGCTCGAGCGGGGCGCCCGGGAAGTCCCGGTGGAGGAGGTAGAGGTCGAGCCGGTCGGTGCCGAGGCGGCGGAGACTCGCGTCCAGGTCCGCCGACAGCGCGCCCGCGGTGAGGCGGTTGGGACGGATGCCGGGGTAGGGGTGGCCGCCCTTGCCGACGAGGAAGAGCCGGTCCCGGTGCCGCCGCGAGGCCATCCACCTTCCGAAGATTCGCTCGGTCCCGCCGAGCTGGTACGACGCCGCGAGGTCGAAGCCGGTGCAACCTTCTGCCACCAGCGCGTCGAGGAGGCGGAGCTCGGCGTCGCGCACCGATCCTCGGGCCAGCGCGTCCGGGAAGACGCTGCCCAGGCGGGAGGTGCCGACCAGGATCCGGGGGATCAGCGCCATGCCCGGAAGCTCACGGCGCCGCCTCCGGCTCGCCGAGGGCGGCCCGGCGGCCTCCGGGCAGCAAGAAGGAGAGCGCCGCGCAGAGGAGCCCCAGCACGATCTGCGCCCCGTGGATCAAGAGGGCGAGCGAGGCCGCGCTGGCCGTGGTGAGCCCGAGCGCCGCCGCGCCTGCCACCAGCGTGGCCTCGGTGGCGCCGAACTGGCCGGGCAGGATGTCTCCGATGGCACTGCCCACCATCAGCGCTCCCCGGGTTGCCATGTCCCTCAGGAGACCCGAGGGCTGGCCGAAGGCCGAGAGCACCACCGCGCACTGCACGACCTGGGTGACGCGGCCTCCGGTCTCCCACGCCAGGGACTTCACGAGCTCGCCCCGCGAGGCGCCGGTCGCGGCGTCGAAGGCGGCCCCGAAGGGCTCGAGCCGCTTGAAGAGCCCACCCAGCCGGCGGCCCGGGCTCGCGCGCTGCCGGAGGACGAGCAGGGCCAGGCCGACGCTGGCGGTGATGACCGTGTTCAGGACGATGAAGCCGGCCATCAGTCCTGGCGGGAGGTACACCAGCGTCGCCACGAGGATCGGCAGGGCGAACACCGCGGTGGAGAGCAGCGTCACGGCCTGCATCTGCACCGCGGCCACCGCGGCCCGCGCTCCGCCGACGATCCGGCCGAGGATCACCGCGCGGACCGCCTCCCCCGAGCTCCGACCCATCGGCAGCACGAGCCCCACCGCGTAACCGGCGGCGCCGACGCGGAGCCACTCCCGGAGTGGGACCACCGACCCGGTCGCGCCGTACAGGGTCCGGAGGGCGACCGTGCTGCAGGCCACCATCACCGCCTCGAGCCCCGCGAGCGTCGGCAGCACGTGCACGGCGGTCCCGATGTCGCTGAGCACTGCCTTGAGGCCGGCCGCCCAGAGCGCGAGTCCGAGCACTCCCGTGGCGACGACCGCGCTCGCGAGGCGGACGAGCGGCCGCGAGAGGAGCGCCCGGCGCTCCCCGCTCATCCCGCCCTCGGCCTCGAGAGCAGCTCGGGGAGGCGCTTCCAGACCCGGGTGAACGCCTCGGCGTACGCCTCGACCAGAGCCCGCGGCTGCGGCGCGATGGGGTACGTCTGGGAGAAGAGGCAGAGTGAGCGATCCACGATGGACTGGGTCACGGGAAACTGGTCGAGCGCGTAGCTGACCCGCCCCGGTCGGCCGGCGGACTCGGCGTCCAGCCGCTGGAAGAGCGTCTGCCCGGGCACCGGTCGCGTCTGCCAGAGCACGACCTCGCAGCCTTCGGCCCGGAGCGCCTTCACCATCGCGTCCCGGACCGTCCGCGGCGGAGCATCCACCCCGAGCTTCGTCGCGTCGAGCTGGACCCGGTACTTGTGGAACGAGGGCACGACGTCCGCCGGGACCTCCGGAGGCGTCACGCCGGGGAGGTCGCGCAGCCGCCGGCTCAGGAGCTCGGCATTGGCGAGCGCGTTCTCGTTCCAGTGCGGCAGCCGCCGGAGCTGCGTCCTGGCCAGCGCCGCCGCCAGCTCGCTGGTGCGGTAGTTCCATCCGACGGCGGCCGAGTCGTAGGCCCGGTTTCCATCCAGCGGGTGGGTCAGGTCGTAGCTCGCCTCGTCCTCGGGGCGGCTGTCCTCCCCGAACATCCGCGCGGCGTGGGCCCGGCGGAAGACGGCCTCGTCGTCGGTGACCAGGAGCCCGCCCTCACCGCAGGCCATGCTCTTGGAGGACTGCAGGCTGTAGCAGCCCGCCAGGCCCACCGTGCCGGCGAAGCGGCCCCGGTACCGGGCGCCGATCGCCTGCGCCGAGTCCTCGATGAGCAGAAGACCGCGCCGGGCGGCGATGTCCGCGATGGGCTGCAGGTCGCACGGCACGCCGTGGAGGTGGACGGGGACCACCGCCCGGGTGCGCGGGCCGATCGCCGCCTCCACCCGCTCCGGGTCCATCCCGAACGTCCGGGGCTCCACGTCGACGAACACCGGCACCGCGCCCTGGTGGAGCACCGCCATGGCCGTCGCCACGAAGGTGAGGGCCGGGACGATGACCTCGTCGCCGGCGCGCACGCCTGCGCCCAGCAGCGCCAGATGGAGCGCCGAGGTTCCGCTGTTGGTGGCCAGGCAGTAGCGCGCGCCGGCGAAGGAGGCGAACTCGCGCTCGAGCCCGCGGACCTCGGGGGCGAGCTGGCCCGAGAGGATGCCCCGCTCGAGCACTCCCAGCACCGCCTGTCGCTCGTCCGGGCCGAGGACCGGCCACCGGACGTGCGCACCCGCCGGTACCACTAGACCGCCGCGCGAAGGCGACGGGCGACCTTCTCCACCCACTCCTGGAGGAGTGCGTTCTGCTTGAAGAGGTCGTTCACCGCGCGCTCACCCTCGCGGTGGTAGGGCGCCTTGAAGAACAGCGACAGCTGACGCTGGATGCCGCGCTCGCCGCAGCGATGGGCGACGTCGATGAGCCGCACCAGGTCGATCACCAGCGGGGCGGCGAGGATGGAGTCCTTGCAGAGGAAGTTGATCTTGATCTGCATCCGCTCGCCGAGGAAGCCGGACACGTCGATGTTGTCCCAGGCCTCCTTCTCGTCCCCGCGCGGGCGGTAGTAGTTGATGTGGACCTGGTGGTCGGGGACCTCGTAGCCCAGAATCTCGTCCAGGACCGAGAGCTTGCTCGCGACCTTGGTCTTGTTGCTCTCCGGGTCGTCCAGCACCTTGCCGTCGTTGTTGCCGAGGATGTTGGTGGAGAACCAGCCGTCCACCCGGAGCTGCCGCACCTGGAAGGCCGGAGCGAGCGCGGTCTTGAGCAGCGTCTGCCCCGTCTTGCCGTCCTCGCCGGCGATGGGAATGCCCGAGCTCTCGGCGAGCGCCTCGAGCGCAGGGATCTTGCTCAGGCTCGGCGTGAAGTTGACGTGGGGAGCTCCGAGCTTGCAGGCCAGGTAGAGGTACTTCATCGCCGGGCTGATGCGCTCGTCGTTCTTCTGTAGCCCCGCCTCGAAGGCGGCCACCGTCCGGTGCACGTCCGAGACCTGGGCGTGACGTTCCGTCGACGCGAGGTTGACGATGATCACCCGGTCGAGCTTGTTGGTCGCCTTGAAGTCCTTCACGTTGCGCGAGAGGATCTCCAGCTCCTCGCGGTGCGAGTTCGCGGTGACCACGTTGGTCCCCTCGCGGCTCCCGAGGAAGCGCGGCGAGACCACGCCCGGCCACGGCTTGATGGCGCGGAGCTCCGGCTCGACCTTCTTGAGGAGGTTCTCGGGCACGATCCGTTCCCGGATCGCGGCCTCGTAGATGTTCTCGTCCCGGAGGTCCCACCCGCCGAAGACCATGCTATCCAGCGGCGCGCAGGAGAGCGTCTGCCGGAGATCGGTCTCGGTCACCATCCCGATGCGGGGGGCAAGCCCCTTCTTCATCAGGGTGATTCCAGCAATGACCGTGCTGGCCACGGCTCCACCCGCCCCGACAAAACAGACTCCCAACCGGCTCATGCGCGCTCCCAGGGCATCTCGATCAATGTCGCATATTTTACGAGAATGTCCCGCTTAGAATTCTCGACGACCCGCGGAAACTTCTGCTGAGGGCTCCGGCGCCCGAGCTCGTCCATGAACCGCCGGGCCCCCCCCGGGGCCAGGCTGAACAGGGCCGGTGGCAGGATCGCCACGTCCGCCGCCCGGTGCTCCCGGTAGACCCGGTTCTGGGCGCAGAGGCTCTCGTCGAACGCCTGGGCGAAGCGGCGCGGGTCCGCGGGCGCCTGGAGGAACTCGACGAAGATCTGGTACCGCCCCTTGGCTGTCCCGCCCACACCGACCTCGGCTCCGGCAGAGAACTCCACCACCGAGCACGAGGCGGCGCGCACCGCGGCCTCGACCGCGCGCTCGATCTCGACGAACGAAGTAAGTTCCTGCGTCAGGGAGAGCACTCCCGACGTCCGGCCAACGAACTCCATCCGGTGGGGGAAGACGTTCGAGAATCTTACCAGGTCTCCGATGAGATAAGCGAACAGCCCCGAGGAGGTGGTGACGGCGATGGAGTAGTCCTCGCCCGGCTCCACCTCCCAGAGCGGGAGGCGCCGTGCGTCCGGTCGTCCTTGCTCCGCAGCGGGGACGAACTCGAAGAAGACGCCACGGTCGGGCACCATCAGCAGGCCCGGCTCACCGATCCGGTCGGTGACCGCGAAGATTCCACCCTCGGTCGCGTTGTAGTTGTCCATCAGCACGACCGGACGACCCACGCGCGCCTCGATGACCGCGCGGTACGGCTCGGCGTTGATGCCTCCACCGAACAGCACCGACAGGTTCGGCCACAGCTCACTGACCGTGCGGACCTCGCGTCCCTGGGCCCGTGCCGCGGCGAGCAGCTTGTCGAAGAAGACCGAGAACCAGCAGGTGGTACCCGAGACGGCGCGGACGTCGTGGTCCAGGTACGCCGCAGCCATCCGATCCAGCTTTTCATCGTAATCCGGTATGTCCCGGAGATCCGGGGTCGGCAGGACCCCCTCCCGCGCAGGCCAGGGGACGAACCGCTGCATCAATCCCGGGTTGCTCGTCCCGAGCGCCTCGCCGTCGGGCTTCAGGGTGGAGGGCGGGAACAGGCCCAGGGTGTAGCCGCCCAGAAAGCGCGCGTGGCCGACCTGGGTGGCGTAGCGCGCCACGACGTCGAAGCCGGCCTTCTGCTGCCACCGGATCTGCTCCGATGAGATCGGGAGGAACTTGTGCTGGGCCGCGGTCTGGGAGCTCCCGGAGGACTGACCGAAGTACTGGATGAAGCCCGGCCAGAGCACGTCGCGCGCGCCCTTGCGCATCCGCTCGAGTGAGGGCTCGAAGTCGGCATAGGTCCCGAGCGGCACGCGCTCGCGGAAGCCGGCATGGCTGGAGACCTCTGACAATCGATGGGCCTTCCCGAACTCCGTGGCCCCGGCCGCCCGGCAGTTCTGCTTCAACGCATCCAGCTGGACCTTGCAGAGCCGGTCTCGGTTCCCGGCGGAGCGGTCCCACGCCAACACCCGTGCCGTCGCCGCCGTCCAGGCCAGCGGGCCGATGACCCCTCCACCGCGACGAACTCTCATGAATCGACGAGCGTCCGTACCATCTGGAGGACTGACCTGGCAACGGGGACTTGCTGAGGCGCCGTACTCCCTAGGGCCAACAGGGAGCGTGATAAGGAGAGGCGTTCCCCACATCGGGGCCTGTCGTGATGCCGCCGTTCGAACCTCCCCTGACCGATTCCCTCCCCCTGGACGCACCGCAGCGGCTCGGGGCGCCACCGCACCCACTCGCTCCTTCCGCGCCTGCGGTGGGAGGACCTTCCCGCGCGCGCCCGCCGGACGTCGCCGCACGGGTGGTGCGCGCCCGCGACGCCCAGGACACATGGGGCCACACGCCACTCGCCGAGCGGGTGAAGTGTCTGCTCGGCGCCGCGCGCGAGATGCTGCAGCGGCGCCAGGAGGTGATGCAGCTCGTCGAGCAGGAGATCGGCAAGGTGCACGCCGAGGCTCTCTTCACCGAGGCGCTCGGACCGCTCGACGCGGTGAAGGGCTGGGCCTCGGTGCTCCGCCCCGCGCTCGCCCGGCGCAAGGTGCGGCTCAACCCGCTGGGGTTTCCGGGCAAGCGCGCCCAAGTCGAGGCCGTGCCGCGGGGAGTCATCGCCATCATCGCTCCCTGGAACTTCCCGGTCGCAGGGCTCTACCGCTCGGTCTTCCCGGCGCTGATGTCGGGCAACGCCATCGTGCTCAAGCCGAGCGAGTACTCGCCTCGCTCGAGCGGCTGGTTCGCCGAGCTCCTCGCCGCGCACCTCCCCGCCGGGCTGGTGCAGGTCGCTCACGGAGACGGCGCGGTGGGCGCGGCGCTCCTCGAGGCCAGGCCTGATGCGTGCGTCTTCACCGGCTCGCCTGCCACCGGGAGGAAGGTCTCGATCCGGTGCGCCGAGCTGGGCATCCCCTGCAGCGCGGAGATGGGCGGGAAGGATCCGGCCATCGTCCTCGCCGACTGCGACCTCGAGCGCACCGTCGCCGGCATCACCCACTGGGCCCTCTGCAACGCCGGCCAGGCCTGCGGGGCGATCGAGATCGCCTACGTCGAGCGATCCATCGCCGACGCCTTCGTGGCCCGGATGGCCGAGGTGTGGAAGGAGCTGCGCGCGGGCACCGACGTGGCTCCGCTGGCCAACGCGCGGCAGCTCGCGGTGGTGCGGGAGCACATCGACGATGCGCTCGCCCGTGGGGCCACCGCGGTCTCGGGCGGCGCTCCGCTGGGCCAGGGCCTCGGTTTCGCGCCCACCCTGCTCGACCGGTGCGATGACACGATGTCGGTCGTCCGCGACGAGACCTTCGGCCCGGTCCTCGCGGTGGTGCGGGTGGAGGGCCCGGCGGAGGCCATCCGGGCCGCCAACCAGCTGCGCTACGGGCTCGGCGCGTCCATCTGGACGGCCGATCTCGCGCGGGGGCAGCGCCTGGCGGAGCGGCTCGACTACGGGGTGGTGAGCGTCAACAACCACTCCTTCACCGGGGCGGTGCCCAGCCTGCCGTGGTCCGGCACCCGGGCCACCGGCTTCGGGGTGGCCAACAGCGCGCTCGCGCTCTCCACCTTCGTGCGCCCGCGCGCCGTGGTGGTCGACCGGCGGAAGGACCTCGAGCTGTACTGGATGCCGTACGACGAGACCCTGGTCGAGCTCGGCGACGTGCTGGCCGACCTCCAGCAGAACCGGCTCGGTCGTGCCTGGAAGCTCCCCGGCCTGATCCGGCGCCGGATGCGGGCGCTGCGGGCGTTCTTCCGGCGGCGCCGCTCAGGCGAGGTAGGGTGAGATCTGGTCAGCCGCGCGAGTCGCCAGCGCCATGATGGTGAGCTGCGGGTTGACCCCGATGGGCCCACGCACGGTGCTTCCGTCGACGACGAACAGCCCTGGCACGTCGTGGCACTGGTGGTCCAGCCCGACCACGCTCGTCCTCGGATCGGTCCCCATCTCGCAGGTGCCGAGCGGGTGATAGCTGACCAGCACCAGGTCCGACGCCGAGACGTCCATCTTCCGGAACCGGTCGCCCCCGTCGCGTGCGTCCAGCCCCTCGAGCCCGACGACGCCGGGATAGAGGCGCCGCGCGCCCCCCGCGATCAGCATCTCCATCGACAGCTCGATCCCGCGCTTGAGGAGCGCCACGTCGGCGGCGGTGAGCGAGTACCGGATGACCGGCAGGCCCCGGACCTCTCCCCAGACCCGACCGCTGCGGCTCGCGTCCGCGATGAGCGGTCCCACGCCGGCCAGGTGGCGGATCTGCGCCAGGGGCTCCATCAGCCGGCGGCCGACGGCGGGCACCATGCTCGGCATCGCGTTGTGGCTCGCCTGGGCCGCGAGGAGGAGAAGCCCCTCGCGGAGGAAATGCTCGGAGCCGTACCCCTGCGGGATGTGGTCGTACCCGTGCATCTCTTGCTCGAACAGCGCCATCACCCCGCAGCTCGGGTGGAGCGTCAGGTTCCGGCCGAGCTGCCCGCTGGAGTTGGCCAGCCCCTGCGCCTGGAGGAAGAGCGGCGTGGGCACCGAGCCGCCCGCCAGGATGACCGCCCTGGCCCGGACCCGGACCCGGTTCCCGTTCGCGGCGCGGCCCTCGAGCCCGGTCGCTCGCCCGTTCTCGACCGTCACTCGCTCGGCCTTGAGCCCGGTGAAGAGCATGGCGCCGCGCTCGAGCGCGGGCGGCACGTAGGAGATGTTGGTGCTCTTGCGGGCCTCGCTCCGGCAGCCGAGGTGGCAGAAGTTGGACGCCTCGCAGCCCGGGGCGTTCCTGATCAGCGCGCCGTGGGTCCAGCCGAGCGCGTCGCATCCGCGCTGCATCGCCTCACCGAGTGGGCCGATGTGCTTCCGGGCGGATGGCCCCACCCCGAGGTGGTTCTCCACCCGCTCGAAGTAAGGCACCATCCGCGAGGGCTCGAACGCATCCGTGCCCATCTCCTCGCACCAGCGCTCGAGCACCCACGAGGGCGTGCGGAAGGCGGTACCGCCGTTCACCGCCGTGGACCCGCCCACCATCCTCCCGATCAGGACCGGAAAGGTCGCATTCCCCACCGCGAACACCGGCCGGTAGAAGCGCTCGTAGGCGCGCACCATGCTGCCGTCGAAGCTGTGGCGCTGGTGGAGCTGTCCTTCCTCCAGGAAGACCACCGCGTGGCCGCGCTCGGCGAGGGCGTGGCCCACCACCGCGCCACCGGCCCCGGTGCCCATCACCACCACGTCGCACTCGACGTCGCCACCGGTCCAGGAGGCCGCATCCTGGACCTGCTCCATCCAGCGCGGCTCGACGACCGGGAGCGGCGGCCGGGGCCGGGCGCCCATGGCCCGCTGGACGTGGGGAGCGTCGAAGTGGACGACCTTGTAGACGGCAGCGAGGACCGTGAGTGGAATCTTCAGCAGCGGATCGCGCTCCCATTGCACCAGCAACGACTGCTGACGGGCCGCGGACAGGGCATGGAATGCCCGCCCGGTGCGCAGACGAGCGGCGGCGTCGAGCGTACGGTGGGCGGCGGTCCAGGCGGTGGCAAGCTTCGGCGAGACCCGGGAGATGAGGTCGGTCACCTCGCGCACGGTGGTGTCGTCGGCGCCGGGAATGGTGCTCGTCCCGGGGATGATCGCCTCGGCCAGCGCCACCATCGCGCGGTGGGCGCCCGAGTTGGGCATCTGCCCGTGAATGCTGGAGGGGGTGGATGCGTCCACGCGTGTTCTTTTGACACGCGCACTCGGTGTGCCGTCAAGTGTGACCATGGTCTCCTGGACCGCCCTTCTTCTGGTCTCCATCGCCGCCAGCGACGGCGGAACGGACGCCGCGCCAGCGGCAGCGACGGCTGTGCCCCCCTCTCCGGACAGGCACCGCGCGGTCATCCCGCTCAGCGCGTTCATCCCGTTCAAGTACGACTCCGGGCCGGTGAACTACTACGCGGTCGGCTCCGAGGAGGGCGTCCCCATCCTTCGTGGCGTGTACAAGCCCGGGCTGGTCAACATGACGCTCATGGCCGAGACCCCGGAGAAGGCGCGGCGGGCGGTGAAGTCCGTGAGCTGGCGCTGGCGGCCGCGCGTCTACCCCAAGGATTCGAACGACTGTGGCCCCGGCCCGCCGGACGAGGCGGCGTCGATCTTTCTCGCCTTCAAGGCCGGTCTGAAGTTAATGGCGCTGAAGTACAGCCTGGCCACGGTTGGCACCGTGGGAACCACCTGTCAGTCCAACCGCGGCTGGTTCTTCGACCGGGACACGATGATCGTCCAGGTCGGTGGACCGGTCGATACCTGGACCTCGTACAGCTTCGACCCGAGACAGGAATACGTGAAGCACTTCGGGGGAAAGCTGGAGGACGTGCCGGAATTCGTGGGCATCGGCGTGATGACCGACGGCGACAACTCCAAGACCCCGGCCGAAGCCGACTACGCCGATTTCGTCGTCGAGTGGTGAGATCAAAGTGATGGCAGATTCGATGGTGCAGGTCCGCGCCTCTGACGAGGTGCGGCGGTGGAGCATGTGGACCGGGGTGCTGATCGCCGGGACGACGGTCCTCCGGTTCGTCTTCGTCGGCGCGACCGGGATCGCCAACGGCGAGGCCTACTACTACCTCTGGTCACGGTTCCCGTCGCTCAGCTACTACGACCACCCGCCGCTGGTGGCTTGGATGACCTGGGCCACCACCCGGTTCTCGCACGGTACGCTGGCGATCCGGCTTGGGCCGCTGCTCTGCTCCGCCCTGTTCGGCGTCCTCCTCTACCGGCTCGCCGCCCGGCTCTTCTCGCCCCGTGCGGCCTTCTTCGCGGTGGCCATCGTCACCACCATCCCGATCTTCTTCGCCACGAGCTGGGTGCTCAATCCCGAGGCGCCGCTCGCTCCTCTCTGGGTGCTGGGGCTCCTGGTCCTCGAGGGGATGAGAGAGAACGACGAGCCGTGGCGTCCGCTCGCCATGGGCGTGGTCACCGGGCTGGCCTTCCTCGCCAAGTACTCGGGCGTGCTGCTCTTCGGGGTGGGCCTGCTGTACGTGCTGGTCTCCCCGACCGGGCGCCGGTGGCTCCGCCGTCCGTCG
Source organism: Myxococcaceae bacterium (assembly GCA_017881345.1). Classification (GTDB taxonomy): domain Bacteria; phylum Myxococcota; class Myxococcia; order Myxococcales; family Myxococcaceae; genus RPRB01. The sequence goes on along the minus strand of JADGQZ010000296.1, from coordinate 19,760 downwards.
CTCTACCTGGCCGGGCCGGTGGCGCTCCTCTTCGCTCTCCCCGTCCTGATCTGGAACCAGCAGCGCGGGTGGCCGTCGCTGAAGCTCCACTTCGTCGAGCGGACCGGATTGACCGACCCGGCGACGGTCGCGGTCAAGGTCCTTCACGCCATCGGCGACCAGTTCGGGCCATTCCACCCCCTGATGTTCCCGGCACTCCTGGTGGTCCTCGTGATCTGTCTCCGGCGGGCGCCGCGGGACGACCGCTTCCGCTTCCTCGCGGTGGCCAGCGGCCCGGTGCTGCTCTTCTTCCTCCTGATGATGGCCCGGGTCCGCGATCCCGAGTCCCACTGGACGATGGTGGCCTACATCCCCCTGGCGGTGGCCGCAGGCGGCCTGCTGGACGAGCGGTCGGGTCGCCTCCCGGCCTGGCTCAGGGTCTTCATCGCCGCGTGCATCGCCGTGACGCTCGCCGGGACCGCCGGGTTCTATGCTTATGCCGGACACCCTGGCCTCCGCCGGCTCATGCCCGCGGGGACCTACAACGCGGACAAGGACTTCTTCAACGAGATGCCCGGCTGGACACAGCTCCGGGAAGTGGTCGCCGAGACCGCTCCCACGCTCGGCGCGGACGCGGTGGTGGCCAGCTGCCAGTACGCGCTCTGCTCCCACATCCTCACCGCGCTGGACGATCGACCCAACGTGTATTGCCCGGCCCCCCGGAGGACCGAGTTCGATTTCATCGGCCGCCGGGACCCGCCGCCGGGCGCACCGGTGCTCTACATCGAGGACGACCACTACCGCGCCCCCCCGGAAGCGCTCCTGCCGGACCGTGAGTGCAGGCCGATCCGCACCCTGCCCGTGGTTCGAGACGGGGTGACGATGCAGAACTACCATTTCTGGGCCTGCCAGCCGCGGAGGCAGATCGGGCAATGAGGCTGCCGGTGTCCCCCGAGCCGCTCCCACCGCCGGAGCGAGCGCCCGCGCCATCCGCGCTCGAGCGCGCGCTGGCTCGGCTCGTCCGCTGGCAGCTCGAAAGGCCGCTCCGGGTCCTCGCCGCGGTGGGCCTGCTGACCGCCGGCTGCCTCGCCCTTGCCAGCCGCCTCAAGGTCGACACCAGCTTCGAGACGCTCTTGCCCGAGTCGCGGCCGAGCGTGGTCGAGCTCCACCGGATCTCCGCCCGTACCTCCACTCTCTCCACCCTGTTCGTCGTGCTCGAGGGCCAGGATGCGGCGGGGGTGCGGAAGGCGGTCGACGCGCTGGTCCCCGCGCTGAGGGCGCTCGGGCCACCGTGGGCCGGCCAGGTCGAGGACGGCGTGCAGGACGCGCTCGCCTTCCTCCGGCCGCGCGCCGGGCTCTACAAGGACCTGGACACGCTGCAGAAGCTCTCGGCCGACGTCGAGGCCCGCTACGCGTACGAGGTCGGCAAGCAGACCGGTCTCCAGCTCGATCTGGACGAGGCGCCGCCGCCACCCATCGAGCCCGAGCGGATCCGCAAGCAGATCGGCGCCGACAGCGACCCCGACGAGCGCTTCCCCGGCGGGCGGTATCAGAGCGCCAACGGCAAGACGGCGGTCATCATCGTCCGCACCGGGATCGTGGGCGCGGACTTCAAGCGCGCCGGGGAGGCCGTGGAGAAGGTCAGCGCGGTCATCGCCCGGGTGAACCCGGGCCAGTTCGACCCGTCCCTCCACTGGGGGCTGAGCGGTGACCTCGCGATCGGCCTCTCGGAGTACCGGCTGATCAACCGGGACCTGACCGAGGTGGGCCTGGTCGGCACGGTCCTCATCCTTGGCGTGGTGTTCCTCTACTACCTGCGCGTCTGGACCGTGGCCGCGATGGGCCTGGCCATCGGGATCGGCGTCTCCTGGACCTTCGCGGTGACCGAGCTGCTCTTCGGACGCCTGAACCTCGCCACCGGATTCCTCTTCACCATCATCGCCGGCAACGGCATCAATTCCTCCATCCTCCTGATGGCGCGGTACCTCGAGGAGCGGCGCCACGGCGCCATGGCAAAGGCCGCGGTGGTGGAGGCGATGAAGCGGACCTGGGCGCCCACCCTCACCGCCGCCGCAACCGCCTCGGCGGCGTACGGGGCGCTGGTGGTGACCGAGTTCCGTGGGTTCCGTGAGTTCGGGTGGATCGGCGGCCTGGGGATGCTCATCTGCTGGGTCGCGGCCTATCTCGCGCTTCCCCCGATCCTCATCCTCATCGAGCGGATCTGGCCTCTGGGGCGCCGCACCTGGTGGCGCCGGATGTTCCGCATCGATGCGCACGGCATCCCGTACGGACGGCCGTTCGCGACCATCGTCGCCCGCGCCCCGCGGGTCATCACGGTCGTGGGCGTGCTCCTGACCATCGCCGGCGCGGTGCTCACCGTCCGGTACGTCCGCTCCGACCCGATGGAGTACGACACGAACAAGATCCAGAGCGATCGGCACGCGGTCGCCGAGGTGCACCGGCTCTTCGGCGTGGCGATGGGCATCACCCGGTTCGTGGGGCTCGACGGCATGGCGGTCATGACCGAGCGGGTCGATCAGGTGCCGGCGCTGAAGGCCGCGCTCGAGGCGCGCCGCGACGCAGCCCCGGCCGACGCCAAGCCCTTCAAGGACGTGCACGCGCTCCAGGAGTTCGTCCCCGAGGACCAGGAGGCGAAGATCCCCATCCTCCTCCAGCTCCGGAAGCGCATCCTCAAGGCCCACGCCCGGGGGCTGGTGGCGGACTGGCCGAAGATCGCACCCTACGTCCCGCCGGAGGACCTCGTGCCGTTCGGGCTGAACGACCTCCCCGACGCGATCGCCCGGCCGTTCACCGAGCGCAACGGGACGCGGGGCCGCATCGTCTACATCAGCCCCATCGACGGCGACGTGACCTCCGACGCGCACTATCTGCTGCGCTGGGCGGACAGCTTCCGGAGCACCATTCTCCCCGATGGGACCGAGATCCGGGGCTCGGGCCGCGCGGTCATCTATGCCGACATGTGGAACGCGATCCTCCACGATGTCCCCAAGGCGCTCGCGGTCTCGTTCCTGGCCACGCTGGCCATCGTGCTGGTGGCCTTCAGGAAGCTCCGCCCCTCGGCGCAGGTCATCCTCACCCTGCTGGTGGGCGTGTCCTGGATGGTGGGCATGCTCGACCTGGCCGGCTTCAAGCTGAACTTCCTCAACTTCATCGCCCTGCCGGTGACGTTCGGGATCGGCGTCGACTACGCGGTGAACGTGGTGCAGCGCGATCTCGAGCTGAGGAATCCGCTCGAGGTGCTGCGGCGGACCGGCGGCGCGGTGGTGCTGTGCAGCCTGACCACGCTGCTCGGCTACCTGGCGCTTGCCAAATCGGTCAACTTCGGGGTGCGGAGCCTGGGCGTCACCGCCGTCCTCGGTGAGGTGGCGTGTCTGCTGGCGGCCGTGCTCGTCCTTCCCGCCGCGCTCATCTGGTGGCGCCGGCGCAGCGCCGCCGCTTGAAGGTCGCGGCGCCCGCGGCCGACGGTCGCGAGCTCGCCGGGCCGGGCCGGGCGGCCGGGATCGTCCTCTCCCCGCGTGGGTGGCTGGCGGTCGCAGCCATCCTCGCCGGCATCATGCTCTGGGCGAGCGACGGGCACCTCGGGCCAGGTGGCGTCCCCTTCCTCTTCCTGACCTGGGCGGCGATGATCGCTGCCTTCACCAGCGGCCACGCGGACGACCCGCGACGCATCGAGCGCGTCCTCTCGGTGGGAATCCTGGTACAGCTGGTGCTGCTCGTCGCCCGGCCACCGGGACAGTACCTGCTCCCGGACCTGGCGACGCACCGGGTCCTGGCCGCGACCTTCCCCGCGGCACTGGCGGCGATCGCCATCCTCTCGACGAGCATCGTCCTGGAACGCCCGCTGCTCGGCCGCGCCACGTTCCCGACCATCGTCGCGGTGTTCGCGGCCGCGGCGGCCTGGGTGCTGGTGGCCTCGCCGCACCCGTGGATCGACGTCATCGACTTCGGCCGCGAGTCGGCGCTCGCGCTCGCCCGTGGCCAGAACCCCTACGACCTGCACCTCCCCAACATCTACGGGAACACCGAGCTCTTCGGTCCGGGGTTCGCGACCGACCGGAGCATCGACGTGGGGCTGGTCTATCCGCCGCTCAGCCTCTTCCTCACCGCCCCGGGCGTGTACCTGGTGCACGACCCGCGGGCCTTCCTGGTGGTGGCCCTGGTCGCCGCCGCGCTGCTCATCGACCGGCTCGGCGGGCGCCTTGCGCGGCTCTCGGCGCTGCTCTTCATCTCCAGCCCCCGCCGCTTCTTCGGCGTCGAGCAGGGCTGGACCGAGCCATTCCTCATCGCCGTGTTCGCCCTCACGCTGCTCCTCGCCCGCCGGCGCTCGCGCTGGCTCCCGGTGGGGCTGGCCGCATTGCTCGGGCTCAAGCAGTTCGCGGTGCTCTTCCTGCCCCTGACGCCGCTGCTGCTCGGCGAGACGCGGCCGCGCCGGAGCCTCGGCGTGGTCGCCCTCGCGCTCCTCCTGGCGGGCGCGCTCACGCTTCCGTTCGTGCTGTGGGACCCACACGCCTTCTTCCGCTCGACGGTGAGCTTCCATCTGGCGCAGCCCTTCCGGCCGGACAGCCTGAACTTCGCCGCGCTCTGGGCCTGGGCGCGCGGTGGCCGGGCGCCACCGACGGCGCTTCCCACGCTCGTCCTCACGGGGCTGGCGATGGTCTGGGCGCTGCGCCGGTGCCGGCCGACGCCGGCCGGGTTCGCCGCGGGCAGCGCCCTGGTCCTGCTCGCCTTCCTGGCCTGGTCGAAGCAGGCCCACTTCAACTACTACGACCTGGCCATCGGGCTGCTCATCTGCGCCGTGGCCGCCGGCGGTTCGGTGAGTGCGCCGGTGAGCCCCGGTCGCACCGTGGCCTGAGCGAGCAGGGCCACCGTCCACCCGAGCAGGGCGACGTTCCGCACCAGGACCAGCGCGCACGCCCATGGTGCGAGGTCCTTCAGCGACTCGTATGCGCCCGGGTAGACCGCCTGGTTCAGCGCACAGATGATGGCGAACGCCGCGAGCGCGCGCCGGCTCCGGAGCGCGCCGGCGAGCGCGGCGAGCGGCAGCACCCAGACCAGGAACTGAGGGCTGAAGACCCGGCCCAGCGTCATCCACAGCACGAGCGGCGCCATGGCCATCAGGGCCAGCGCGCCGGCGGTGCGCGCTCTGCGTGCACGCCAGGCGACGGCGCCCAGGCCCAGCACCAGCAGGAGCTGGCAGGCGTCGGCCAGCGGCACGGCTCCCGGGCCCACGACCCCCGTCGCCCCGTGGCTCTGCACCGGGTCGCCGATGGCTGGCGCCACCACACGGATGAGCCCGAGCAGGGCGGCCGCCGTGCTCTCCACCTGGACCGGGCGCTCGGACTGGTAGCGCACGGCCTCGAGCAGTGCCGGTCCGGCGAGCGCCAAGAACGGGAGAAAGAGCACCACCCCGGTGCCGAGACCGGCGAGGGCCCACCGGCCCACGTCCGTCCAGCGCCGCGCGGCGATGCGGGGGAGCATCAGGAAGACACCCGGCACCGCGGGGACACCCTTGGTCCAGACGAGCAAGGCGGTCAGCGCGCCGGCGAGCCCTGGGCGGTCATCCACCACCGCCCACACCAGCGCGGCAAGCTGGAGCAGCACGAGGGCATCGGACCGGTGGGTGACGACGATGCCCACCAGGAACGCGAAGAGCGCGCCCCAGCGCAGGGCGGAGGGGCCGCCTGGGTCCGTGGCCCGGCGCCGGAGCCGCTCGGCGATGACGAGCCCGAGCACGGTGCACACCGCCATCTCCAGGGCGAACAGCGTCCGGTACTCCTCGCCGGTGCGGGCGAGCAGCGCGGGCGGGAGCGCGGCGAGGAAGAATCCGGGCGGGTACTCGACCAGGAAATCCCGCCAGGGGCGGAGCGGGGCAGGGGGGGTCACCTCGGGCCAGGCCTCGGGAGACCCGAGGTCACCGCGGGCGAACGCCTCGCGCCACGCCGGGGCGGTGCGCACGTAGAACCCGGAGTAGCTCCGCCCGAGCGTGGCGCGCGCATAGGCCCAGGCCCGGCGGATGTCGCCGTCGTCCGCCGGGTAGCCACGGAGCACCCGGCCGGCGTCCGCGGGAAAGTGCAGGCGGCCGGCGTGGAAGTCGTCGCCCAGCTGCACTGCCTCGGCGCGGGTCAGACCCCCGAAGGCGAGGAAGACGAACCAGGCGCCGAGCAGCAGGAGCGCAGCCACGTCCCCGGCGCGGCGCCGCGTGGTCAGGTCCATCGGCCGTGTCCGGAGTGGGGGCGTGGGGAGGCGGGGCGCGCCGGCATCGGGAGTGCCGGGGAATTCAGCACGTCCGGACGCGAGGAAGAAGGTCGCAGGGTCCTTCGAGAGGCAACGGAACCGCCCGGCCTTCGGACCCGGGCCGGCTCCGCCCCAGCTCACCGACGCGGCTGCCAGGATGGCCCGCGCGCTCCCCGCCGTGGCACGCTCGCCCCTCGCGTGACCTTGCTCGGTTCAGTCCAGGCGCTGCTGGCCCGGGTCTCCCGGCGGCGCGGATTCCTCGCCCTGACCGTGGTGGTCCTCGGCCTCGGGCTGGGCGCCACCCTCACCGTGCTGGAGATCGCCGACGCGCTCTTCTGGAGACCGCTGCCCTACGCCGGCGAGGATCGACTGTTCTTCGCCTGGCAGGCCGATGCCCGGGGCACGCGGCTGACGGTCAGCGGCGGAGATTTCCTCTCCTGGAAGGCCGAGGCCGAGCCCTTCGAGTCGCTGGCTGCGGTCAGCGCCCGCGGGTTCAACCTCACCACCGACGGTGAGCCGGAGCGGGTCGAGGGGGCGCTGGTCTCGGCGGACTTCTTCCAGACGCTTGGAGCGCGGCCGCTCCTCGGTCGTCTCATCGAGCCGGGCCCGCCTGGCCCCCGGGTCGCCGTGCTCTCCGAGGCGATGTGGCGGCGGCGCTTCGGTGGCGATCCGGGCGTGCTCGGCCGGACGCTCTCGCTCGACGGAGAGCCGGCCCAGGTGGTCGGAGTGCTGCCGGCGGCGTTCCGGTTGCCCGCGACCGCGCAGCTCTGGGTCTCGGCACGCGCGCGGGTCCCCGAGCACCCGACGTACCCCATCGATCCGGAGACGGACCGCTCGCGGCACTTCCTCACCGTCGTGGGCCGGCTCCGGCCGGGGTGGAACCCGGGAGCCGCCGCGGCCGCCCTGTCCACCGTGCAGGCGCGGCTCGCCCGCGCGTTCCCGGACGAGGAGCGCGAGGTGGCCGGGGCCACGCTCACGCCCTTCCGCGAGCAGCTCTTCGGAGCTGCACGCGTGCAGATTTCGGTCCTCCTCGGGGTGGCGGCGCTGCTGGCCGCGGTGGCCTGGGTCAATGCCGCCCATCTGTTCCTGATTCGCCGGACGCGCCGCGCCCACGAGCTCGCGGTGCGGGTGGCGCTCGGGGCGAGCCGTCGCTCGCTGTGGGTCCTCTTCCTGCGGGAGGCGTTGCTCATCTCGCTCGTCGCCGGCGCGGTCGCGGTGGGCCTCGGGACCTGGGCCGCTCCGCTGCTGGTGACGGCGAGCCCGCAGGCGTCGGGACTTCCGCTGCCGGCGCTCTCGGGCCGGGTGTTCGGGCTCGCGCTGCTCGGGGTCCTCGCGACCGCGGTCTCGCTGGCGCTGCTCGCGGGGCTCCAGCCCGTGCACACCACCGAGCAGATCCAGGAGGGCGGGCGCACCGGCACCGAGGGGCGCGCAGCGCGCCGGCTCCGGACGGTGTTCCTCGGCTTCGAGGTTGGCCTTTCCCTCCTCCTGCTGCTCGGGACCGGGCTCCTCCTCCGGAGCTACCAGGCGGTGCACAGCGTCGATCCAGGCTTCCGGGGGGCCGGCGTGCTCGCGGTGGACCTTCCGCTCGCGCGGCTCCGGCATCCGACGCCGGCGTCGCAGGCCCGCTTCGCGCTGGACGTGCTCCGGGCGCTGGAGGCCGACCCACAGGTCACCGCGGCGGGGTTCGTGTCCCGGCTGCCGCTCTCGCCCTCGAACACCGTCGGCGACCTCGCGCTTCCCGGGCAGGAGGACGCCGCGTTCCCCTGTGACCTCCGGCTCGCCAGCCCGGGGTACTTCGAGGCGCTGGGCATCCCCCTCCGGAGCGGACGGCTCTTCGAGCCACGCGACGTCGACGGTGGACCTCCGGTGGCGATCATCAACGAGCTCGCGGCGCGGCGCGCCTTCGGGACGCGGAGCGCGCTGGGTCAGCGCATCCTGATCTGGGGAGAGACCGTTCCGAGCGAGGTGGTGGGCGTGGTGGGCAACGTCCACCACACCGGCCTCGACGCAGAGCCCCGACCCGAGGCCTGGCGACCGGTGGGCGCGGTCGGCTGGGCCAACCTCTCGCTCGTGGTGCGGGGGAAGGTTCCGCCGGCCGCGCTGCTCGGGTCCGTGCGCACGGCGGTGCACGCCGTCGATGTCGAGCAGCCGCTGGTCCGGCCCGAGCCGATGCTCGACCGGGCCGAGGCTTCGCTGTCGGTGCGCCGCTTCACGCTCGAGGCGCTCTCCGCCGGGGCCATGGTCGCGTTCATCCTGGCGCTGGCGGGCATCTACGGGGCGACCGCCTACGGTGTGGCGCAGCGGACGCGCGAGCTGGGCGTCCGGCTCGCGCTCGGCGCGACCCCCCGCGAGCTGGTCCGGATGGTCACCCGGGAGACCGTCGCGGTGGTGGTCGCGGGCTGCATCGTCGGTCTGGTCGCAGGCACCTTGCTCTCGCGGATCCTCACGGGGTTGCTGTTCGGGGTCTCCCGGCTCGATCCGCTCACCTTCCTCGGCTGGCCAGTGGTGCTCACCGTGGTGGCCGGGACTGCCGCGTGGGTCGCGGCCCGTCGAGCCGCTGCGGTGGGGCCGGCGGAAGCGCTGCGGCACGACTAGTCGGGTGGGGTCGCGGGCCCTCTCTGGCATGGCTACGTGGATTGCCATCGGAGCCATTGCCGGATACCTCGCTTCGCTCGTCGCCGGCGGTGGCATGGGGATCGTTGGCGACATCGTGGTCGGCGTGGTCGGTGCGTTCATCGGTGGATGGGTCTTCCGTTCACTCGGCTGGCACGCGCCGTTCGCCGGGATCGCCGGGACGATCACCGTGGCGTTCGTCGGGGCAGTGCTCCTCCTCGCCCTGCTTCGGCTGGTGCGCTCGGGGCGCCGTCGCCCCGTCTGAGAGTTGCCCCGGAACCCCGGCGGACACACGCCGGGTGTGATGAGATCAGCCATGGCGTCTCAGGTCTGGCCTTGACCCGCAACGACACCGGCGGCACGGGTCTTCATCTTTGGTGGTGGTGGCGTGTCGGGGGCGAGGAGACCGGAATGAAGCTCAAGAAGCTGTTCGGTGTGCTGGTGATCGGTGGGGCGAGCCTCCTGGGGGTCGTTCACTGTGGCGGGAGCGATGGATCGGCGCCCCCGACCAACAACCTGAATCCCGGAAACCTCCCGCTGCTTCCGGACGGAGGCCTTCCGGACGGGGGCCATCTTCCGAACCCGGATGGCGGCCCCGAGGGCTGGTAGTGGTGTCGTGAACCAGGCAACTTCGCCCCTGACCTGAGACCGTCCGTGTGGCCGCCGGTAGAGTCGCGCGCTCACTGGAGGGCCGGCCGATGAGCGAAGGACTCGTCCTGTTGACGCAGGTGCACACCGCGATCAGCCTCCTCGGCATCGGCTCGGGGCTGGTGGTGGTCTGGGGAATCTTCCGGGGCCAGCCGCTCCCGCGCTGGACGGCGGTGTTCCTCGCCACGACGATCGCCACCAGCGTCACCGGCTACCTCTTCCCCTTCCGGGAGCTGCTGCCGTCGCACGTCGTGGGTGCGGTCTCGCTCGCGGTGCTGGCGGTGGTGCTCTGGGCCCGGTACGGCCGCGAAGCGCAGGGTCGCTGGGGTCAGGTCTACGTCGTCGGCGCGCTGCTCGCGCTCTGGCTCAACGTGTTCGTCCTCGTCGCCCAGCTCTTCGCGAAGGTTCCCGCGCTCCACGCGCTCGCGCCCACGCAGACCGAGCCTCCCTTCGGAGTGGCCGAGCTCGTCGTGCTCGGCATCTTCGTCGTCGTCGGCGTGCGGGCGCTCCGGAGCACCCGGCACGCCGTGGCCCGGCAGGCGGTCTGACGGAGCTCGCCGGGCCGGGCGCACGCCCACGCCGGGGCCGTCACTCCTCGCCGCGCACCCGCGCGGTCAGCGCCTGACCGGTCGGCGTCGCCGCGAGTCCACCCTCGCCGGTCTCCCGCAGCTCGGGCGGGAGCATTCGACCCACGGACGCCATCGCGCCGACCACCTCGTCCGGAGGGATGAACGACTCCAGGCTGGCGAGCGCGAGCTGCGCCGCGCACACCGCGTGGACGCTGAAGAACGCATTCCGGCTGACGCAGGGGACCTCGACGAAGCCCCCGACCGGGTCGCAGACCAGCCCGATGCTGTTGGCCAGGGCCAGGGTGGCGGCGTGAACGCAGGCCCGGGCCGTGCCGCCGAGCAGCTCGGTCACCGCAGCCGCGGCCATCGCCGCGCTGGAGCCGATCTCCGCCTGGCACCCCCCGGCGCTCCCCGAGATGTGCATCTGGCGCGAGATGGCCTGGCCGATGCCGGCGGCGAGGATCAGCGGCATCACCAGCGCCTCATCGCCGATCCCGAGATGGTCTGCCACGCCGAGGAGCGCGCCCGGGACGGTGCCTGCCGATCCGGCCGTGGGCGCCGCCACGATGCGCTTCATCCGCGCGTTCTCCTCGTTGACCGCCATCGCGTAGGCCTGGACCCGACGGAGCAGCGGCGCGTCCAGCACGTCGGGCGCCGACCACAGCCCCTTGGCGTTCCAGCCCACCATCCCGGTGAGCGACTTCTCGGTCGACCCGAGCCCGGCGGTCACCGAGGCCCGCATCAGGGCCAGCCGCTCCCGCATCGTGCGGCGGATCGCCTCGGGATCGGCACCGGTCTCGGCGCAGTCCCGGGCCAGGACCCAGTCCGACGCGCGCCCCTGCACGGCCTCCAGCTCTCGAAGGTTGAAGCCCGCCATCGTCGCCTCAGCCTTCGTCCATCACCGGGGGCAGCATGCGCACCCAGTGCATCCCGTGGATGCGGGCGACCCAGGCGAGCGCCGGGTCGGAGAGTCGTCCGTCGAGCTCGAGGCACATCAGCGCGTCGCCCCCGCGCCGGTCGCGATTGCTGGAGAGCGCGGCGATGTTCACCCGGTCGTCCGCCACCACCCGGGTCACCGTGGCGATGGCGCCGTAGAAGTCCTGGTGGCCGACGAGGAGGGTGTGGCGGGCGCCGCTGAAGCGGACCGGCACGCCGTCGATCTCCAGGATCTCCACGGCCCCGCCTCCGATGCTCGAGCCCAGCACCGTGGCGCGCCGGCCGCCGCCCTCGAGCACCAGCCGCACCGAGTTGGGGTGCACGTTGCCGAGGTCGGCGACCGCCCAGGTCACGGCGAGCCCCGCCCGCTCGGCCTCGGCGAGTGCGTCCGGCAGCCGTCCGTCGTCCGGACGGAACCCGAGGAGCCCGGCGACGAGCGCCCGGTCCGTCCCGTGTCCACGGCCGGTCTTGGCGAAGCTGCCGTGGAGGGAGATCTCCGCCTTCTCCGGGCTCGTCTCGAGGATGGCGCGGGCAAGCAATCCGATCCGGCACGCACCGGCGGTGTGGCTGCTGCTCGGGCCGATCATCACCGGACCGATCATGTCGAGGACGGACATCGCTGGAACCTGGGGGCGTTCTGCCAGACCCGGGGCGGAACGCGCCAGATCCCCGGGAAACTTGGGCGGCGGGACAGTGCGATGTCCAGCCCGGGGCCCGCACTTCGTTTCCTGGATCGAGGGCGACGAAGCCTCGCCCCGGACCGGCCCGTGGCCGGCCCAGCCCGGGAGAACCGCGATGGACTTCATGCCTGACGAGGAAACGCCGCAGCACACCTCCACCCGCCTCGCCCGGGCCGTCCTGGTCGCCATCCTCGGGGTGGCCGTCCTCCTCGGCGGTGCGACCGTGCTCGCCCGACCCCCCTCCGCCGGTCCCGCGGCCGCGCGCGCTCCGGCCACCGACCATGCGGTTGCGCCCGCCGCATTCCACCGCATCGCGAACGGCGGCACGGACACGGGCCCCGGAGAGGCCGAGTCCGAGCTCGCGATCCTTCCGCAGACGCGACGGTAGCTCCCCGGGGGGAGCGCGAGCTCCGGGGTCAGAGATAGCGGCGAACGCGTGCCTTGTAGCGCAGGTAAGGCTCGCCGAACTTCGCCGTCAGGTACCGCTCTTCCGGAAGCACGGCGAGCACGTGCACCGCGCCGAGCGCCGCGAACGCGAGCGGCACGGTCCAGAGCGTGCCCGCCGCCGCCCCGAGGCCGATCGTGAGGAGCGTCATGCCCACGTACATCGGGTTGCGCGTGAAGCGGTAGGGCCCTCCGAACACGAGCTCCGGGGTCGGCTGCCACGGCTTGGGATCCTGACCGGTCCTCCGGAAGAGGCCCATCGCCGGCAAGGCGATCGCCAGCGCTGCGACGACCGCCAGCGCCGACAACGCGATGCGGACCGCGACCCCACCTGGCACGGACCACCGCACGACGAAGCGATCCACCAGCTCGCCGACGACCAGCGCCGCGACGAAGACCAGCGGCGGCGGGAGGTTGACCCGCGCTCCACCCTGCTTGCTCTGGACCTCGTCCACGGGCTTCCTCGGCTGACTGGAGGCCCGACTGTACGCTCCTGCTGAAGCCAAAGGCTGCCTCCACAGTCTTGAATCGCCGTTCCGCTCCCCCCGGGCGTTGGGCTATCTAGGGCTCGGTGAGCGCATCCCCACGCCTCGCCCGAGAGCCTCTCCGGCAGCCGTGCCTCGGACTGGTGCAACCTCGGCGACCGGATGAAGTTCATCGTCGATCTCTTCCGCTCACACCAGCGCAGCCTCGAGCTCTTCGGTCAGCCCTTCGAGCACGATCAGCGCGGGGAGATCGCCGCCGACCGCGTCCTGCCGGGGCAGCTGTAGCGCCAGTCACTCCGCCCTCAGCGCGACCCCCGGCTCGACCCGCGCCGCGCGGATCGCCGGGAGCGCCGAGGCGAGCAACCCGGACGCGAGCACGACCAGTCCGGTCGTCGACAGCGAGATCGGGTCACCGGCCGCGATGCCAAAGAGGAGCCCGCGCAGGAGGTGCCCGGCCGCCACCGCTCCGGCCAGCCCGAGCACCAGGCCCACGCCCACCAGGAACGTCGATTCGCCGAGCACCAGCGCCAGGACCCGCCTCGCGGGCGCACCGAGCGCCTTCCGGAGGCCCATCTCCGGGACGCGCCGGGTCACGCTGTAGGTCACCAGGCCGTACACCCCGGTCGCCGAGAGCAGGAGCGCGAGGAGCGCGAAGGCGGCGAAGACGCCCATCTCGAACCGGTGGGTGTCGAGCGAACGGTCGACCACCTCAGACATTGTGCGGACCCGGGTGATGGGCAGGAGCGGATCCTCCGCCCGGACGCGGTCGCGCACGCCGCGGATCAGCTCCGAGGTCGAATTGCCACCCGAGCGGACCACCAGCTCGCCCCACCGATGCCAGGGATTGGTGTTCTGCGCGTAAGGAACGTAGAGCGTGGGCTCCTGGGGTCGGTCGAGGCCGAGGTGCTTCACGTCCCCCACCACTCCCACGATCACCATCCAGGCGTCGGAGGGCTCACGGGCGAAGCGGATCCGCTCGCCGATCGGGTCGACCCCTGCGAACTCGGCCCGGACGAGGGCCTCGTTGACCACCACGGCCCGGGGCGCTCCGGCGCGGTCCTGCGCATCCAGCGCCCGACCCCGGAGCACCGGGATCCGGGCCGCCTCGAAGTAGCCGGGACTCACCACCCGTGCTCCGGCCGAAGGCTCGGACCCCGCGGGGAGCGGAGCACGACGGGCGACCGCGTAGTCGTGTTCCAGATTCGAGCCGGCGAGCGGGAGCTCGCTGACGAACCCCGCGCTCTCCACCCCGGGCAGCTGCTGCACGCCCTCGAGCAGGCGGTCCCAGAACCGCGTCTGCTCCGGGACCCGCGCGTACCGGGACTCGGGGAGGTCGATGCGGAGCGAGACGGCCTGGCGCGGGTCGAAGCCGAGGCGCACGTGCTGGAGCTCCACCAGGCTCCGGACCAGCAGCGCGGAGCAGCCGAGGAGCGTGGTCGCAAGGGCAACCTGCGAGACGACCAGCAGCCGGCGCAGGCGCGGATGGGCTCCGCCAAGCCGGGCGGTCCTGAGGGCCGAGGCGAGATCCACCCGTGCGCTCCGCAGCGCAGGCACCGCGCCGAAGACGAGGCCCGTGAGCACCGCGACGGCGAAGGAGAACGCCGCGACCCGCGCGTCCACCGAGACCTCTCCGGCGCGGGGCAGGGTCTCCGGCGCGAGCTGCAGGACCAGCGGCACCGCCCAGCAGGCGAGCCCGAGCCCGACCGCCCCGCCCGCCACCGCGAGCACCATGCTCTCGGCGAGCAGCTGGCGGACCAGCCGGCTCCGGTCTCCTCCGAGCGCCGCTCGGACCGTCAGCTCGGGCGCGCGTGCCGCTCCTCGCGCGAGGAGGAGGTTCGCGAAGTTGGTGCAGGCGAGGAGGAGCAGCAGCGAGACCGCTCCGAACAGAAGCAGCAGCGGCTCGCGGACCGACGCGGTCACCCGGCTTCTGAGCGAGATCAGCGGGAAGGTCCGGCCGCGGTTCGCCTCGGGGTAGAGCTCCGCGATGCGGCGCCCGGCGGCATCCACCTCGGCCTGTGCGCTGGCGAGGCTCGTGCCGGCGCGGAGCCGGGCGGCGGTGGACATGAAATGCGCGACCCGGGCCTTGGCCGCCTCGGGGTAGCCCACCTGCATCGGCACGAGGATCTGCGCCTCGGAGAGCGGCAGCTGGAACCGCGGCGGCAGGATGCCCAGCACCCGGAACGGCCTCCCGCTCAGGCTGAGGCTCCGGCCGAGCAGCGCCACACCGCCCCGAGCCCGGGCGAAGCCGTCCGTCACCACCACCACCGGGTCGGCGCCCTTCCGATCATCGGATGGAACGAGTAGCCGCCCGGCCGCCGCGGGGACGGCGAAGGCACGGAGGAGGTCACCGCTCACCAGCGCCGCCGGAATCTGGACGGCCTCGTCTCCCTCCAGCACGTCGGCGGGCCAGGCCGCGTACGCTCCCAGCGCCTCGAGTCCCGCCACCTGCGTCCGGAGGTCCTCCACGTCGGGGTACGACTGCTCGCTCCGGAAGGCGACGAGAGATTCCGGGGCGGGGTAGGGCAGAGGACGCAGGAGCACGCCATCGACCAGCGCGAAGAGCGTGACGCTCGCGCCGATGCCCAGCGCGAGCGACAGCACGACGAACACCGCGAACGACCGTGCGTGGCGCAGCGAGCGAAGCGCCGCGCGGAGGTCGTCGACGAGGGAGCCCATGGAGGGCTGGTGAGCAGCATCCGTGCCAGCGACTCCTGGCGCTCACGAGCCCCGGGGCGGGCAGTTGTGGGAACCCCCGTCCCATCGACGAACACCGACGCCGGATCCTGGTTTCAAGGAATTCTTGTTATCCTGTTTGATCTGCGCTTCAACAAAACCAGGCGCTTGGGAGCCAGATTGAAGCCATCAAGCAGGTTTGCGGGAAGAGCGTACGGTGCTTCCGCACATACACACACTGAGGCACACCAATGATTCGTTCGTTCACGATGGTCGCGGTTTCAATCGCTCTGATGGGCGCAGGCTGCGCGACGACGACGTCGGCTCAGGAGCAACACAAGGCGGAGCAGCACCAGCAGAGCTCCGATGCTGCCGCGAAGAACGGGCAGTACGGGATCGCCAGCGACGAGCAGCGCCAGGCGCAGGAGTCGCAGAACAAGGCAGTGATGAAGGCGATCGACGAAGGCAAGGCGGTCACCCCGGTGCCGCCCGCCCCGACCACAGCCGCTCACGCGAACTGACGCCCGTGCCGATCACCGAGCCGTCGCTGGATCCCCGGCGCGCCGATCCATGGTCCAGTCCGGTCCGCTGCCCGGCGGGCAGATCGTCCGGATCCGGTACGGCCGCTCGCGGCTCGCGGCATGCCCCCCGGATGCCTCCCTAGGGCGCGTCGCTCTTGCCGGCCTCGGCCTTGAGCCGCTGGTACTCCTCCCAGTGGCGCCGGGCCTCCTCGAGCAGGCGGCGGATCTCCTTCTCCTCTGCAGTGGCGAGCGCACCCCGAGGTCCCGGTGGGGCGGCGGGCGTCGGGGCCGCCTTGCCCTCCACGATGCGCAGCTCGCGGGGCTCGGCATCTCCCTCCCACGAGAGCAGGAGATGCAGATCGCCCCGATGCCGCTGGAAGAGCGGTGCGAGGAGCCGGAGGGTGAAGGCCGCCTGCGGATCGTCCCGGACCACCAGGCTCTCCGCCTGGAGGCCCTCGGCGGATTTCCGGAAGAGGAGCCTCGAGCCCCCGAACGTCACCTCGGTGCCGTCGTGCGTCGACAGCCGGAGCCCCGGCAGGCCGGCATCCTCCACCGCCTGGGCCAGCGCGCCCGGGGCGACGGTGAGCCGGAGGACCAGGACCTCGGCCGAGGACAGTGTCGGCGACTGGCTCAGAGGTCCACCTTCTTCTCGGTCTGGTTCTGACCGTCGAATCGGAGGCACACGCCCTTGTTCTCGACCCTGGTCACCAGGTTGCACGGACGCCGCCAGATGGTCTGGAGGTTCCGCAGCGTCTCCCGTGCGTAGTCCGGCTTGAGGTCCTGCCCGTCGTGCTTGTGGGCCAGGAGCAGCTCGCCCCGGTTCTCGAAGTTCCCGTCCACCACCTCGATGATCGGCTGGCCGAAGTTGGTGAGCTGGGAGAGCAGCTTGTTCTTCACCTTGCGGAACTCGCGGTCGAGGATCTCCCAGCTGTTCCGCTTCTCGTTGAACCCGTAGACGAACAGCTTCTGCTCGATCGCGAACTCCGGCGTGAGGAAGGTGTCGATGAAGGTGACGTCGTTGTAGTGCTTGCGGACCTCGAAGATCTTCTCCCGCCCCAATCCAAGATTCTTGTCCCAGGCGCGGCGGGCCTTGAGGTCATCGCACTCGTCCCACTCCTTGCCGAACCGCCCCTTGTTCCACCGCTCCTCGATGTCCCGGTACAGCTCGATGCCCAGCTTGTACGGGTTGAGCGCGCCGGGGCGAGTGCCCAGGGTGCCCGAGTGGTGGTCAGCGTAGTCGATGACCTCGTCCGCGGTCAGCGCCTTCCGGGTCATGATCGTGGAGTGCCAGTAGCTGGCCCAGCCCTCGTTCATGATCTTCGTCTGGCCCTGGGGCGCGAAGTAGTAGGCCTCCTCGCGGAGGATGGCCAGCACGTCGAACTCCCACGGCTCGAGCGGCGCGTGCTCCAGCAGGAAGAGGAGCACGTCGCGCTGCGCGCGCTCGGGGAAGTGCTTCTTCTTCGCCTTCTCGTCCTCGACCTTCTTCCGCTGCGATTCGAGGAACTCCAGCGGGTTCACGTAGCCCCGCATGTACTCGCGGTCGACCCGGAAGCCCTCCACCCGCTCGTTGCTCTTCTCCTCCTGCTCGGCCCGCTTCGGGTCCGGGGAGCGGCGGATGTAGGGCGAGTGGTAGTCGATGAGATTCTCGAGCGAGAGCGCCCGGTCGATGAAGTCCTCGACCTTCTCGATGCCCACCTTGTCCACCCAGCGCCGGACGCGGGTGGCGTGGTTGGCCATCTCGTCCATCATCCGGCGGTTGGTGTGCTGGAAGTAGAAGTTGTTCTTGAAGAAGTCGCAGTGCCCGTAGACGTGGGCCATCACCAGCTTCTGGTCCACCTCGGCGTTCGACTCCAGCAGGTAGGCGTAGCAAGGGTCGTTGTTGATCACCAGCTCGTAGATCTTGCTGAGCCCGTACTCGTATCCCTTGGCCAGCTGCTCGTACTCCATGCCCCATCGCCAGTGCGGATAGCGGTTGGGAAAGCCGCCGTAGGAGGCGACCATGTTCAGCTCGTCGTAGCCGAGCAGCTCGAACACGGTCTCGAAGAAGTCCAGCCCGAACCCGCGGGCGTAACCCTCGATCTCCTCCTTGAGCTGCGCCAGCCGGGGGGTGAGGCTCTTCGGCATCAGCGCCCCTTCCCGAGGAAGTCGCGGATGGACTGGTAGATGGCGTCCTTGTCCGCGATCTCCGAGAGGGCCACGTTCTCCGAGTCGCCCACGGTCTCGCGCAGGTCCTTGATGAACTGGCCAGATCCGTAGGGGCTCTCCACCTGCCCGTAGGCGAACTGGTTCACCGCCGGGAGGATGTCGGTCCTCAGCATCTCGATGCAGTGCCGCGTGTCGTCCGCGCTCCAGTTGTCGCCGTCGCTGAAGTGGAAGGGGTAGATGTTCCAGCTGCCCGGCGGATAGTCGGCGCGGATGATGTCCCGGCAGAGCTTGTAGGCCGAGCTGATCATCGTGCCGCCCGACTCACGGGTGTGGAAGAACGTCTCCCGGTCCACCTCGCGCGCCACCGCGTCGTGGATGATGTAGCGGCACTCGAGGCCCTTGTACTGGTGCCGCAGCCAGGTATCGAGCCAGAAGCTCTCGATGCGGACGATCTCCTTCTGCTCGTCGCCCATCGAGCCGGACACGTCCATCATGTAGACGATGACCGCGTTGGTCTCGGGCAGGTTCTGGAGCCGGTAGCTGCGGTAGCGCCGATCTTCCCGGGTGGGGATGATGATCGGCATCTTCGGATCGTAGGTGCCGAGCGCGATCTGTCGCCGCAGCGCCTGCTTGAAGGTGCGCTTGAAGTGCCGGAGCGACTCGGGGCCGGTGGTGTTGACCCCGGTGTACTTGATCTTCTGCGCGACGACCTGCTCCTTGCCCCGCCGCTCGATGTTGGGGAGCTGCAGCTCCTCGCCGAGGATGGAGGCCAGCTCGTCGAGGCTGACGTCCACCTCGAGCGCGTGGTCTCCCTCCCCCTGTCCGGCCTTGTGCCCATCCCCGGGCTGCACCGCGCCGGGGCTGAGCTGCTGGCCCACCTCTCCCTCGCCCTGACCGACGCCGCCCTGCTCCTTGTGGCCGTACTTGAAGTGGGGGATGTCGATGAAGGGGATGGGGATGGAGATGGTGTCCTTCCCCTTCTTCCCCAGCATCTCGCCCTTCTGCACGTACCGTCGCAGGTTGGCTTTGATCTTCCCGCGGACGATCTGCTTGAAGCGCGAATGGTCCTGATGGATCTTCAGCGACACCGCTACTCCTTGGCGTCCCCGCGCGCGAAGATGCTGGCCACGAAGTTGAGGACGTCGGTGGAGCAGATCTCGCAGTAGCCGTAGTTCTTCATCAGCCGGTCCTTGACCAGGTCGATCTTCTCCTGGGTCTCCTTGTCGACGACCGAGCTGACCAGATTCTTCAGCTTGATGCTGTCCTTCTGGTCCTCGAAGAGCTTCAGCTCCAGCGCCTTGTGCAGCCGCTCGTTGGTCCGGTAGTTGAACGTCTTCCCGTCCACCGCCAGCGCGCCGATGTAATTCATGATCTCGCGGCGAAAGTCGTCCTTGCGGCTCTCGGGGATGTCGATCTTCTCCTCGATGCTCCGCATCAGCCGCTCGTCCGGCTCCTCGTACAGACCGGTGTACTTGTTCCGGACCTTCTCCTTCTGGGTGTAGGCCTTGATGTTGTCGATGTAGTTGCCGCAGAGCTTGCCGATCGCGTCCTCGTCGGCGCTGATCGCCCGCTGGACCTCGTTCTTCACGATGTCCTCGTACTCCTGCTTCACCGTGGTGAGCAGCTCGCGGAAGCGCTTGCGGGTCTCGTCCGAGGAGATGAGGCTGTGCCCCTTCAGGCCGGCCTCCAGCTCGTTGAGCACCATGAAGGGGTTGATGCAGCCCTCGCCCTTGTCGCTCACCAGGGCGTTGCTGATCTTGTCCTGGATGTAGCGGGGGCTGATGCCCTCCAGGCCCTCGCGGGAGGACTCCT
>JADGQZ010000295.1 GCA_017881345.1 Myxococcaceae bacterium | reverse complement strand
TCCCTGCCGCCGCGCTGCCGCGGCTCGACAGCCACGCCCCCGAGGCGCCGCGCCACACGCGCGAGGTCGTCGCCCTCGAGCCGCCGGCCTGGAACGGGGCGCCCGTGGCGCCGCCCGAGCCTCGCCCCGGCTCGGGGCGGTGGCGTGCGCTGCGCCTCTGGGACGCCGACGAGACCGTCCCCGAGGACCCGGCCGCCGCGCCGCGCGAGGTCCCGCTGCCGGAGCCCCGTGCGGCCGCCGAGGCCACTGGCCCCCAGCTTCCGCTGAGCACCGATCCGGACCTCGCCGTGCTCCGCGGCGCGCCGCCGCCACGCAACGGGGCCGGTGGGCTCGAGCACTCCGACGAGGAGGCAGAGCGGGCCGTCGCCGGGCTGACCGAGATGGAGGACGTCTCCGGACTGGCCGAGGAGGACGAGGGTGACGAACCGCTCCTCGCCGAGGCGCTCGGAGTCGATCTGGTGGTCGAGGGTGACGAGCCCGTCCAGGTCCGCACCGACACGCCTGCCGTGGGCGAGCCGAACCGGACAGTGCCGCCCGTGGCGCCGCCGGTGCGAGAGGTGCCACGCCCCACGCCGGTGACCGCTGCCCCGCAGATTCCGTCGGTGGCCCCGGCCGTCCCGCGGCTTTCCCCCGAGTCGCGGCCGTGGGCCCCCGAGCCGCGCCCTCCGCCGTTCCGTCGCGAGACGGTGCCCGAGGCGCCGGTCCTCCATCCGGCGACGCTGGCAGATGCGCCCTCCGTCGCAGCGAGGGCGGCTCTCCCTGCGCCGCCGACCATCCCTCCCCTCCGCGCGGGCGTTCCCCGGCTCTCGCCTGCTCCGGCCCCCGCGGCGATCTCCACGCCGCTGTCGATCGTCATCGAGCCGTCGCCCACCCGGCAGGAGAAGATCGTCGTCCCTTCGCCTCCCCTCGAGGCCCTGGCGGCGACTCCGGTGGCCGGGACCCCGGCTCCGGCGCGCAGCGGGGGGATGTGGAGCCCGGCGGAGCTGCTCGCCCAGGTGATCGCCGAGATCCAGGCCGAGGAACGCGGCGCCGGCCTGCCGCCGAGCCCGGTCTGGGAGCCGGTCCCGCTCGATGCGACGCAACCCATCTCCACCGAGGAGGTCGCGGCCCGGATGGCGGCCGAGACGCGCGGACCCGTCACGACGTCGGTGGCCGCGCTCGAGGACGCCGAGGATCTGCCCGCGCTCCGGCACGAGGCGGGCCGGGCCGGCATGCGCATGGCGCTGATCACCGCGATCGGCCTCATCGTCGGCATCCTGGGCGGCTGGACGATGTGGAAGGTCGTGGCCAAGCCACCGCGGCCGCAGGCCGAGCGGATCGCCGAGCCCCGGCAGGCGCAGGCCCCCGCTCCGAAGAACTGAGGCCCGGGCAGCGAGGGCCGCAGCCCCGCTCGAGGCTGGCGCGGTCGATTCGCCTCGGATAAAGCCAGAGGGAGATGATTCCCCGCTATTCACGTCCGGAGATGGTGGCGCTGTGGACCGCGCCCGCCCGGCTCCGCCGCTGGCGCGACGTGGAGCTCGCGGCGCTCGAGGGCATGGTGAAGGCCGGCATCGCCCCGGCGGACGCGCTCGCCAGCTGCCGGGCCCGCGCCGGTGACTTCGATGACGGGGACGCGGCGCGCATCGACGAGATCGAACGCACCACGCGGCACGACGTCATCGCCTTCCTCACCTTCATGGAAGAGCGGATCGGGCCGGCCGCGCGGTGGCTGCACTTCGGCATGACCTCGTCCGACGTGCTCGACACCTCGCTGGGGATGATCCTCCGCGACGCCGCGGACGGGCTGCTGGCAGGCGTGGACCGGGCGATGGCGGCGTTGAAGACGCGGGCCTTCGAGCACCGGCGCACCGTGATGATGGGCCGGAGCCACGGCATCCACGCCGAGCCCATGTCCTTCGGGCACAAGCTCGCCATCTGGTACGACGAGCTGCGCCGCGGCCGGGAGCGCCTGGTCCGGGCGCGGGCGACCATCGCGGTGGGGAAGATCTCCGGGGCCGTCGGCACCTTCGCCCACCTCCCTCCGGCAGTGGAGGAGCACGCCTGCCGGGTGCTCGGCCTGTCGCCGGCCCCGGCCTCGAGCCAGGTCATCCAGCGCGACCGGCATGCCGAGTACTTCGGTGCGCTCGCGCTGCTCGCGACCAGCATCGAGAAGTTCGCCGTGGAGATCCGCCACCTCCAGCGCACCGAGGTCCGCGAGGTGGAGGAGCCGTTCAGCGCCGGGCAGAAGGGCAGCTCGGCGATGCCCCACAAGCGCAACCCCATCCTCTCCGAGAACCTCACCGGGCTTGCCCGGCTGATGCGGGGCTACGCGCTGTCCGCGCTCGAGGACGTGCCCCTGTGGCACGAGCGGGACATCTCGCACTCGAGCGTGGAGCGGGTCATCGGCCCGGATGCAACCGTGACGCTCGACTTCATGCTGCACCGCTTCGCCGGGCTCGTGGAGCAGATGCGCGTCTCACCCGAGCAGATGCGCAAGAATCTCGCGGCGCTCGGGGGGGTGGTGCACAGCCAGCGCGTCCTGCTCGAGCTCGCCCGCCGGGGAGTCGATCGTCAGGCGGCCTACGTCATCGTCCAGCGTAACGCGATGCGCATGTACGAGGAGGGCGTCGACTTCCGCACCGCGCTCTCGCAGGACCGGGAGCTGGGCAAGCTGATGACGCCCGAGGAGATCACCGCCTGCTTCTCGCTCGACGACCATCTGCGCAACGTGGACGCCATCTTCGAGCGAGTGTTCGGTCCCGAATCCCGCGGGTCCTGACCGTCCGGGGCCGCCCTACGGGTGGTGACTCACCACGTCGAGGAAGGTGGTCGTCCTTCGCGTCGCGAGCACCCAGAGGCAGCGAAACACGCAGCGGGTGCCGAACTCCCGGTAGATGAGCCCCAGGTGGCGAACCACATCCCGATTGGTGATGACGCCGCGCATGGTTTCGAAGAGCTCCTCCGACAGCAGCCGTCGACTCTTCGAAGCAATCGGCGGGCCAGAATTCAAAGTCCGGAGTTCCGCGCGGTTGTGATCGGGGGGATGGCTGCCCTGACGAAGGGTGTCCACAACGGCGGGTCCGTTTCACCCGATCGCCCGGATGAATGACCCAGGTCGCGGGGTGATCCCGTGTCGACTTACAGGTAGCCGTGCGTCTGTAAGTTCTTCCGGATGCGCGCCTCGACGTCGCCCGCAACCGGCGTCAGCGGCGTTCCGGTGATCTCGGCGTACGCCCGGAGGTAGAGCGCGGCCGTCTCCACGCGCACATTCTCCGGGATGACCGGGAGCGGGCCGTGTCCGCTGAAGCCCTTCTCGCGAATCAACCACTGCCGGACATTCTCCTTGTCGAGCATGGCCTGGTCGGTGCCCGCGGCGAACCGGGCCTCGTACTCCGCCGCGCGCCAGAACCGCGAGCTGTCCGGGGTGTGCATCTCGTCGATGAGGTAGAGCGTGTTGCCCACCGCGCCGAACTCGTACTTGGTGTCCACGAGCAGGAGCCCCCGGGTGCGGCACCACTCCTGTCCGACGCGGAACAGGCCGAGCGCCGCCTCCCGGATGCGTGCCCACTCGCGCGCCGGGACGATGCCGCGGCGGACGACCTCCGCCTCGGACAGCGGCTCGTCGTGCTCGCCCACGGGGGCCTTGGTCGAGGGCGTGAGGATGGGCTCGGGGAACGCAGAGTCCTTCCGCATCCCGGGTGGGATGTCGAGGCCGTAGGCGGTGTGGGCGCCCTTCTCCACGTCACGCCAGAGGCTGCCGGTCAGATACCCGCGCACCACCACCTCGACCGGATAGGGGGTCGTGGCCCGGGCGACGGTCACGTTGGGGTCGGGCGTGTCGAGCACGTGGTTGGGGATCACGTGCTCGGTCTTTTCGAACCAGAACCGGGCGATGCGATTCAGGACCTCTCCCTTGAAGGGGATGGTGGTGAGCACCCGGTCGAAGGCGGAGAGCCGGTCGGTCGCAACGAGGAACAACCGGTCACGGTCACGCTGCCGGTACACGTCGCGTACCTTGCCGCGGTAGCGCTCACCGAGCTCGTCCAGGCGGGTGTCGGCCAGCGAATGCCCGAGCTGCTCGGAGAGGACCGGGTCCAGCAAGGAGCGCCTCAGCGCGCGTCGGCGTGGGCCGCCGCGAGGTAGAGGAGCGCGGGGTTCAGCCGGAGCACGCCCTCGGCGTAGGCCGCCGCATACGGGGCGCTCGTGGCGCGCTCGACCCGGAGCGCGGCCCGGGGCCGGAGACCCCAGCGGGTGGCGAGGGAGCGGGCGACGATCTCTGCGGCCTCCCGCTCGCTGAGCCCCTGCAAGGCCTCCCGACGATCGAGCGGCCAGCGGTCCGCCGTCACCCCGTCGAGGTTGAGCACCAGGGCCTCCCCTCCATCCATTCCGTCGAGGAGGTCCAGGCGCCCATCGAAGGCCGGCGCCGCGCGCACGTCCCCGTTCTGCACGACGGGGAACAGCGCGAGCAACCCGTCCGGAGCACCGGAGCCGCTCGCCCGGAGCAGGGAGCGGTAGAGCTCGGCGCGGGTCTGGGCGGGCAGCGCCTCCACCTGCTCGGGGGGCTCGAGCAGGACCTGCCGGACCGAGGGCTGGCTCGGCGGAGGAACACCCATGCCCACCTCGCCACACGCGGCGAGCAGGACGATGGGCAGGAGGAGGGCGAGGCGTCTCATCGGAGAAGGCGGTCTTCCACCTTACCAACGGGCCGATTGGAGGGGAAAGTCACGAGTGGAGGGCGCCACCGGCATGTTGCTCCGTCAGCAGCTTCGCGTCGTGCTGCACCAGATCCAGTCCGCCGAGAATCTGGGGGCCGTGGCCCGCCTCCTGGCCAACTTCGACCTCCCGGTGCTCCGGCTGTCCGACGCACGACTGGAGGACACCGGGGAAGCCCACCGGACCGCGGTGCACGCCGGGCACGTCCTCGACGCGGCCGTCCGGGTGCCCCGCCTCGAGGACGCGGTCGCGGACGCCGTCTACGTGCTCGGCACCAGCGGGCGCGACGCGCTCCGGGGGCGGGCGCCGGTGAGCCCCGAGGAGGGCATCGCCCGGCTCCGGGCGGCGGCCGCCCGTGGTCCGGTGGCGCTCGTCTTCGGCGGGGAGCGCCGCGGCCTGTCGGACGACGAGCTGGCGCTGTGCCAGGACGTGGCGTGCATCCCCGCGCCAGGACCGCAGCCGTCGATGAACCTGGCGCAGTCGGCGGCGGTGCTCCTCTACCTCGCATCACGCGCGGACGAGGCGCCCGGGACTGCAGTCGATCCGGACCCAGGCGCGCCCCAGGCGCTGCGCGAGGTCCTGCGCCGGCGCATGGAGCGGGCGCTGCGGGCGGCAGACGGCCTCAACCCGCAGTCACCGCTGCCGGTGCTCGACGAGATGCTCCGGGCGCTCGACCGGGCGCAGCTCTCGCGCCGGGAAGCCGAGCTGTGGGCGGCGGCCTGGAAGCAGGTGGCCCGCGCCGCGGGAGCGCCGGGGGACTAGGGCCCGACCGGGTCGCGGGAGCGCAACGAGCGCCGGAGCTGTCGAGCAGCGAGCAGCAGGAGCGTGGTCCCTCCGACAGCCGACCAGAAGATCATGAAAGACACCGTCGCGCCGCTCATCTGCAGAACCCCCACCACGCCCGCCAGCCCAGGCGAAGGTGGCAACGGCGTCGGTCTCCGGCAACTCGGCGCGCGCGCCCTCGCGCAGAGCACGGAGAGCCATGACGCGAGGCCCCGCGGCTCTCTCCGGCTCAGCGGAGGTCGTCGGGACGGAACTCGGGCCGGAGCAGGCCGAACGTCAGGAGATCGTCCCGGCTCCCGTCCGCCTGGAGGGTCCGCTCACGGAGCCGGCCCTCCGGGCGAAAGCCGAGCCGCTCGACGAGCCGGATGGAGGCGGTGTTCCCGGGGTCGATGCGGGCCTCCATCCGGTGGAGACCGAGCGCCTCGAACCCGTACTGGACCAGCATCGGCAAGACCTCGCGCATGAGGCCCTGGCCCCAGCGCGCAGGGGCGAGCACGTAGCCGAGCTCGGCGGTCTGGTGGGGGACGTCCCAGCGGAAGAAGCCAAGGTACGCGAGCGCGCGGTCGGCTCCCGGATCGGTCATCACCCAGAAGGCCGCTTCCCCGCGGTCGATCTCCTCGCGCATCCGCTGGAGCCGCGTCTGGACCTGCTCCAGCGTCTGCGGTGGACGGCCGAGGAAACGCACGCCCTCGGGACTCCCGTAGATGTCGAGCAGCGCCTCCGCGTCGTCGGGACGCACCTCCCGGAGCCGGGCGCGGGGCGTTTGCAGCTCCGGGACGGGGTGCATCGGGGCCGGTGTCAGGCGGCGGTCTCGCCGCCCTTGGCGCCGTAGGTCTCGGTCTCGTGCTTCTCGCACAAGCCGTGACGGAAGGCCTTGAGGCGGCATTCGGCCTTGCTACAGGTCCGGTAGCGGCTGTGCGGGAGCTCGCCCTGACGCCACTGCTTGTAGTGGAAGAAGCAGTAGCCCTTCGCGCGGTAGGGGCGCTTGCACCCCGCGACGCTGCAGGCGTGATCCGGGCCGCCCTTCGCTTGGCGGGCCCAGCCCTTCTTCTCGGTGGTGGTCTTGTCAGGCATCCGCCGCTCCATAGCGGGCCGGCGCGGGGTGCTGCAAGCACGGGCAGCCGAAGGGGTTGACACCGCCCTGCGGGAACGACACATCCGCCGCTCGCACACACGATGCCGGGAGTCGATCCAGAGCGGGCCATCGCCGAGGAGGAGGCCCTCCTGGAGCGTGTGCGGACGGCGCTCGGCTCGGCGCAGGGACGCCGGGCGCGCGCCACCGGCCCGAGCCGGGAGACGCTCCAGAGCCTCCGCGAGGACGCCGCGAGCGCACGCGAGGAGGACGCCGCTCCGCTCCTGCACGAGCTCGCCGTGCAGCACCAGCTCGGGGCGCGCGCCCCGCCCGCGCTCCCCGATCCTGCCTCGCCGTACGTCGCCCATCTGGCCATCCGCGAGGGTGGGCGCCGCCGCGATTATCTCCTCGGCCACGCCACCTTCGTCGACGCCGAGGCGGACGTCTGGGTCGTCGACTGGCGGGTCGCGCCGGTCGCCCAGCTGTTCTACCGCTATCGCGAAGGTGACCCGTTCGAGGAGTCCTTCCCGGGGCGAGAGGCGAGCGGCGTGGTCGAGGTGCGCCGGGTGGTCGTCGTCCACCGCGGCCGTCTCCTCCAGATCCTCGGCGAGGGATTCCAGGCCCGGCGGCGCCCGGATGGGAGCTGGAGTGTCGGGGGCAGCGAGGCGCTCGCCGCCGGTGGCGCGGGCACGGCGCCGCGGGCCGGTCACCTCGGCCTCGGCATCGGAGCCGAGGAGCGCGGCACCCGGGCGGATGTCACCGCGCTGCTCGACGCCGAGCAGTATGCCGCCGTCCGCGCGCCGGCCGACGAGCCACTGGTGGTCCTCGGGAGCGCCGGGAGCGGGAAGACGACGGTCGCGCTGCACCGGCTGGCGCGTCTGGCGGCCGCCGAGCCGGAGCGGGTCCCGCTCGGCAGGGCGCGGGTCGTCGTCCCCGAGGAGGGCCTGGCCCGGCTCTCGGCGCGGCTCCTGGCGCCGCTCGGCGGGGGCGCGGCGCGGGTCCAGACGCTGGACGCGGCCTTCCTCGAGCTGGCACGGCGGGCGTTCGGGCCGCTGCCACGCATCGTGGACGACCCGCCGGCGCTGGTCACCGCGGTGAAGCGTCACCCCGCGCTCTTCGATGCGCTCCGGCCGCTGCTCGGGCAACGGCGGGGGAGCGGCGCGCCGAGCTGGCGTCGTCTCCGGCGCGACCTCGCGGTCCCCCTCACCGACCGCAGCTTCCTCGACGGCGTGGTGGCGCGGGCCGGCGGCGCGTTGCCCCGCACGGTGGTGGAGGAGACGGTGCGGCATACCCTGCGGCAGCTGGCGGACCCGTCGAGCCGGTTGCTGGCCTCCATCACCGATGCCTCCCGCAGGGAAGCGGTCGACGGCCGCCCGGTGGACGAGGGCACCGACGACGCGCTGGCCGGAACCCTGGACGTCGAGGATCTGCCGCTGCTCCTCGCCCTCGCCGCCTGGCGCGGCCAGCTCGCGCTGCCGGAGGCCTCATATCTGGTAGTCGACGAGGCCGAGGACTTCTCGCTCTTCGATCTACAGACCCTGGCCGGACTGCTCCACGGCACGCGGTCGGTCACGGTCGCCGGAGACGAGGCGCAGCAGACCTCCCCCAGCTTCGCCGGGTGGGAGCGGGCGCTCGAGACGCTCGGAGCAGGCGGCGCCGCGCGCGTCCGGCTCCCGGTCTCGTATCGCTGCCCCAGGCCCATCGCCCAGCTCGCGCGCGCCATCCTCGGGCCGCTCGCCCCTGCGCAGCCGGTCCGGGCAGCGCGCGAGGGCGCGCCGGTGGGACGCTTCAGCTTTCCGGGCGAGCCGCAGGCGCACCTGTTCCTCGCCGGCGTGCTCCGCGAGCTGCTCGAGGCCGAGCCGCACGCCGCGGTGGCGGTCATCTGCCACGATGCCGCCACCGCGCGCCGGGTGGCCGCGGTGGTGACCGAGATCCCGGCGAGCCGGCTGGTGCTCGACGGCCGGTTCAGCTTCGAGCC
>JADGQZ010000294.1 GCA_017881345.1 Myxococcaceae bacterium | reverse complement strand
TTCCCGAGGAACATCGCCACGTCGCAGTGCTCGAAGTCCGACCGCATGGCCGGCACACCGAACATCCGGTCCGTGACCCAGAACTCGCCCGTCTTCTCCTGGGCGAGCGCGCTCGACCGCCAGCGAGACCCGAGCGCTCGCCTCGTCCCGGTGCTGTAGGCGCCGGGGAGGTGATTCCCCTGTCCGCCGCCGCCGTAATAGAAGATCGACTCGCCGCCGTGGCGGTCCCGCACGCGCGCCAGCCGCTCCGCGACCTCACGGATGGCGGTCTCCCAGTCGATGGCCTCGAAGCTGCCGTCGCCACGGCGTCGGAGCGGTCCCGTCAGGCGGTCGTGTCCGTTCTGGTAGTGGTCGAGCCGGTGCGCCTTCTCGCAGGCGTAGCCCTTCGACGAGGGATGCCGCCTGTCGCCCCGGACCAGGACGATGTGGCGTCCCCCCTCGCCTCCCAGCTCCACCTCCAGCCCGCAGTTGCACTCGCAGAGGATGCACGCCGTGGGCTGCCAGTGCCGTGTCGTCGCCATGGCCGGAGCTTGCTGGCCCGGGGCGGGACAAGGCAATCGCGCGTCAGGAGGGCTTGGGGGTCAGCGCCCCGCGGGCCGGCGGAACCGGTGCGGGTTCCATCACCCTGACCGGCGCGTCCGGCCCGAGCGTGAAGCGCCGCGCCAGCACGGTGTAGAGGACCGGCACCGCGATGCGCGAGAGCAGCGTCGCTGCCACCTCCCCGGCCATCATGCTGATCGCGAGGCCCTGGAAGATGGGGTCGGCCAGCATCACCGCGCTCCCCACCACGACCGCTGCCGCCGTGAGCAGCATCGGCCGGAACCGGACCACGCCTGCCTCCTCCACCGCTGCCTCGAGCGGCATGCCCTCGGAGATCTTCAGCTGGATGAAGTCCACCAGGATGATGCTGTTCCGCACGATGATCCCGGCTCCGGCGATGAAGCCGATCATGCTGGTGGCAGTGAAGAACGCTCCGAGCAGCCCGTGCGCCGGGAGGATGCCGATGAGGCTCAGGGGGATGGGCAGGAGCACCACCCACGGCACGACGAAGCTGTCGAACCAGCCGACGACCAGCACGTAGATGAGCACCAGCACCGCGGCGAAGGCGAGGCCGAGATCCCGGAACACCTCCAGGGTGATGTGCCACTCGCCGTCCCACTTCATCGCCAGCCGCTCGGTGTCGGTGGGCATCGAGAGCCCGAAGCGGGGGACCGCCTCGCCCTGCGGCCGCAGCGCATCCAGCTTCCGGTTGAGCGCCATCAGCGCGTACACCGGGCTCTCCTCGGCCCCGGTCAGCTCCCCGAACACGTAGCTCACCGGCGCGAGGTTCTTGTGGAAGCGCGGCTCGCCCCCGACCTCGGTCGGCCGGACCAGGCCCTCCAGTGGCACCGCGCCGCGCTCGCCCTGGACCGGGAGCTGGAGCAGGTCGGAGAGCCCGGTGCGTTGCGCCGGGGACAGGCCGAGCACGATGGGCACCCGCGTCGTCCCCCGGTCGATCCGCAGCGTGCCCAGCTCCATCGCCGGCCGGGTCAGGGCGATGGTCTCCACCACCGCGGCCGGGTCGACACCCTGCAGTGCCGCGCGCTCGCGATCCACCTGGAGCAGGGTCCGCGCGGTGACCGGCTCGAGCGACGAATCGATGTCCACCACGCCTGGGGTGGTGCGGAAGGCCTCGCGCACCTGGCCCGCGTACCCGTCGCGCTCGGAGGCGCTCGGTCCGTAGATCTCCGCGACCAGGGTGGCGAGCACCGGCGGACCAGGGGGGATCTCCACCACCCGGAGCCGCGCCCCGAGCGGTGCGGTGATCGCTGCCAGCTTCGGCCGGAGCGCGCCGGCGATGTCATGGCTCGAGCGCTTCCGCGCGTGCTTGCCGACGAGCTGCACCGCGAGGTCCACCTGCTCGGGCGCAGCGCGAAGGAAGCTGTGCCGCACCATCCCGACGAAGGTCATCGGCGCCGGAACCAGGGAGTGCACCTGCACCGCCTCCACGTCCGGGTCCGCGAGCAGGGTCCGACCCAGCTGCTGGCCCACCGCGACCGCCTGCTCCCGGGTGGCCCCGGCCGGCAGATCCACGAAGACCTGGAACTCGGACTTGTTGTCGAACGGGAGCATCTTCACCCGGACGAAGCCCACGCCCACCAGGGCCGCCGCGCCGGCGAACAGCGCGAGCACCAGGGCGAGAAATCCGAGCCGCGCCCGGCCCGAATGGAGCAGCCGACGGATGAGGCGTCGGTACGTGCGGGTGGACCAGGTCTCGCGACCCTCGTCCGCGGCGCTCGCGTGGTCGTGCTTCAGCAGGCGCAGCGCCGCCCAGGGAGCGACGGTGAAGGCGACCACCAGCGAGAACAGCATCGCCAGGCTCCCGCCGATGGGGATGGGGCGCATGTACGGGCCCATGAGACCCCGGACGAAGGCCATGGGCAGGATGGCGGCGATCACCGCGAAGGTGGCGAGGATGGTGGGGTTGCCAACCTCGTCCACCGCGGCCAGCACCGTCCGGGCCAGACCCGTCTTGCGCCCCGGGGCGAACAGGTGGCGGTGGACGTTCTCCACCACCACGATCGCGTCGTCGACCAGGATTCCGATGGAGAAGATGAGCGCGAACAGGGTGATGCGATTCAGGGTGTGACCGAGCAACTGGTTGATGAGCAGGGTGAGCGACAGGGTGACCGGGACGGCGATTCCCACCACCAGCGCCGAGCGCCAGCCCATCGCCAGCCCCACCAGGGCCACCACCGACAGGGTGGCGATGAGCAGGTGACGGATCAGCTCGTCCGAGCGCTCGCGCGCGGTCTCGCCCGAGTTCCGGGTCAGCTCGGCGCGCACGCTCGCCGGGATGAGCGCGCCCCGGAGCGTGGCGAGCTTGGCCTGGACCTGCTCGGCGAGGACGGTGGCGTTCGCCCCGCGGCGCTTGGCGACGTCCACCGAGACCGCCTGCTCGAAGCCCGGGTGCTCCTTGCTCGCGGTCAGGACGATGGCCGGCTCGCGCTCCGGGCCGTCGGTCACCTGGGCAACGTCCCCGAGGAGGATGGGTCGGCCGCCGCGCCGGGCGATGACCAGGCGCTGCAGGCTCTCGGGACCGGAGACCCCGCTGCTCGCCGAGAGCTCCACCCGCCGGTTCTGATCCACCAGGCTCCCGGCCGACGCCTCGGCATCGGTGGCCTGGAGCGCGCGGCGCAGCTCTCCCAGCGAGATGTCGAGCTCGCGGAGCCGGCGCGGATCCGGCTCCACCCGGACCACCCGGCGCGCCCCGCCGAGCACCTGGACCTGCGCGGCGTCGGGGATGCCGGCCAGCTCCCGTGCCACCTCCTGCCCGAGCTGGCGGAGCACTCCCGGCGCCAGGTCACCACCGACGAGGGTGACCGTCACCACCGGCACGTCGTCGATGGAGACGAGCGTCACCGTCGGCCGTCCGGCCCGCGGTGGGAACAGCTCCGGGTGGGCCTCGATCTCCTGGCGGATCTTCACCAGGCTCGGCTCGAGCGGCTCGTTGACCCGGAAGCGCGCGGTCAGCAACGCGCCGTCCCGGGCGCTCGTCGAGTACACGTACTCCACGCCGGGGATGCCCCACAGCCGGCGCTCGAGGCCGGTGGTCACCTCGCTCTCCACCTCGGCCGGAGAGGCGCCCGGGAGGGGAACGGTCACGTCCACCATCGGGACGATGATCTGCGGCTCCTCCTCGCGGGGGGTGGTGAGCACCGAGACCGTGCCCACCACCAGCGCCGCGGCGATGCCCAGCGGGGTGAGCCTCGAGTTGAGCGTCCGCGCCGCCACCCGGCCGGCGAGACCGGCGCGAGGCTCAGTCACCAGCCACCTCCACCCGCTGGCCGTCCCGCAGGCCCGCGGGTCCGGAGATGACCCGCTCGCCGGGGGTCAGCCCGGCCAGCACCGGGAGCTGGTCTCCCTCCGGCTCGCCGAACCGGAGCCAGCGCAGCGTCGCGCGGCCGTCGGCGAGCACGAAGACGCCGCTCAGGTCGCCCCGCTGCACCACCGCGCTCCGGGGCACGGCGCGCCGCGGACCGCCGGCGCCCTTGACCCCGATCCGGCCGAAGTCGCCGCTCCGGAGCGCGGGGGCATCCTTCGTCGGGCGCGCCCGGAAGCCGCTGCGGTGCGACAGCGGATCCCCGCCCGATGACAGCGCGACCAGCGTCGCGGTTCCCTGGAGCGTGCCCACCCGGAACGGCAGCTCGGCGCCGACGGTGAGCCCGGCCGCCTCGCCCTCGGTGAGGGTCCCGGTGAGCTCGAGCGCGGTGCCGTCCAGCTCGAGGAGCGGAGCGCCGGGGCCGACGAGCGCCCCGCGGCTCACCCACTTGCGCTGCACCACCGCATCGAACGGCGCGCGGAGGACGGTGTCGGCCAGCGTCGCCCGCGCCGCCTCCATCCGCGCCACGGCGTCGGCCCGCGCGGTCATCGCTGCGTCGAGCTCGCTGGCGGTGGCGGCGTTCGCCGCCCGGAGGGACTGGATGCGGCGAACCTGTGACTCGGCGACCTCGCGCTGACTCTGGGCGGCCTTGAGCGAAGCCTGGACGTCGTCGTCGGACAGGCGGACCAGCACGTCCCCGCGGCGGACGGGGGCGCCCTCGTTGACCGTGAGCTCGACCACCCGGGCCGAGACCCGCGTGGCGAGCACCGCATGATCCACCGCGCTCACCGTCGCCGGGACCCAGGTGCGCTCGCCGATCTCCCCGGCAGGCAGGAGCCGCACCTTCGCCACCGGCAGCTCGGTGCCGGCAGACGGATGGCTTCCGCTGCACGCTGCGAGGAGCAGGACGGCGATGGACAGGGACCTCACGGGCGGACTCCTTCCACGGGCTGCCCCGAGGCGTGCTCCAGCTCCGCCCGCGCGATCCGGGCCTGGAGCGCGCTGCGGAGGAGCAGAGCCCGCGAGGAGGTCAGACCGGTCTCCGCATCGAGGAGCTCGGTCAACGGGATGAGACCCTGCCGGTGTCGGGCCTGCCGCTGGTCGCGTGCCTGCTCGGAGGCGGCCACCGCGGTCCGCGCCGCCTCGAGTGCCGCCGTGGAGGCGGTGAGCGAGGCCCCCGCCTCCTCCAGCTCGGCGGCGAGCAGCCGCTCCTTCTCCACCCGACGCGCCTCCGCGGCGGCCAGGGCAGCATCGGCCGCGCTCGCCGCCTTGAATCCGGCCACCGAGCCGCGCCAGCGCAGCACCAGGAAGCCCATTCCCCACACGTTTCCCGGAGAGAAGCCGGCGCTCTGGCTCGCCACGCCGCCCTGGAGCACCAGCGTCGGCCAGAGACGGGCGTGCGCCTCGTCGGCGGCCGCGCTCTCCGCCGTCACCGCGGCACGTGCGGCGCGGACCTCGGGGCGTTCCTCCACCGGCACGACGGGCGAGCCGCCCGGCGGGACGATCGGCGTCACCAGGGACCCGGCGAGGGGCGGCTGGCCGATGAGCAGGGTGAAGAGGGTGCGGGCCCGGGCGAGCTGCCGGGTGGCTGCGGCCTTCTCGGCCTCGGCCTGGGCGCGGTAGGCCGTACTTCGGGAGGCCTCGGAGGCCAGGAGCACGTCCTGCTCGACGCGGGCACGGACGAAGGTCTCGGTCTCGCGGGCCGTCCGGAGGGTGTCGTCGGCGTAGGCCAGCGCCTCCTCGGCGGCGCGGACCGAGAAGTAGGCCCGCACCGTCTCGAGCGCGACCTCGCCCTGCGTCGCCGCGAGGGTGGCCTCCTCCGCCTGTGCCCCGGCGTGCGCCCGTCGCCGGGCCGCCCAGAGCGTCGCGTCGATCAGCGGCTGCTCCACGACCGCGGATAGCCCGAGGCCCCCGCGCACCGTCGGGGTGTTCAGGCGCGACGGCACGAGGTCGGCCGGTGTGACCTGGCCCTGGTCCAGGAGCAGCGCGAACCCCGCGGAGGGCTGCGAGGTGACCATCCCCACCGCGCCGACGTCGAGCGTTGGGCCGAGGGCCCAGTCGGCAGCCTCGGCTCCCCGGGACGCCGCGGTGGCCTGGGCCGAGGAGGCCTGGAGCCGGGAGTCGTGGGACCAGGCAGCGCGGATGGCGTCGGCGACGGTCAGCTCGGGAGCGGCGAGCGCGAGGGGCGAGCAGAGCAGCCCGGCGACGAGGAGCCCGGAGGCAGGTGTGCGAGCGGTCATGGACGTGGCTGAGAGCCTCGTCCTCTCCCGCGGGATTCACCAGTGTTGCGTGAGCCCGCCAGGACGCCTGGCGGTGTCGCTCGGCGGCCGGTGCCGTCGGGGCCAGAACGCGTACGCCCACGCCGGGAGGAAGAGCACCGCCTCGGTCACGAGGACACGGAGCCCTCGCTCGCCGAGCATCCGCGCCCCGAGCGGCGCCACGGGGATGAAGCGGAGCGGCGCGAAGAAGCGTCTCGTGTCGAAGGGCCAGAGGAACTCGATGCCCAGCCCGCCGGTGGTAAACGCATCGAGCACCCCATGGCTCGCGACCACCACCGTGGCGAGCAGAGCATCGCCCAGCGCGGGGCGGCCGCGCAGCCGCAGGGCGAGCGCCACCAGCAGGCCGACGAGGACGGCGAAGACCAGCGAGTGGGTCATCCCGCGATGGCCGAGCGGGTGCGCGTAGGGGATCCCCAGACGGAAGGCGATGAAGTCCTCGTCCGGCAGGAGCGACAGCGCCGAGAGCCCCACCATCGCCACGCCGAGCGGCAGGGCGCCGGGCCGGGACGCACGCCAGCGCGCAGCGACGACGCCCACCGCCACGTGGCCCAGCGTCGCCATCAGCCGACGCGGGCGAGGCCTCGCTCCAGCCGCTCGACGAGCCCGAGCAGTGCGCGCCGGTCGACCCGCCCCTCCGTTGCCTCGGAGAGCGAGAGGAGCTGCTCCAGCACCCAGCGCGAGACCAGGAGGAGCAGCGGGCGCTCGGGCTCGGAGAGGCCCGCGTCCAGATAGCGCCGGTTGCGCATGTAGTCGTCGTAGGCGTCGTGCTCCCGGGCGAGCTCCCAGCGGACCAGGCGGAGCGCGGCCGGGAAGACGGCGGGGGAGGGAGCAGGAGCGTCGGGCGCGAGGCGCTCGGCAACATCTCCTCCCGTCTGCGGATCGATCTCCTCCACCGGGAGCGGCCATCGCCCGAGCTCCTCGAGGAGGAGCCGTGCCGCCTCGTCGAGAAGATGCTGCTGCAGCGGCACCGGCTTCTGTTCGAGGATCCGCTCCCACCGGTCACTCACCGGGCAACCTCCGGACGCCGGTCGTCGACCTGACCGAGGAACGCGACCAGCAGCGCCGCACTGACCAGGGCGATGCCCGTCGTCACCATCGCCAGCCCCGGACCCCAGCCCATGCCCCGCGCCTGCATGACGACCGCCATGCCGCCGGTCGCGAGCGACATGAAGACGGTGTAGCTCAGCATCAGCGGAGCGAGCGCGAGCCCGAGCACACCCCCGCGGAGCAGCGAGACGCCGGTGAGGGCGACCGCCGGCAGCAGGAGCGACAGATCGAGCACATGCACCGGGTTGGTGAAGACCCCGATCTCGGAGAGTCCGGCCGGATCCGTCCCGGAGAGCAGCGCGGGAACGATCTGACCGAGCCAGAGCAACCCGAACCCCGCGGCGAGGACCAGGAGAAAGACGCCGGTCACCCGCGCCGGCACCGCATCTCGCACCCATGTCCGCGCATCGCCCTGGAGCAAGCTCGCCAGCAGAGCGTAGAACGAGAGGCCGAGCGTCGCGCAGTACACGAGGAACAGCGAGTTGAAGTGCAGCTCGAAGGTGTAGAGGAGGAACGCGTACAGCGTGTAGAGGAGCGCACCTCCGAGGACCAGCCGGGCCCGCCGGGAGCCGCGGAGCGCCAGGACGCCGGCGATGGCGAGCGCGGGCGCGACCAGCAACAGATTTACCCAGTCCATCCCCGTTCCCTGGGCCGCCCAGCTCGCCGTCTCCCGGGCGTAGGTCGACGGCAGGAAGATGCCACCGAGCGCGGCGCAGGCCACGAGCGCCGCGAGCGGAAGGGACACCCAGGCATCGAACTGACTCCGCACGCTGGCCACGGGAGGAGCAGCGTGTGCCGGGCGCCGCCGTGTCGTCCAGTCCCCGGCGGCGGTGTAGCTCCGCTCCGGCGTGTTTCCCGCACGTCACGCGCTGAAGGCTTGCACCCCTCCCCGCCATCGAGGGACAGATCACCTCATGTCCGATGCGCGCAGCATGACCCCTCGGCTCCCCGAGCCAAAGCTCCTCATCGACGGTGAATCGGTCGCTCCCGAGGGCGGGACGATCCCCGTCACCAACCCCGCCACCGGGGAGACGTTCTTCCACGCCCCCGCGGCCGGCGTCTCCGACGTGGACAAGGCGGTGCACGCCGCCCGGCGGGCGTTCGAGTCCGGGCCCTGGTCACGGATGAACCCCAGCGCCCGGGGCAAGCTGGTGCGAAAGCTCGCCGAGGCGCTCTGGGAACGGCGCGAGGAGGTCGCGCTCGTCGGCTCGCTGGAGAACGGGAAGACGTTCCGGGAGGCGATCCGGGGGGACGTCGCGCCGGGCAGCGCCACACTGGCCTATGCCTCGGAGTGGTCGAACAAGCTCGCCGGCGAGGTGCTGCCGGTCGATGGGAGCTTCCTCACCTACGTGCAGCGCGAGCCGCTGGGGGTGGTCGCGGCGATCGTCCCCTGGAACTACCCGACGTGCCTGGCCTGCTGGAAGCTCGGACCGGCGCTGGCCACGGGCTGCACCGTCATCCTCAAGCCGAGCGAGCTGACTCCGCTGACCGCGATGAAGCTCGGCGAGCTGGCGCGCGAGGTGGGCTTCCCTCCCGGCGTGCTCAACGTGCTCCCCGGCTACGGGGCGCCGACCGGCGAGGCGCTGGCCCGCCACCCGGGCGTGGACAAGATCGCCTTCACCGGATCGGTGCGCACCGCCCGCCGGCTGCTGCACGCCTCGGCGGACACCAATCTGAAGAAGCTGACGCTGGAGCTGGGTGGGAAGAGTCCGCAGATCATCTTCCCCGACGCGGACATGGCCCGCGCGGTCGAGGCCTGCTTCTGGGGCATCTTCGGGAACAAGGGGGAGGTGTGCAACGCCGGCAGCCGGGTGCTCGTCCACGCCAGGGCGCACGACGCGTTCGCGGAGACGCTGGCCAAGCGCGCGCGGGAGATGGTGGTCGGAGATCCGCTGGATGCGCGCACCGAGATGGGGGCACAGGTGAGCGCGCACCAGCTGGAGACCATCCTCGGGTACATCGAGTCCGGGAAGAGCGAGGGCGCCACCCTGGCCTGCGGAGGTGCGCGCGACAGCGAGGGCATCAAGGCGAAGGGCAACTTCCTCAAGCCCACGGTCTTCGTGGACGTGCAGCCGCACATGCGCATCGCCCAGGAGGAGATCTTCGGGCCCGTGCTCTCGGTCCTTCGCTTCGAGGACGAGGCGCAGGCGCTGCGGATGGCCAACGGCACCTCGTACGGGCTCGCGGCGAGCCTCTGGACCCGCGACGTGGCCCGTGCCCACGCCCTGGCGAAGAAGGTCCAGGCCGGCGTGGTGTGGATCAACTGCTTCAACGAGTTCGACGACGCGGCCCCCTTCGGGGGGTACAAGGAGTCGGGCTGGGGGCGCGACCTCTCCGCGCACGCGCTCGAGAACTACACGCAGCTGAAGACGGTGTGGACCCACCTTCCGGAGGTCTGAGCCATGCCCCGCGCCGCTGCCCGTGTCACCCGACGCCCACCGCGCGCTCCGAGGGAGGTCCGGAGCAAGGCGGACCCGGTCGAGCCGGTGATGCGGTGGCTCGCCGACAAGGGAGCGACCCAGGTGAAGATCGCCGGGGTCGATGTGGATGGGGTGCTGCGCGGGAAGTACGTCAGCCTGGACAAGTTCGCCTCGGTCGCGCGGGCGGGCCTCGGCTTCTGTGACGTGGTCTTCGGCTGGGACCTCGCCGACGAGCTCTACGACAACGCCCAGGTCACCGGCTGGCACACCGGCTACCCGGACCTCCAGGCCCGGGTGGACCTGTCGACGGCGCGGATGATTCCCTGGGAGCCGGCCACCGCCGCCTTCCTCCTCGACTTCGTGATGCCCGACGGCTCGGACTACGCCCCGAGCCCGCGGGGGCTCCTGCGCCGGGTGGGCGCGCGGGCGCGGGAGGCCGGGTTCCTCCCGAAGTTCGGCAGCGAGTTCGAGTTCTTCATCTTCCGCGAGACGCCGGCCTCGCTCCGGGCCAAGGGGTTCCAGCAGCTCGAGCCGCTGACCCCGGGGATGTTCGGCTACTCGTGGCTGCGCACCTCGCAGAACTCGGACCTGGTCCACGCGCTGCTCGACGGCTGCAACGCCTTCGGGCTCGAGGTGGAGGGCTTCCACACCGAGACCGGCCCCGGGGTGTACGAGTGCGCCATCCGGTACGGCCTGCTCGAGCCGGCGGCAGACCGCTCGGTCCTCTTCAAGTCCGCGGTGAAGGAGATCTGCGCCCGGCACGGGCTCACCGCCTGCTTCATGTCCAAGCCCAGCGCACGTCTCCCCGGGTGCTCGGGTCACGTGCATCAGTCGCTCTGGACCCTGGATGGCGAGCGGAACGTCTTCCACGATCCACGCGCGGGCGGGCGGATGTCGCGGACGCTGCGGCACTACCTCGGCGGACAGCTGAAGCTGATGCCCGAGCTCACCGCGCTCTACTGGCCCACCATCAACAGCTACAAGCGCAGCGTGGAGAACACCTGGGCGCCCACCTCGGCGACCTGGGGACGCGAGAACCGGACCTGCGCGCTCCGGGTCATCGGCGCCGACCCGAAGAGCATGCGGGTCGAGTTCCGGCTGCTGGGCGCGGACATGAACCCCTACGTGGGCATGGCCGCCTCGCTCGCGGCGGGCCTCTGGGGCATCGAGCACCAGGTCGAGCCCGGGGAGGCCGTGTCGGGCAACGCCTACCGGAGCGAGGCCGCGCCGCTGCCGCGCAACCTGCGCGACGCCATCACCCTTCTCGACCGGAGCACCGTGGCCCGCGAGCTCCTGGGTGAGGAGTTCGTCGACCACTACCTCCGCACCCGCACCTGGGAGGTCCGGCAGTACGAGCGCGCCGTCACCACCTGGGAGCTGGAGCGCTACTTCGAGCTCGCCTGAACATGGACGCCCCCTTCTTCGACCTGCCGACCACGCCGCGCATCACCGTGTTCTCCTTTCCCACCCGGGTGGTGCTGGGGCCTGGCGCGCTCCGGCGTCTTCCCGAGGAGGTGCGCCGGCTGGGGCTGCACCGCCCGCTGGTGGTGACCGACGCCGGAGTGGTCAAGGCCGGGCTCGTCGACCGGGTGATCTCGATCCTCGGCGAGGCGGGGCTGGTCCACGTCCTCTTCGACCGTGTGACGCCGGACCCGACCGAGCGCGACGTCTTCGCCGGGCTCGAGGCGTACCGGACCGGCGGCTGCGACGGCATCATCGCCCTCGGCGGGGGGAGCCCGCTCGACGCCGCGAAGCTGGTCCAGCTGCTCACCAGCCATGCCCCGCCGCTCAGCCAGTACGACGACGCGACCGGCGGCGACCGCTTCGTCGTCCATCCGCTCCCGCCACTCATCGCCATTCCCACCACCGCCGGGACAGGCAGCGAGGTGAGCCGGAGCGGCGTGGCGTTCCTCCAGGACACCCAGCGGAAGACGGTCATCTTCGCCCCGGCGCTCCTGCCACGGGTGGCGATCTGCGACCCGGAGCTGACCTATGGGCTGCCGCCGCGCGCCACCGCGGCGACCGGGCTCGACGCCTTCACCCACTGCCTCGAGGCATACCTGAGCAACGGCTTTCACCCGCTCGCCGACGCCGTGGCCATCGACGGCATCCGGCGGGTGGCCCGCTCGCTCCCGGTGGTGATGCAGGAGCCGACCCATCTCCACGCGCGGCTGGACATGATGATCTCCGCGATGGAGGGAGCGATGGCGTTCCAGAAGGGCCTGGGGAACGCCCACGCGCTTGCGCACGCGCTGACTCCCATCGCCGGTCTTCACCACGGGCTGGCCAACGCGGTGGTCCTGCCGTCGGTGATGGCCTTCAACCGAGACGCGGTCCGGGCACGGCTCGCCCGGGTGGCCATCGCCATGGGTGAGCCCACCGGGGCCCTCGAGGACGTGCTCGCGGGGGTGGCCATCGATCGGGTCCGCCGGCTGGTGGCCGACGTCGGGCTACCCACCCGGCTCTCGCAGGCGGGAGTGAAGGAGCAGGACCTGCCGCGCGTCGCAGAGCTCGCCTTCCGCGACGCCTCACACCAGGGCAACCCCAGGCCGACCACGGAGGCCGACCTGCTCGACATCGCCCGCGCCGCGCTCTGACCTCAGCCTTGGCGGTTTACTGCCGCCGGTGCCGAGGGACCTGGCACCAGCTTCCCCGGTGCGGGCTCGTTGGTCTCGCTGGGGATGAAGTCGATCGTCTCGACGACGACCTTGCCCGGCAGGCGAAAGTCGATCGGGTTGAAGCTCCTCAGCGGCTGCTCGTTGAGCTGGTTCGCAACGCTCGCCGCCTCGAGTCGCTGGTCCGAGAAGAAGATCTGGAACTTCACCGGGCCCTCGTCGGCGGGGATGCGGTAGGTCTGTCCGAGGACCGGCTCGCCGGCGTTGCAGGTGACCGAGACATTGTTCTTGCTCATCGTGAGCTGCCGGACGACGCCCTTCCCCGATTGCGTGAACGCCAGGCAGTACGGCATCTGCCCTTCGGAGGGGACGATCTGCACGGTGTCCCCGGAGATTCGCCGGAGCTCAACGCGGTGTGCCGGACCACTGGAGCGGGCGCACGCAGCGAGCAGCGCCAGAACGGCTCCGGCCACGACATGACGAATCTTCACGACTCTCCCCTTTCCCGCAGGCTTGCGCCGTTCAGGGCGCATCGCGTCGGTAGACGACGACCTGCGGTGTCTCATCCAGATAAAGGCCCGTCGAAGGTGTCCAGCGTCCGAAGGCCTGCCAGACCAGGACCTCCTGTTCGCGGAACTCCTGGTGGTACTGAACGGCTGCGAGATCCGCGTCCTCGGGGCCGCCTGCAGGCACAACGTCCGCCCTCAACATGTCATTGCGCTGGTAATCACGGAAGGAAAGCCCGTTCACCTCATGCAGCCACACCCGCGCACCTTGCCGGGCACTGGCGTCGATCCACGGCAGCACCCCGGTGACATTGTTGCTCCAGTACTGACGCTGCAGCCCCAGGCTCGCCGCGCCGGGAATTCCGCCTGCCAGCTCCCCATAAGCGGACGTGCCGTACGGGTGCACGTGGACGGTGAGCGTGAGCGCGGGCAACAACACCACCGCGCCGAGCGAGATGCTCATCACCCGGATGCGGGTCGGCGGCAGGCGCAGCGCGGCGGAGAGGCCGGCGGCGGCCCGGTCGAACTCGCGGCCGGCGAGGAGCGCGAGGAAGGGCATCGACGGGAGCCAGTGCTTCACGCCCCCGAAGTGCGGCACGTCCGGAAGGCTGATGAGGCAGATGGAGAAGAGCGCGTTGACGCCCAGGAGCCACTCGGTCGCGCCGCCCGCGCCCACGCGGCGCCCGAGCACGGGGATGAGATCTCCGAGCGTGCGTCCCCCGGCGCGGAGGAGCCCCACGCCCATGGGGAGCAGGAGCGAGACGGGCAAGGTGAGCGCGGTGATGACGAAGACGTAGGGCAGCGGGAACGGGGGCGCGCGCAGCACGTCGTTGAAGTACGTCCAGGCGTAGTGCACGTGCGTGGCATGGAAGTCGAAGTACCAGGCCAGCCGGTCCACCGGGTGGTACCAGAGCCACGGCCAGTGCACGTAGAAGACGACCGGGCCGATGAGGCCCATCGCCACGAGCGGCGCGAGCCGGACGAAGGCCGCCGGGTCTCGCTGCCGCAGCCGGAAGGACAGCGCCGCCAGGCCGACGACGAGCGCCGCCACCCCGAACGTCTGGGGTGAGAGGAGCTGCCAGGACGTCACGATCCAGCTCCGGCCATTCACGAGGAGGAGCAGCTCGAGGTAGCCGACGAACAGGACCGTGGCCTGCGCCATCCGGCGCAGGACCCGCCGGCCCTCCTCGCCCGCAGCGCGCCAGGCGGCCACGACGCCGAACGGGGTCAGCACCACCGGAAGGAAGAACGCGTTGTGCTTGGTCGCGAGCGCCAGGCCGAAGGAGAGGCCGGTCCAGGGCGCGAAGCGCAGGTCCTCCTCCGCACGCCAGAAGAGATAGACGACCAGGAACCACATCGCCGCCACCGGCATGTCGAAGCAGGACAGGTGGGCGTGGAAGAAGTGGCGGGGCACGACGAAGAACGACAGCGCGGCGAAGAGGCCGGCCCGGCGTCCCCAGAGCGTCGAGCCCCAGAGGTGGAGCAGCGCGGGGATGAGCGCGGCGACGGCGAAGGCCGGGAGCCGGAAGCCGGCGGCGGGGCGGACCCATCCGAGCAGGCCGTGGAACAGCGCGTGCGACCACCCGAAGAGTGACTTCATGAGCATCGGGTGCTCGTGGTTGAAGTCGAAGGCCTGGGTGATGACCGCATCGCTCAGCGCGGACGCCGGGCGGTGGAAGAGGAGCGCCCACCAGCGCGAGAACTG
Source organism: Myxococcaceae bacterium (assembly GCA_017881345.1). Taxonomy (GTDB): domain Bacteria; phylum Myxococcota; class Myxococcia; order Myxococcales; family Myxococcaceae; genus RPRB01. Next base: position 6,554 of record JADGQZ010000294.1, on the reverse strand, counting down.
CTCGGCCGCAGCGAAGTACACGCTCTCGTCGCGGACGAAGCCAACCGGGCGCTCGGTGGCCCAGAGCACCGCGAAGGTGAGGACGCCGAGTCCGAGCGCGATGCGCCGGTCGGTGGGCGAGGGCGCGCGGCTCACGGCGGCGCCCCCAGTGCCCGCAGGCGCACGCAGAGCTGGCGGTCGTGCGGGTTCGACGTCTGCACCCGCAGGGTCCAGGGCCCGGTGGCGGAGGACGGAGCCTCACCGCGCACGAAGCCCTCGTGTGCCCCGGGGATCCTGACGTGAAGCGCGCCGGCGGGGCTGTCCAGCCGGACCTGCACGTCGGCGCGGTCGGGGATCCAGGCGTGCTCCCAGGTGATGCCCGCCTCTAGCAGCAGCGCATCGGCGGCCGGCCCCTCGGGGAGGCGGATGGCGAGCGTCCGTCCACCGCTCGGCGGGACGACGAAGAGACAGCGCACCGGCTGGTAGAGCACCTCGTGCCATGCGACCTCCACCGTGGCGTCGAACGGGCAGAGCACACGGGCGCCGGACCGCTGGCAGGCGACGGGCGCGCTGCCCGCCCCCTCCACCGAGACCTCGAGCCGCTCGAAGGCGTCCGTGGCCGAGAGGACGATGGAGCGCGCCCGGCCGTTCCGGTACGGGGTGAGCGTGAGCGGCCCGAACCGGCGCGCCTCGCCCGCGGGCGTCCGGTCCGGGAGGAAGTTCCGGCGGAAGTCGGCGTCCGGGGTCCGGGGCAGATGCGGGTTGGCGAGCACCCAGATGCGCGGATGGGAGAGGAGGTCGTCCGAGGTGTCGCCGAGGTAGCCCACCACCGGGAGGTCCGGGGGGAGGTAGAGGCGGGCTCGCTCCGTCCACCACGGGTGGAGGAGCACCACGTCCCCGGGGGCGCGGGCAGCGGCGAGCGCCTCCGCCACCCCGCGGTAATCGGCGGTGGAGGGGAACGCCCGAGGCAGTTGCACCTGGAAGCCGAGGCCGAGCAGCGCCACGAGCACCAGGGCCAGCGCGGGCGAGGCGGAGCGCAGTCTGTGGGCCGTCTGGTTCACGCCGGCGGCAGACGCTTTACCATCCCGGGCCCTCGGCGCGAGCACCCGAACTGAGGCACGCTCGTGGGCGCCGCGGCGCGCACGCTCCGGGGCGGAGGTCTTTCCGTGCTGGCCTTCATCGTGTCGGCGGTCCTGCTTGCCGAGCCCGTGGTCGTTCCCATCCCGGGCGGGGAGGGTGGAGTCGGGTTCGACGACCTGCTGTTCTCCACCCCGCTGCACCGGTTCATCGTCCCCGGTGGGCGGACTGGCAGCGTCTTCCTGCTCGACCCCACCACGCGCCGGCTCGAGCCGGTGGGTGCGCTCGGAAAGCTGCCGACCTGGACGGGGGGGCACGGGCAGGGCGTCACCTCCGCCGACGCCCGGGCCGGCACGGTCTTCGCTGCGGATCGAGGCTCGAAGCGCCTGTACGCCTTCCCGCTCGGAGGAGGGGGTCGCGTGGCGGAGGCGCCGCTCGAGGGCGGACCGGACTACGTCCGCTGGGTCGAGCCCACCGGCGAGGTCTGGGTGACCGAGCCCGGCCGGAAGGCCATCGAGATCTTTCGCTTCGACGCCGGACCGGCGCCCGCGCTCGTCCGGTCCGGAAGGATCGAGGTCGCCGACGGCCCCGAGTCCCTGGTCGTCGACGCCGCCCACGGCCGTGCGTTCACCAGCACCTGGCACGACCAGACGCTGGCGATCTCGCTCCGCGAGCGGACCGTGCGCGGGCGCTGGAGCAACGGGTGCAAGGGCGCGCGCGGGCTGGCGGCGGATCCCGGGCGTGGGTGGGTCCTCGTCGGCTGCGAGGAGGGAGGAGTGACGGTCGTCGACACCGGTCAGGGTCGGGTGGTGGGCCGGGCCCGGACCGGCGAGGGGGTGGACGTCATCGCCTATGACCCGGTCGCCCGGCGGGTGTACGTGCCAGCGGCCGGTGCAGGGAGGCTCGAGGTCTTCGAGGTTGGTGCGGACGGGTCACTCCGGGCGCTCTGGCAGGCGCCCACCGCCCCCGAAGCGCACTGCGTGGCCGCGGATGCGGCCGGTCACGTGCTGGTCTGCGATCCAAGAGGTGGCAGGCTGCTCCTCTTTGACGAGGGGAGGACGCCTCGCTGATGGCTCCGGGCCGCTGGGCGGTGCTGCTCGTGCTCCTCACCGCCGGAGGGGCCCGGGCGTACCGGCCGTTCGACGAGACGGACGCGGACGTGGCCGAGCTGCACGTCCTCGAGCTGGAGCTCGGCCCGCTGCAGCTGCAGCGCTCGGCGGGGTTCACGTCGTACGTCCCGACGCTCATCGTCAACCTCGGCGTGTTTCCCGGCTGGGAGGTCGTCGTCGACGGGCTGGCAAACGTGCCCGTCGGCAGCCCCCGCGCGCCGGGGAGCACCGGCCAGCTCGCGGTGGGGCTGGCGGTGAAGGGTGTGGTGCGCCGAGGGAGCCTCCAGGGCGGGGAGGGACCGAGCGTGGCCATCGAGCCCGAGCTGCTGTTCCCGTCCACTGCCGGGCCCTCGGAGTTCGGGCTGGCCGCGGGCGTCATCGTCTCGCAGCGCTGGACCGCCCTCACGGTGCACCTGAACCTCGTCCCCGCCTGGTCACGGTCGCACCAGGCCGCGGGTCTCGCCGGGGTCATCATCGAGGGCCCGTTCGACTGGGCCGTCCGTCCGGTGGCCGAGACCTACGTGGAGGCGGAGCACGGGGCCTCCGCGCCCACCGTCTCCGGGCTGGTGGGGCTCATCTGGCGCGCGGCGGCAGGTGTGGCGCTCGATGCCGCGTTCAGGGTGGCGACGGTGGACGGTGCGGGGTTAATCGAGCTCCGCCTGGGCTTGACCTGGGACGTTCCGCTCTGAGAGGGGAGGAGCCCCGAGGTTCCCATGCCCCGCACCGTGGCCAGAGACTCCGACGCGCTGAAGCGCGCCCGCGAGGCGTTCGCCCAGCGCGCCTGGGCCGATGCGTTCCGTCTCTTCACCGCGCTCGACGAGGAGTCGCCGCTCGGCCCCGAGGACCTGGGGATGCTCTGCTGGGCGGCGGGCCTCAGCGGTGGCGACGGACAGCAGATGTCGCTCCTCGAGCGGCTCCACCGCCTGCTGCTCGAGGAGGAGAGGCCGCTCGAGGCGGCGCGGGTCGGCTTCTGGATCGGGCACCGGCTGAACGCGCAAGGCAAGTCGGGCGAGGCGAGCGGCTGGTTCGCGCGCGTCGAGCGGCTGCTCGCCCGCGAGGGCCGTCCCTGCGCCGAGGAGGGCTTCCTCAAGCTGCCGGTCGCGCAGCGGCATCTCGCGCGGGGCGAGTGTGACGAGGCGTTCGCCGCGGCGGCGGAGGCGGCGAGCATCGGGGAGCGCTTCGCCGAGCCCGATCTCGTCACCATCGCCCGGAGCGTCCAGGGCCGCGCGCGGCTGCGGCAGGGGCGGCTTCGCGAGGGGCTGAAGCTGCTCGACGAGGCGATGGTCATGGTGACGACCGAGGGGCTCTCTCCGGTCGTTCCGGCGCTGGTCTACTGCACGCTCATCGACGGCTGCCGGCAGGTGTACGCGCTCGACCGCTGCCGGGAATGGACGGCCGCGCTGGCCCGGTGGTGCGACGCGCAGCCGCAGCTCGTCACCTTCAGCGGCATCTGCCAGGTGCACCGGGTGGAGGTGCTCGAGCTGAATGGCGAATGGGACGCTGCAGCCGAGGAGGCGCGGCGAGCCTGCGAGCGGGTCGCGGCAGGGATGGACCCGGTGGCGGCGCCTGCCGCGTTCTACCAGCATGGGGAGATGCACCGGCTCCGGGGTGAGCTCGACCGGGCGGAGGAGGCCTACCGCGAGGCCCACCGGCTCGGCCGCGAGCCACAGCCCGGGATGTCGCTCCTGCGCCTCGCCCAGGGGAAGGCCGACGCTGCCCTGGGGTCCATCCGGAGCGCGCTCGCCGCGGTGGGGGAGCCACTGGCGCGGGCGAGGCTGCTCCCGGCGGCGGTGGAGATCGCCCTCGGTGCCGGCGACGTCGGCTTCGCGGAGGAGGCGAGCACCGAGCTGCAGCGGATCGCCGCCCGTTTCGACTCCGAGGTGCTCGTGGCGATGGCTGCCCAGGCGCGCGGCGCCGTGCTCCTCGGCAAGGGCGACGCGACAGGCGCCATCGACGCGCTCCACCCCGCGCTCGCCACCTGGCAGCGGCTGGGCGCGCCCTATCTCGCGGCGCGGGTCCGGGTGGTCATCGGTCTCGCCTGCCGCGCGCTCGGGGATGAGGACGGCGCCTGCCTGGAGCTGGACGCCGCGCGGAAGGTGTTCGTGGCGCTGGGGGCCGAGCCCGACCTTGCCCGGCTGGCGGCTCCTGTCCCGGCGCAGCGAGCGGAGCGTCCCGATGGTCTGACCCCGCGCGAGCTCGAGGTCCTGGGCCTCGTGGCAGCGGGGAAGACGAACAAGGCGATCGCCCGTGAGCTGTTCCTGAGCGAGAAGACGGTGGACCGTCACATGAGTAACATCTTCCTGAAGCTAGGCGTGTCCTCGAGAGCAGCGGCCACCGCCTATGCCTTCACCCACAAGCTGGTCTGAGGGGCCATGGGGGAAATCCCCCATCCCCTCCGGCGTCAAAATGCAGGGTTTGCCCGACGCGGACACCCGGTGCTGGCGCGTACATCCCGTCGCGTGGATTCGACCTGGAGGATGGTCATGCGGAACGAAGAATCTGTCGGACGGGTGCCGGAGCTGGTGGTGGAGGCGGGTCAGGCGCTCGAGGTGCTGGAGCCACGGGCGAAGGGCCGCGCCCGGGGAGAGGCGGAGGAGGTCGACGTCCTGGTCATCGGCGCCGGCCAGGCGGGACTCTCCGTGGGCTACCACCTGGCCCGGCGTGGGGTGCGGAACTTCCTGATCCTCGACGCCAACGGCCGGGTGGGTGACTCCTGGCGGCAGCGCTGGGACTCGCTGCGCCTCTTCACGCCCGCGCGGTACGACGGTCTCGATGGCCTGCCCTTTCCGGCGCCGCCGCGGTACTTCCCGACGAAGGACGAGATGGCGGACTACCTCGAGGCGTATGCGCGCCATTTCCTCCTCCCGGTGCGGAACGGAGTCCGGGTGGACGGCCTGTCCCGCCTCGGGGATCGCTACCTCGTGACTGCCGGGAAGCACCGGTTCCTGGCCCGACAGGTGGTCGTGGCGATGGCGAGCTACCAGCGGCCGAAGGCTCCACCCTTCGCCGCAGAGCTCGAGCCGGGCATCGTCCAGCTGCACTCGAGCGCATACCTGAGGCCGGCCCAGCTGAGGCCAGGGAAGGTGCTCATCGTCGGCGCGGGCAACTCGGGCGCGGAGATCGCGGTCGAGCTCCGCAGGGCGGGCCATCCGGTGGTGATGTCCGGCCGCGACGTGGGCAGTGTGCCCTCGTGGTTCCAGAGCCCGCTGTCACAGCTGCTGGTCATGCCGCTTCTGTTCAGGGGCATCTTCCACCGGCTGCTCACCGAGTCGACGCCTCCGGGGCGCAAGGCGAAGGCGAGCCAGCACGGAAAGGGGACGCTGCTCATCCGGACGCTGCCCCGGCACCTGGCCGAGGCCGGCGTGGAGCGGGTCGGGCGGGTGCGCGGCGTGGAGCACGGCCGGCCGGTGCTCGAGGACGGCACGGTGCTCGACGTGACGAACGTCGTCTGGTCCACCGGGTTCGACCCGGGTTTCTCGTGGGTGAACGTCCCGGTCTTCGGCGAGGACGGCGAGCCGCGCCAGCACCGGGGCGTGGTGGCCGAATCGCCGGGGCTCTACTTCGTGGGGCTCCACTTCCTGTACGCGATGTCGTCGACGATGGTCCACGGCGTGGGCCGGGACGCCCGGTACGTCGCCGAGCGGATCGTCGAGCGGCTCACGGTGGAGCCCACCGCGCGGCTTGCCTCTGCCGCCTGAGCGCGAGGAGTGACTCCTCAGGACTTCGCGAGGCGGATCTTCTGCTCGCTCTTGTCCCGGCAGAACGTGTCGAAGAACGTGTCGCCCGCCTCGTAGTTCACCGTCCATGGCGGGTACATCGCGCACCGCGGGTCGAGGCAGTGGTGCAGCTCCCAGGTGTGCCCGAGCTGGTGCATGGCGTGTCGGGCGATGAGCTTGAGCCCGGCCTCGGGGTCCTTCACCCCCGCGCTCGAGACCAGGGCGCGGGGCCCGTTCTGGGTGGCGAAGCCAACGCAGGGCACGTCGCCCGAGATCAGCGACCGCGGCTTCAGCTTCCGCGAGGTCAGGTACAGGACCTTGTCGTCCGCGTATGCCCGTGGCGAGGGAAGTGCCTTGAGCAGCTGGGCCGCGTCGTAGGGCTCGCTCTGTCCCCCGGGCAGCGGCATCTCGGCGGCGTGCTCGCAGCCGACGCCGAACGCCGCGTAGAGGATCTTGCACAGCCGGTCGACGACCTTGGGGTCGTACGCGTCGAGGGTCACCAGTCGGATCACGGGTGTCGTCTCTCCTCGGGCTACTTCTTCTTCGCCGACTTCGCGGGCTTCGCCCTGGCGGCCGGCCTGGCGGGGTGCTTCTTCTCGGGCTTCGCCGGCTTCTTCTCCGGCCGGGCGGGGGGCTTCTTCGCGGCCTTCTTCTCCGGGGCCTTCTTCTCCGG
>JADGQZ010000293.1 GCA_017881345.1 Myxococcaceae bacterium | reverse complement strand
GCATCGCGACCATCGCCGGGCACTTCCCGCTGACCTACGTGAGTGGGCCCGGTGCCGCGGCCCGGAACAGCATCGGCCGCACCCTGGTCACCGGCATGGCGGTGGGGACGTTCTTCACCCTGTTCTTCGTGCCGGTCATCTACCTGCTCATCGCTCGTGACCACCGGAAGGAGGCCGAGCAGCGGACGGCAGAGGAGGGGCCGGCCGGCGGTGGACGCCTCAGCCCGGCACCGGCTGGCCCGGAGCACTGAAGCGACGCGAGGCGCCGGCTCGGGCCGAGGGACTGTCCCCCGGCCCGCGCGAGCCCCGGGGCTGCGCAGGTACTCAGGACGGCAAGGGCGAGTTGCGCAGTGCCCGGACGGTCTCGAGCGCGCGCGTGGTGTGTCCCTCGGCCACGAGCTGCGCCGCATACGCCATGCGGACCACCCCCGAGCGATCGATGACGAACGTCGCCCGCCCGTCGACGAGCCCGAATGTCTTCGGGATCCCGTAGGCCTTGCGCACCGCACCGCCCGGGTCGCTCAGGAGCAGGTAGTTCAGCTGCTGCTTCCGCGCGAACGCCGCGTGCGCTGCTGCACCGTCGGAGCTGATCCCCACCACTGCCGCCCCCGTCTCGGCGAAGTCCTGGTGCGCATCCCGGAAAGCGCAGACCTCGCGGGTACAGATGGCCGACTCGTCGCGGGGGTAGAAGAAGAGCACGACCGGTCCGCCGGCGCGGAGTGCATCGAGCGACCACGCCTTGCCTGCGGCGTCCTTCAGGGTGAACGACGGAGCCGGCTGGCCTTCGTGGATCATGGACTCGTTGGATGCCCCTGCTGAACGAGGGTTGCGTCCCGCGAACATTCCATGGGGCCACATGCAATTATGACGTAACGCGTCAGCGACACGCCCGGTAGGGTTCGGCCGCCTCGAACGAGGAGACGGACGGCGTCCGCCGGTCCCGGGAAGGAGCCACGAGATGGGAATCTCCAGACGGAAGCTGTTGCAGGTCGCTGGAACGGCCACCGTGGGTGCGGCGCTGGGCGCGCACCGACAGGTATTCGCCCAGGGCGCGAAGAAGAAGCTGAAGATCCTGCAGTGGAACCACTTCGTCCCCGGCTACGACAAGTGGTTCAACGGCACGTACATCAAGAAGTGGGGTGAGAAGAACGACACCGAGGTCACGGTCGACAACGTCGGCATCCCCGCCCTCAACCCCACCGCCGCGTCCGAGGTCTCCGCGAAGAAGGGTCACGACCTCTTCGGGTTTCTCTGGCCGCGCCCGGTCTACGAGAACGACGTCATCGACCACAAGGAGATCTACGAGGAGTGCGAGAAGAAGTACGGCAAGCCGATCGACCTGGCGATCAAGAGCACCTACAACCCGCGGACCAAGAAGTACCACGGCTTCTCCGACAGCTACGTCCCGGACCCGGTCAACTACCGGAAGGATCTCTGGGACGACATCGGCATGAAGCCCGACAGCTGGGACGACATCCGCGTCGGTGGGGCCAAGATCAAGCAGAAGACCGGCATCCCGGTGGGCATCGGCCTCTCGTCCGAGATCGACACCGCGATGGCGATGCGTGCCTTGCTCTACTCGTTCGGCGGCTCGGAGCAGGACGCCAACGGGAAGCTGATCCTCAACTCCAAGAACACGCTCGAGGCCGTGAAGTTCGTGAAGGCGCTCTATACCGAGACGATGACCCCCGAGGTCCTCGCCTGGGACGCCTCGTCCAACAACCGCGCGATGCTCGCCGGCAAGGCCTCGGTGGTGCTCAACGCCATCTCGGTCACCCGCTCGGCCGAGAACGACAAGATGCCCATCGCCGACAAGATCTGGCTCGCCAAGGCCGCCAAGGGCCCGGTGCGCCGGATGGGCCTCGAGCACGTGATGAGCGTCTACGTGATCTGGAAGTTCGCCGACAACGTCGACGGGGCGAAGAAGTTCCTGGTCGACTACGTGGGCAACTTCCACGAGGCCTTCCTGGGAAGCGAGTTCTACAACTTCCCCTGCTGGCCCAAGCAGGTGCCGGACATCAAGCAGCTCATCACCAAGGACTCCAAGGCGGTGCCAGCGGACAAGTACGCGGTGCTCGGCGACTCGCTCGAGTGGGCGACCAACGTCGGCTACCCGGGATACGCGACGGCAGCGGTGGACGACGTGTACAGCACCTGGGTGCTGAACACGATGTTCGCCAAGGCGGCCACAGGCACGCTCACCCCCGAGGACGCGGTCAAGGAGGCCGAGGCCGGCTGCAAGCGCATCTGGGAGAAGTGGGCGGAGCGCAAGCTGATCTAGCGTCCACTCCCGGCTGACCGATGGCCACCGTCGAGACCAGGGCGCTGCGCAAGGAGTTCACCGGCCACACCGCGGTGGACGGCGTGGACCTCGCCGTTCATGAGGGCGAGTTCCTGGTTCTCCTCGGACCGTCGGGGTGCGGCAAGACCACGCTGCTCAGGATGATCGCCGGGCTGGAGATGCAGACCTCCGGCGACATCCTGATCGGCGGCCGCGTGGTCAACGAGCTGCCTCCCCGCGCCCGGAAGATCGCCATGGTCTTCCAGAGCTACGCGCTGTACCCGCACCTCTCGGTGGCCAGCAACATCGCCTTCCCGCTCAAGGCCCAGGGCGCGCCGCGGGAGAGCATCTCCGCCGAGGTCGAGCGCGCGGCGAAGATGTTCGGCATCGAGCGGTTCCTCCAGCGCAAGCCGCGCCAGCTCTCCGGCGGCGAGCGGCAGCGGGTGGCGCTCGCCCGGGCGATGGTGCGGCACCCGGACGTCTTCCTCCTCGACGAGCCGCTCTCCAACCTCGACGCCAAGCTGCGCAACCTGGCGCGCGACGAGTTGAAGCAGTTCCAGAAGCGGCTGGGCACCACCACCATCTACGTCACCCATGACCAGGTGGAGGCGATGGGCCTCGGTGACCGTATCGCGGTGATGAACGGCGGGAAGGTCCGCCAGCTCGGCCGGCCACAGGAGGTCTACGACGAGCCAGCGGACACCTTCGTCGCGGGCTTCCTGGGCAGCCCACCGACGAACCTCGTCTCGATGGACGGAGTGCTGCTCGGCTTCCGGCCCGAGCAGCTGCTCCCGCCGGGCGCCGCGCCCACCGAGGGCGCCGGGCCGATCGCCCCGATGCGCTTCTCGGTGGACCGGGTGGAGAACCTCGGGGCAGGACGGCTCCTCTACGGGACCCTGCCGGACCACGCGCCGAACCAGAAGGTCATCGTCAGCCTGGCGTATACGGTGCACTCGTCCATCGAGGCCGGCCACACCTACGACTTCCGGGTGCACGAGTCGAACCTCAAGTTCTTCGACCCGGCGACGGGCCTGCGCGTCCCGGCCCGGCCGCTACGGAGAACGGCGTGACCGCGCCGGCGCTGGCCAGGACGCGGCTCCAGGCGCGCGCCGCCGGAGTCGCCGACAGCCCCACCTGGCTCGGCCGGCTGATGCTCGCCCCGGCGGTGATCTACATCAGCCTGGTGGTCGCGGTGCCGTTCCTGATGGCGATCGGCTACAGCTTCTCCAGCGTCACCATCGGCACCTCCGTGCCGCGCTTCGTGGGGCTGGAGAATTTCCGGAGCGCGCTGCAGGACCCGGCGTTCCTCAAGGCCCTGGGCAACACCTTCATCTTCGCCCTGGCCTCGCAGACGCTGGTCATCGTCCTGGCCAGCATCCTGGCCATCGCGCTGCAGCGGAAGTTCCCGGGGAAGTGGGTGGTGCGACTGCTGATCCTCCTGCCGTGGGTGGCGCCCATCTCCCTGGGGAGCATCGGCTGGCTGTGGATCCTCGACCCCATCTACAGCGTCATCAACTGGACCCTGCGCCACGTGGGCATCTTCGGACCCGACACCTGGCCCATCTGGCTCGGTCAGCCGAAGCTGGCGATGACCTCGATCATCGGCGTGCACGTGTGGCGGACGATGCCGCTGGCCACGATCATCTCGCTCGGGGGTCTGTCCTCGATCCCCCAGGACATCCACGACGCTGCCGAGGTCGACGGGGCCGGATTCTTCCGGCACCTGTTCGTCATCACGCTGCCGCTGGTGCTGCCCATCCTGCTGGTGGCGGTGCTCTTCGGACTGGTCTTCAGCGTCACCGACATGATCGTGGTCTACGTGCTCACCCGTGGGGGCCCGTTCGACAGCACGCAGGTGCTCGCCAGCCTCGCCTTCTTCAAGAGCATCGACGGCGGTGACCTCTCGGGTGGGGCTGCGGTGGCGCTCTTCCTGCTGCCGGTGCTCGCGGTCTGTGCGGTGCTGCTGCTCCGCCTCGCCCGGCGCACCGAGGTGGTGTGATGGCCGAGGCGCGCAAGGTCGCAGGCAGCGTGGTGAACTTCGGGGTGGTGGCGGCGTTCACCAGCTTCGCCGCGTTCCCGTTCGCCTGGATGCTGATCACCATGTTCAAGCAGACCAGGGACCTGCTGGACCCCACCCACAACCCGTTCATCTACCACTCGCCGCCCACCCTCGAGCACCTGCGGGTGCTCTTCCAGGACACGCTCTTCCTCCACTGGGTGGGAAACACGATCTTCGTGGGCGTGCTGGTGGTGCTGATCACGCTCCTGCTCGCGGTGCCCGCGGGCTACAGCCTGGCCCGCCTCACCGGCCCGGCGGGCGAGAAGCTGGGCATCGGCATCTTCCTCACCTACCTGGTCCCGCCCACCATCCTCTTCATCCCGCTGTCGCGCCTGGTGGCGATGCTCGGTCTTCAGGATTCGCTCTGGGCGCTGGTGCTGGTTTACCCGAGCTTCACCGTGCCGTTCTGCACCTGGCTCCTGATGGGGTTCTTCAAGGTCATCCCCAAGGACATCGAGGAGGCGGCGATGATCGACGGGCACTCGCGCCTCGGCGCGTTCGTCCGGGTGATCCTGCCGATGTCCGTGGCCGGGCTGCTCACCACCGTCATCTTCACCTTTACCCTGGTGATGCAGGAGTTCGTCTACGGGCTGACCTTCATCACCACCAGCAAG
>JADGQZ010000292.1 GCA_017881345.1 Myxococcaceae bacterium | reverse complement strand
TCAGCTGGAGGATCTCGCCCGAGACGTTGACCGTGATCTTTCGCGACAGGTCGCCGCTGGCGATGGCCGTGGCCACCTCGGCGATGTTCCGCACCTGGGCGGTGAGGTTGCTGGCCATGAAGTTGACGTTGTCGGTGAGGTCCTTCCAGGTGCCCGCCACGCCCGGCACCTGCGCCTGACCACCCAGCTTCCCGTCGGTGCCCACCTCGCGGGCAACGCGCGTCACCTCGGAGGCGAAGGAGTTGAGCTGGTCCACCATGGTGTTGATGGTGTCCTTCAGCTCGAGGATCTCTCCGCGCACGGCGACGGTGATCTTCCGCGACAGGTCGCCGCGGGCCACGGCGGTGGTCACCTGGGCGATGTTCCGCACCTGGTCGGTGAGGTTGCCGCACATCGCGTTCACCGAGTCGGTGAGATCCTTCCAGGTTCCGGCCACGCCGGGGACGATCGCCTGACCTCCCAGCCGTCCCTCGGTGCCGACCTCGCGCGCCACCCGCGTCACCTCGGAGGCGAAGGACCGGAGCTGGTCCACCATGGTGTTGATGGCCTCCTTCAGCTGGAGGATCTCGCCCCGCACGTCCACGGTGATCTTCTTGCTGAGGTCGCCGCTGGCCACGGCGATGGTCACGTCGGAGATGTTGCGGACCTGCGCCGTGAGGTTGCTGGCCATGTAGTTGACGCTCTCGGTGAGGTCCTTCCACACGCCGCTCACGTCCGGCACGTCGGCCTGGCCACCGAGCTTTCCGTCGGTGCCCACCTCCCGCGCCACCCGCGTCACCTCCGAGGTGAACACGCCCAGCTGCTTGATCATCGAGTTGACGATGGTGGCCGAGCGGAGGAACTCGCCCTGGAGGGGCCGGCCGTCCACGTCGAGCCGCATCGTCTGGGAGAGGTTCCCCTGGGCCACCGCGGCGAGCGCGCGGGTCACCTCGGTGGTGGGCCAGAGCAGGTCCTCGATCAGCGTGTTGACCGACTGCTCCATGTCCGCCCACGCGCCGGACTGGCCGGTGAACTTCACCCGCTGCCGGGTCTTGCCCTCCTTGCCCACCACCTGGCCCACGTGGCCGAGCTGCTCGGCCATCCGCTCGTTGGCGGAGACCACGTCGTTGAACGCGTCGCCGATCTTTCCGAGCAGCCCGGTCCAGTGACCGGGCACCCGGACGCCGAAGTTGCCGTTGCGGACCTCGAGCAACACGCCCAGCAGCTCCCGCAGCTGCAGCGGGACGACGGGCTCGGCCGTCTCCGGCGCGCCCGTGTTCGGGCCCGGCGGAGGCAGCAGGACGTTCGGGTTTCCGTTCTCGCGCTTCTCGCCCTTCTTGGGGGGGAGACTTGCCATGGTGACCTTGCTCCTCAGGAAATTCGCGCCGTCGAGGCCTCCGCCTCGTGGCGCTTGCGGCTGAGCTCGACGAACACCGCGACCTTCTTCCGGACGATCTCCGGGTCGAGCGGCTTGACCAGGTAGTCGGCGCCCCCGGCGGCGTAGGCCCGGTGGATCTCCTCGGGGTCGTCGCCGAAGGCGGTGATGAAGATGATGGGGATGTGCCGGCTGCGCTCGAGCGCCTTCATGTGCGTGGCCACCTCGAAGCCGTTCATCCGCGGCATGGCCACGTCGATCAGCGCCACCGCGAAGCGCTCGCGCAGCGCGAGCCGCAGGGCCTCCTCACCGGAGGTGGCGCTCACCAGGCGATAGTCGGAGCGATCGAGGATGGCCGCGAGTGCGGTGAGGTTCTCCACCTTGTCGTCGACGAGGAGGATGGCGACCGGCTCGACCGGAAGGGGCGTTCCCTCGCGGGTCTCGCTCGCCGTGGGCATGGTGAAGAGGAAGCTCGCGCCCTTGCCCGGCTCGCTCTCGACCCAGATCCGGCCGCCATGGGCCTCGACGATCGCCTTGCAGATGGCCAGCCCGAGACCGGTGCCCCGCCGGTCCGAGGACTGCGCCTGCCAGAACCGGTCGAAGACCCGCAGCAGATGCTCGGGGGAGATGCCCGGGCCGGTGTCCCGCACCGAGAAGAGCACCCACCCGGGGTCGGGCGCCCGCCTCGCACCGACGGTGACCACGCCGCCCGGTGGGGTGAACTTCAGCGCGTTACCGACCAGGTTCTCCAGGACCTGGAGGACGCGCTCCTCGTCCGCCTCGATGGGCGGGATCGCCGGCGCGATGTCGGTGTTGATGATCACCGAGGTCTGACCTGCGAGGTTCTGCTGCGACTCGAGCGCGGTGAGGATGACGGCAGTGGGCGCGACCTCGCCCTTGCTCACGGTGAAGTGGCCGCCGTCGATGGCGTGGATGTCGAGCAGGTCCTGGAGGAGCCGCTCCATGCGGAGCGCGCTGCGCTGGATCCGCTCCACCGGGCGGCGCAACGTCGGCTCGGCGATGCGGGGGAGCAAGGTGCCGACGCCGACCGAGATGGCGTGGAGCGGGTTGCGTAGGTCGTGCGCGACGACCGCCAGCGCCTCCTCGCGGGCGACGATCCCGCTGCGCAGCGCCGCCTCTTCCTGGCGCTGGGCCAGCTCGGGCCCGAGCGCCTCGCCCACCGTCCGCAGCAGCTCGATCTCGGCGGCGCCGAGCTCGCGCCCCGAGCCGGTCGCCAGGATCAGCACGCCTCGCAGCTCCCCACCGGCTCCCAGCGCGAGACGGTGAAGCGCGTGCCAGCGGACCGGGGCCGCGGGGAGGAGCCGCGAGAGCGCGTCGGGTGACGCCGCCAGGGGGGCGATCCCTGGCTCGGGCCAGGCGTGGGCGTCGAGACCCACCGGCGGAATCGCCCCGACCTCCACGCCGACCCCCGCGGCGGCCACCATGCGAAGCAGCTCGCCCTCACGGAGATGGAAGAGCGCCCCCTCGAGCTGAAGCCCCCGGACCAGAACGTCGACGACGACGCCAGCGAAGTGGTCGAGCGACTCCTGACGTCCGAACGCCCGGAGCAGCTCGCCGAGGATCGACGCCGATGACACCGCCCGCGCCGGCAGGTCCACCGGCAAGGACACCTCGGGTCCCGTCATCGTGGTCTCGGTTCTCTGCACGGCAGTCACGTGAGACGCGCCTCCGAGCCGTCCCGGCGAGCCGGTGCGGCGGTGAGGGAGGGAGGGCTGTCGTTGTACCCGTGCTGTGAGGGACCGGATCCGGGTGCCGCGGCGCGGGCGTCGCGCGCTCAACACGCCGCACCCACCGCCGACCACACGACCCTTGCCGAGGAACCGAGCGCTTCCAGACGCTCCGGAAGGGAGCGACCGTTCAACGCTTGACGCGTCGTGCTGTCCGGGGCAGGCGCCCGTATCGCAGTGCCCGTACCCCGGAATTCCCGGGGACGGGTCAGCCGTCGTCGGAGCCCTGGGCACCGGGCCGGCGCAGAGCCGTGCCCGCCAGCGACTCGCGGGCCCGCTCGGCGGCGCGTCGCAGCTCCTGCTCGTGCACCAGCGTCTCGAGCTCGTCCAGCCCGAGTGGCTTCACGAGGTGCCGGTCGAAGCCGGCCTCCCGTGACGCGCGCCGATCGCTCTCCTGCCCGTATCCTGTGGCCGCCACCAGGTACGCATCCGGAGCAATCGCCCGGACCCGCCGTGCGAGCTCCAGTCCGTCCATCCCCGGGAGACCGAGGTCGAGGAGCGCGAGATCCGGTGGCCGCTGCTCGGCGAGCCGCAAACCTCCCGGGCCATCGTGCCCCACGTCCACCTCGTGTCCGAGGAGCGCGAAGAAGTCACGCAGGCTCTCGGCCGCGTCCACGTTGTCGTCCACCACGAGCACCCGGAGCTGTCCCCGCGGCCGCCGGGCCGATCCCTGTTCCCGTCGGCCGGACGGCTCGCCGCGCTCCTGGGTCGCGATCAGCGGGAGCCGCACGGTGAAGGTGCTCCCCAGCCCCGGACCCGCGCTCTGTGCGGCGACGGTTCCGCCGTGCAACTCGACCAGGCTCCTCACCAGGGCCAGCCCGAGGCCCAGTCCACCCAGCGCGCGGTCCGATCCCTGGCGCGCCTGGAAGAACAGGTCGAACACCTGCGGCAGGAGCTCGGGGGCGATCCCGATCCCGTCGTCCGAGACCCGGAGCACCGCCTGCTCCCCGTCGGCCCACGCCCGCACACGGAGGTTCCCTCCGGGGTCGGTGTACTTCGCCGCGTTGGTCAGGAGGTTGGAGACGACCTGGGCCAGCCGCGCGACGTCGCCCAGGACGCGCAGCCCCGAGGCGGGGACGTCCACCGTGAGCCGGTGCCGGCGCGACTCGATGAGCGGGCTGGCCGTCTCGATGCCCTGGGCGACCACGCCAGCGAGCTCGGTGGCGTCGCGCCGGAGCTCCACCTTGCCGCGGGCGATGCGCGAGACGTCCAGCAGGTCGTCCACCAGCCGCGAGAGGTTCCTCACCTGCCGCTCGATGATCGCCCGCTCCCGCTCGAGCGTCGCCGGGGCGCGGAGCTTCATGAGGTGAAGGGCAGTGACCAGTGGCGCGAGTGGGTTGCGCAGCTCGTGCCCGAGCATGGCCAGGAACTCGTCCTTGGCCCGGCTGGCCTCCTCCGCACGGCGGCGGCTCGCCACCAGCTCGGTCACGTCGATGGCCACGAAGACCACGCCCTCGACGCGGCCGTCGTCATCGCGGAGTGGCTCGTTCACCATGTGGAAGAAGCACTCCTCCGGCGCGCCGGCAGGACCGCGGTTGATCACCGCCCGGTACGCCGAGGAGATGAAGGGCTCGCCGGACCGGTACACGCGCTCGACCATCTCCAGAGCTCCCTGACCCTCGAGCTCCGGGAACGCCTGGCCAAGAGGAAGGCCGATCACC
>JADGQZ010000291.1 GCA_017881345.1 Myxococcaceae bacterium | reverse complement strand
CCGCGATCGACGGCCGCATCAAGCAGCTCAAGGCCGAGATCGAGCAGTCCGACAGCGACTTCGACAAGGAGAAGCTGCAGGAGCGTCTCGCGAAGCTGTCCGGCGGCGTCGCGGTCATCAAGGTCGGCGCCGCGACCGAGACCGAGATGAAGGAGCGCAAGGCCCGAGTCGAGGACGCGGTGCATGCGACGCGCGCCGCGGTGGAGGAGGGCATCGTCGCCGGCGGCGGCGTGGCCTACATCCGCTGCCTCCCGGCCCTGGAGAAGCTCAAGGTCGAGGGCGAGCAGGTGTTCGGCGTGGAGATCGTCAAGCGCGCGCTCATCGAGCCGCTCTGGAAGATCGCCAGCAACGCCGGGCTCGAGGGTGCGGTGGTGGTGGACAAGGTCAAGGCAGGGCAGGGCGCCTTCGGCCTCAACGCCCGCACCGAGACCTACGAGGATCTGGAGAAGGCCGGCGTCATCGACCCCACCAAGGTCGAGCGCACCGCGCTCCAGAACGCCGCGTCGGTCGCCTCGCTGCTCCTGACCACCGAGGCCATGGTGGCGGAGAAGCCCAAGAAGAAGGGCAAGGCCGGCGGCGGCGGTGGCGGTGGCGGTGGACCGGACTACGGCGGCGAGGACATGGACTACTGAGGGCTCCGGCCCTGACCTAGCCGGTCGCGGCGGAAGGCAGTCTCTCGGCCCGGGGGAGGTGGACGGTGAACGCCGTTCCCTCCCCCGGTGCCGTCTGCACCTCGATGCGCCCGCCGTGCGCCTCGACGATCTCCCGTGAGATGTGAAGGCCGAGGCCGAGCCCCGGGGTGGCTCCCGGTGCCCGGGCGAACGGCTGGAAGAGTCGCCTCCGCACCGCCTCGGGGATGCCCGGGCCCGAGTCTCGGACCCGGAGGTGCATCTCGTCACCGGCGGTCCACAGCTTGACCTCGATGGGCGCGCCGGTGGCATGGCGGGCGGCGTTGCCGAGCAGGTTCACCAGGACCTGGTCCAGGCGCGAGGCATCGACCTGGGCGAGCACGCCCTCCTCCAGCTCCAGCGTCAACGCGTTCTGCCCGGCGTCGAGCAGCGGAGCGCAGCGCGCGCAGACCTCCCGGACCAGGGCGTCGATCTGGACGGGCTCGCGGTGAAGCTCGAGCCGGCCCGCCTGGATCCGGCTCACGTCGAGGAGCTCTCCCACCAGCTGGGCCAGCCGCTGCGACTGGCGCACCAGCGCTCCGGTGTTGGCGCGCAGGCTGTCGCGGTCCCCGCCGTGCTCGATCCGCCGCTGCAGCAGCGCGAGCTGCAGCGAGAGCGAGGTCATCGGGGTGCGGAGCTCGTGGGCGGCGATGGACAGGAAGCGGTCTCGAAGCGCGAGCGCCTCGTGGAGCTGCGCGTTGGTCGTGGTGAGCCGCTCGGTGGTGTCGGCGAGCACCTGGGAGAGCGTCCCGATCTCGTCGGTCCGGTTCTCGAGCCTCTGGATGACCCGGCCCTTTCCGACCTCCTTGCTCGCCCGGGTGAGCCGGACCAGCGGGCGGACGACCCCGCGCACCACGTACAGCGTCATCCCGGCCACGGTGAACGCGCAGAGAAGCGTGAGCGTCAGGAGCAGCAGGTCCGAGCG
Organism: Myxococcaceae bacterium; assembly: GCA_017881345.1. GTDB lineage: Bacteria > Myxococcota > Myxococcia > Myxococcales > Myxococcaceae > RPRB01. The sequence goes on along the minus strand of JADGQZ010000291.1, from coordinate 3,373 downwards.
CCGCCGGTTCTCCGCCACCTCGGCGAGGATCCGGTCCAGCCCCCGGAAGTTCGACGCCGAGAGGTCCGCCAGGAGCGCCATGGCCCGCTGGTCGAGGAACCACCAGCGGACGAACGCCGAACGGCTCTCCGCGCTGGAGCGGGCGTCGAGCAGCGACTGCTGCGCGTCGAGCAGCGGGGCCCGCACGCGCCGGAGGTCCTCGAGCACCGGGCTGTCGGGGGGAGAGACGCGCGCCAGCTCATCCAGCAGGACGCCGATCTCCTCGTTGCTCAGGGCGATGCGCCGGGTGAGGAGGTCCTTCCGGGTCACCACCTCGGAGAGGAGATCCCGCTCGGTGTCGCTGAACAGCTGGCCGAGCCGCTGGAGGCGAAGCCCGGTCCGCTGCAGTCGCTGGGTGGTGACCTCGAGCCCGAGACGCTCGGCGCGGGCCACCAGGACCTCGGTCAGCGCGAGCGCACCGATGAGGAGGAGGATCAGCAGCTGCGGGCCGACCAGCTTCCGGGCGAGGCTCACCGGAGGGGCCGCTCGGGAATGTTGAGCAAGGTCACCGACCCGGGCGCCAGCTCCTCGAGCAGTGCCGGGCTGACCACGTTGCGCAGGCGCACCCGCTGGTCCCTCGGCTCACCGCGCTGCTCCAGCCAGGCGGCCTCCTGCCGGAGGGAGCTGAGGAGCAGGTTGGAGAGCCCGAGCTCGAAGCGGCTGTGGGCGAGGATGGTGGCCAGGTCGGATTCGCCGAGCTCGGGGAAGCGTCCCCGGAGCGTCGCCGGGACGAGCTCCGGACGCTGGTGAATGAGCGACTGGGCCCGGAGCAGCGCGCGGAGAAAGCGGGTGGCCTCGGTCCGCTTCGTGTCGAGGTGCGCGCGCTGGCCGGCCACCATGCTCATCTCGGTGTAGACCTCCGCGGTGAGGAGCCTCGCCTTCCCCGGCCCCGCCCCGGTGGCGAGCAGGAGGTTCGGGACCCAGAGCGAGGCCGCGTCGAGCGTGCCCCGGTCGAGCGCGGCCACGAGCTCCTTCGGTTGACCCGGGACTTGCTGGATCTCCGAGGCCTCCAGCCCACCCTCGGCCAGCACCACGTCGAGCGCGAGCTGGGAGCTGGTGCCGGGGGTGACGCCGATGCGCCGGCCCCGGAGGTCGGCCGCGGTCCGGATACCGGTGGCCGGATGGATCGCGAGCCCGGTGAGCCCGTCGGCGCGGTGCAGGGTGGTGAGCACCACCACGTCCTCGCCGTGCATGGCCGCCAGCACCACGGGGGTGGAGTAGGGCACCGCGGCGTCCAGCTCGCCCGCCATCGCCGCGTTCAGCGCCTGGCGGCCGGTCGGGTAGACCGTGCCCTCGAGTCGCAGGTGCTCTGCCTCGAAGAGCTGGGCGTCCTGGGCGACGTAGATGAGCAGGGTGCTCGGGAGCTCCGGGTAACCGAGCCGGAAGGTGAGCTCGGGGACCGCCGGCGGCCGGCACGCCGCCAGCGTCAGGAAGAGGAGTCGCAGCCCATGCCGGAGGGCAGGGGCAGACTGCCGGGCCTCATGCACGAGAGCGCCCGCATAGGTTGCCTTGCGGGGCGCCACAAGAGCGATGCTCGTGGGTCTGCCTCGCGGCCCACATCCGGGGGGAATCGAGCGCTCGCACGCTCCGGCCGGGTGCTCAGGCCGCGCCGCTGCGCTGCCGGCCCACGACCTCCTCGCCGGCCGGGGCGGCGACGTACACCACGTTCCGGGACGTGCGCTTGCCGCGGTACATGGCCCGGTCGGCCAGGTCGAGCAGCGTGCGTCGGTCCACGCCGTGCTCCGGATGGCTCGCCACGCCGATGCAGACCGTCACCCCGAGCCCGTAGCCCTCGCGAGCGAGGAACGAATGCCCCTCGACCGTGCGGCGGATGCGCTCGGCGACCTTGAGCGCGCCGCCGCTGTCGGTCTCGCGCAGGAGGACCACGTACTCGTCACCGCCCCAGCGGGCCACCACGTCCTGGTCGCGGGTGCAGGACTTCACGACGCGCGCCGCCTCCACCAGGAGCTTGCTCCCCACCAGGTGCCCGTGGGTGTCGTTGACGCTCTTGAAGTGGTCCAGGTCGAGGAACAGCAGGCTGAATGGGCCCCTGCCGTGGAGCTCGCGCTCCAGCGCCTCGTCGAGGTAGCGGGCGTTGTAGAGCCGGGTCAGGTCGTCGAGGTACGCGAGGTCCTCCACCCGGGCGAAGCGCTCCACGTGGTTCCAGGCCAGCGCCAGGTGCCGGGCCAGGTACTCGGCCGTCTCGCGCACGGACTCGCTCGCCGGCTGACGGGCGAGGAGCAGCGCCCAGCCGTGGTGGGGGGCCGCCTCGCCCACCGGGAAGCCCAGGACGCGCCCCGGACCCTCCGGCCAGGCGGCGTCGAACGGGCGCGCCGGCATGTCCGGGAGCTCGGCGTCGTAGCGCACGGCGAGAGGACGCAGCGTCTCCGCCGAGATGCCCTCGGAGGCCTCGAGGCGGACGGTGTCGCCGCTGGTCGCCCAGAGCATCACCCCGTCCACCTGCGCGAGCTGGAGGAAGGCCGAGGTCGCCGCCTGGGCGAGCCGCGGGCGGGCGAGCATGGTGAGCAGCCGCTGTCCCGCCTCGACCAGGGAGAGGTGGCGCTTGAGCGCGGCGTTCTCGGCGAGCAGCGCCCGCGTCATCAGGGCGCGGTTCACCGCGTGGTTCAGCGCCTCGGGCTTCACCGGCTTGACCAGGTACTCGGCCGCGCCGTTCTTGATGGCACGCACCGCCGGGTCCACCTTGTCCAGCGCGGTGATCACCACCACCTCGACCCCGGGGTACCGCTCGCGGGTGTGCTGGAGCACGTCCATCCCGTCGCCCGCCGGGAGGATGAGGTCGGTCACCACCAGATCGATGGCGTGCAGCGCGAGCGCGGCGCGAGCCTCGGCCACCGACCCGACGCAGGTCACCGTGTGACCGGCCTCGGCCAGGTAGTCGCCGTACACCGTACGGGCGACCTTCTCGTCATCCACCAGCAGGATGGTCGCCATCGGTTCTTCGCGCCGCCTGGGAGCATGACAGGATCTCGCCGGCCCGGGATAGCCTCCGGGGTGTGCAGGACGGAGGTCGCAGACTGGCGCTGCTCTTCGAGGCGGGCCCGGCGCGCTACGCGCTCGAGGCGGCGCATGTCCTCGAGGTCACGCCGCCCGACGCGGACCCGGACCGCGGCACCGTGCGGGGCGTGTTCCCGCTCGAGGACCTCTCGGTGCTGATGGGGGGCGCGCCCGAGCGCCGGCCAGGGCTCGCGGTCCTGCTCGACACCAGTCCCACCCTCGCGGTGCGCGTGCGCGAAGGTGCGGAGGTGGCGGACGTGGCCGGGGCTCCGCACTTCCAGCTCACCCGCGACCTCGCGCAGCGGATCGGAACCCTGGT
>JADGQZ010000290.1 GCA_017881345.1 Myxococcaceae bacterium | reverse complement strand
GGCCTTCGCCGCGCGGCACAACGGCCGGATCCAGCGTCGCACGCCGACACCGTGTGAGGGGTCGACCATGATCGGCAGGTGCGTCTTCTCGCGCAGCACGGCAACGGCCGAGAGGTCGAGCGTGTTGCGCGTCGCCGTCTCGAAGGTGCGGATCCCGCGCTCGCAGAGGATGACCTGGGTGTTGCCCCCGTCGAGCAGGTACTCGGCGGCGAGTAGCCACTCCTCCACCGTCGCCGCGAAGCCCCGCTTCAGCAGCACCGGCCGGCGCACCTTTCCCAGCGCACGGAGCAGGGCGAAGTTCTGCATGTTCCGCGCGCCCACCTGGAGCACGTCCACGTGGTCGATCATCGCCGCCAGCTGGGACGTCTCCAGCACCTCGGCCACCACCGGCAGCCCGTGGCGACCACCGGAGCGTTTCAGGATGGACAGCCCGGGCTCGCCCAGCCCCTGGAAGGCGTACGGGCTGGTGCGCGGCTTGTAGACCCCGCCGCGGAGGAGGTGCGCACCGGCCGCGGCGACTGCCTCGGCCACGCCCTCGGCTTGCGCCGCGCTCTCGACCGCGCAGGGGCCCGCGGCGACGACGAATGCCGGCCCACCGACCTCCACCGGCCCCACGGCCACCCGCGTGCCGGAAGGCCGAGCGCTCCGCAGAACCCGCGCCGGGACCGAGGGATCGATGGCAGAACTTGTCGGTCTCATCGAGTTGTGGAATTCAAGGGGTTCAAGGCTCCTTGAACTTCCGCGTGCAGGGATAGCCCGCTGGACGTAGAACCTCAACTGCATCGGCGTCCAGCGCCCGATGCATCAGCTCATGCGAGGAATCACCCCAGGTCGCGTGCAGGTCCTCGGCGTCGCCGCCCGGGTCTCGCCCGCTGCCCGCCTGCCGGAGCCGTGGACGCTCTCCTGGTCCGACGGTGCCTGGAGCTGGGCAGGAACCGGGGTGACCGCCACGCTGCGGGGAGCGAGCCACGGCCCGTTGCTCGATGCCGTCGGCGCCTCCTCCGTCCTCGTCGAGGCAGACGGGCCGCTCCCGCCCGCGCCCTGGTTCGGCGGCTTCGCGTTCGATGCAACCGCGCCCATCGACCGGTGGTGGGAGGCCTTCCCCTCGGCGTGGGCCTTCGTCCCCCGCCTGCTCCTCGGAACGGATGGGCGGTCGACACAGCTGATCGCCTTCGCCGCCGTGGAGGACGACGGCATCGCGGGAGCCCGTGAGCGGGCCGGCGCGCTGCTGCAGCAGGCGAGGGCGGCGCTCGTCGAGCGCCGGGTGGAGGGAGCAGACGCCGCCCCGGCGGGCTCGGTGGGCATCCGGCCGCAGGACCGGACCGCGTGGGACGCGCTCGTCTCCGAGGCACTCGCCGCGTTCGAGACGGGCCACCTCCGCAAGGTGGTGCTCGCCCGCGCGCTCGAGCTCGAGGCGGCCGCCCCGTTCGAGGTTCGCGCCGTCCGGGAGCGCATGCGGGCCATGGCCGGACCGGCGGTGGGCTACGAGCTGCGCGCCGACGACGGCACCACCCTCCTCGGGGCCAGCCCCGAACGGCTCTTCACCCTCGAGGGCGGCCGTCTCGAGACCCAGGCCCTGGCCAGCAGCGCGGCCCCCGGCGAGCTCGACCGGCTGACCGGCGGCCACAAGGAGGCGCGCGAGCACGCCGCGGTGGTGGAGAGCATTCGTGCCGCGCTGCTCCCGCTCTCGGCCGAGGTGGAGATCGGCGCGGCGCCCGAGCCGCTCGCCCTCGGGTACGTCTCACACCTCCGCACGCCCGTCCGCGCGCGTCTCCGCCCCGGCGTCGGTCCGGCCGACGTGGTCCGCGCGCTCCATCCGACCGCGGCGGTCGGTGGCACGCCGCGGGACGAGGCGCTCGCCTTCCTCCGGAGCCACGAGCGGCTCGCCCGCGGGTGGTACGCCGGCGCCATCGGCTGGCTCGGCCCCGACCGTGCCGACCTCCGGGTCGCGCTCCGCTGCGCGCTGGTCCGCGGCCCCGTGGCGCGGCTCTTCTCCGGCGCCGGCTGCGTGGCAGGCTCCACCGCCGAGGGCGAGTGGACCGAGACCGCGGTGAAGGCCCGCTTCATGCTCCGCGCATTCGGGCTGGAGGGCTGACCGGCATGCCCTCGCTCAACACGCTCTGGTCGCGCGCGGTGGTGCAGGAGCTCGAGCGGGGCGGGGTGCGCGACGTGGTCCTCTGCCCGGGATCACGCAGCGCGCCGCTGGCGCTCGCCGTGGCCGAGGCCGGGCCCGGGCTCCGGAGCTGGGTGGTGCTCGACGAGCGCGTCGCGGGCTTCTTCGCCCTGGGCCTCGCGCTCGAGTCGGGCCAGCCGGCCGGCGTCGTCGTCACCTCCGGCAGCGCCGGCACGCACCTCTTTCCGGCGCTGGCCGAGGCCTGGGCGGCGGGCGTGCCACTGGTGGCGCTCACCGCGGACCGGCCGTGGGAGCTGCACGGCTTCGCCGCCTCCCAGACCATGCCGCAGGGAGGACTGTTCGGGCGCTTCGCGCGGATCTCCGAGAGCCTCCCGGTCCCCGAGGCGAGCTCCGGCGCGTTCCGTCACCTTCGCGCCGTCGTGGCGCGTGCGGTGGCCGCCTCCGTCGCCCGTCCCGCCATGCCGGTCCACCTCGACGTGCCCTTTCGCGAGCCGCTCGCGCCGGTGCCCGAGGCCTCCACCCCGGCGGGACTGGATGACGAGGCGCTCGAGGGCAGGGCCGGCGCTCCCTTCCTCCGTACCGTGGCCCCGGTGTCACGTCCGCCCGAGGCGGAGCTCGAGGCGGTGCGCCGCCGGCTGGCCGCGGCCGAGCGGGGCGTCATCGTCGTCGGCCCGCGCGCCCGCGCCGACCGGCTCGCCACCGCGGTGCGCGCCCTGGCGGCCTCCCATGGCTACCCGGTGCTGGCGGAGGCCGCGAGCAACGTGCGCTGGGCCCCGGGACAGCCCACCGTCTCGCACCTCGATCTCCTGCTCCGCAACGAGGGCTGGGCGCTCGCCGCGCGGCCCGACCTCGTGGTGCGCGTCGGCGGCGGGCTCTCCTCCCGGCGCGTCTCGGAGTGGCTCGACGGCGCCGGGGCCGAGGTGGTGCTGGTCTCCGAGGCCACCGAGCCCGTGGACCCGCAGCACCGGGCTGCCCTGGTGCTCGAGGGGGACGCGGTCGCCATCTGCGAGGCGCTCACCGCCGTCACCGCACCGAGGCGGGCCGCGTGGGCGGACGGCTTCACCCGCGCCTCGGCCCGCGCCGGGTCCACCCTGGCCTCCGCCCTGGACGCCGAGCGGCGGCTCACCGAGCCCGGCGTCGCCCGCGCCGTCGTCTCCACCCTCCCGGCGGGAGCCCGCCTCGTCCTCGGCAGCAGCATGCCCATCCGCGACGTGGATGCGTTCGCGCCCGCGCCGGCCGGCCCGGTCCGCGTGCTCGCCAACCGCGGGCTGAACGGCATCGACGGGAACCTGAGCACCGCGCTGGGCATCGCCGCGGCCTCCGGCGCGCCCACGGTGGCCCTGGTGGGGGACCTGGCGTTCCTCCACGACCTCGGTGCCCTGGTGCATGCGCGGCGGGCCGCCATCTCCCTGACCGTCGTGGTGGTGAACAACGACGGCGGTGGCATCTTCAACTTCCTCCCCATCGCGGGGAGCACGCCCCGGTTCGAGGCGCTGTTCGGGACGCCGCACGGGACCGATCTCTCGGCCGCTGCGGCACTCGGAGGCGCCCGCTTCAGCCGCGCCGAGACCCCCGCCGAGCTCGCCACCGCGCTCGAGGACTCGGGCCGGCCGGGGCTCCGCATCATCGAGGCGCGCGTTGTCGACCGCGCCACCAACGTCGAGGTTCACCAGGCGCTCGGAGCGGCCGTGGCCCGCGCGCTCGAGGAGGGCGGCCCATGAGCCAGCTCGCCCATGTCACCTGGGGGCAGGGGTCGCCCCTGCTCCTGCTGCACGGCTTCACCGGAAGCCGCGATGCGTGGAACCACCTGCGCCCGCTGCTCGGACCGAGGTTCCAGGTGCTCGCCCCGGACCTCCCGGGGCACGGCGAGAGTCCCATCCACCCGGAGACCACCTTCGACGGAACCATCGAGGCGTTGCTCGCCCTGCTCGACGCCCGCGGGCTGCAGCGGGTGGACGTGGCGGGGTACTCGCTCGGCGCAAGGGTGGCGCTCGGGCTGGGCCTGCGCGCTCCGGACCGGGTGGGACGGCTCGTGCTCGAGTCCGGCAGCCCGGGGCTGCGCCGCCGCCGGGACCGGGGCGAGCGGCGGCGCGACGACGCCGCGCTGGCCGCGGCCATCGAGCGCGACGGGGTCGAGGCCTTCGTCCGCCGGTGGGAGGCGCTCCCGATCTTCGACGGGCTCCGGGCGTTGCCCGACCCGCTGCGCACCTCGCTCCGGGAGCGGCGGCTGTCGCACCGGCCCGAGGCGCTCGCTGGCTCGCTGCGCGCGCTGTCGCTCGGCGCACAGCCCAGCTACTGGACCCGCCTGTGGACCGTCCGCGCCCCCACGCTGCTCCTCACCGGGGCGCGCGACCCGAAGTTCACCGGGATCGCCCGGGCGATGGCGGCCGAGCTGCCGCTGGTCTGGGGCCACGTCTTCCCCGGCGCGGGGCACGCGCCGCATCTGGAGGCCGCCGACGCCTGGGCCCGTGAGGTCACGGGATTCCTGTCGGCACCATGGATCGAACGACCGCTCGTGGACAGCGAGCTCGGGAGCAACGGCGGATGAAGGCAGACTGGAAGAAGGTCCGGGACGACAAGGACATCGTCTACGAGAAGTGGGACGGCATCGCGAAGATCACCATCAACCGGCCCGAGGTGCGGAACGCGTTCCGGCCCCAGACCCTGTTCGAGATGAGCTCGGCGTTCAACGACGCCCGCGAGGACCCCTCGGTCGGGGTCGTCATCCTCACCGGGGCGGGGGACCAGGCGTTCTGCTCCGGTGGTGACCAGCGCATCCGGGGCAAGGAGGGCTACGTCGGGAGCGACGGCGTGCCCCGGCTCAACGTGCTCGATCTCCAGAAGCAGATCCGCTCGCTGCCCAAGCCGGTGGTGGCGATGGTGGCCGGCTATGCCATCGGCGGCGGCCACGTCCTCCACGTGGTCTGTGATCTGACCATCGCCGCGGACAACGCTCGCTTCGGCCAGACCGGGCCGAAGGTGGGCAGCTTCGACGGCGGCTTCGGTGCGAGCTACCTGGCCTCGATCGTCGGTCAGAAGAAGGCCAGGGAGATCTGGTTCCTCTGCCGTCAGTACGACGCACAGCAGGCGCTGCAGATGGGCCTGGTGAACACCGTGGTACCGGTGGCCGAGCTGGAGGCCGAGACGCTCCGCTGGTGCCAGGAGATGCTGCAGCTGAGCCCGCTCGCGCTCCGGCTGCTCAAGTCCAGCTTCAACGCCGACCTGGACGGCCAGGCCGGCATCCAGGAGCTCGCCGGCAACGCCACGCTCCTCTATTACATGTCCGCCGAGGCGCAGGAGGGCCGGAACGCGTACGTCGAGCGGCGAAAGCCCGACTTCACGAAGTTCCCGCGCCGCCCGTGATCGCCGCCGCCCCCGCAGCGTCGCCCCCGCTGCGCACCTGGCTGCTCGCGGCCAGGCCGAAGACGCTCACCGCCGCCGTCGTCCCGGTGGTGGTGGGTACGGGGCTCGCGATGGGGCAGGGGATGGCGGTGCTCTGGCCCGCGCTGGCCGCGCTCGCCGGCGCGATGTTGATCCAGATCGGCACCAACCTCACCAACGACTACTACGACTTCCGCAAGGGCGCCGACACGCACGAGCGCGTGGGGCCCACGCGGGTCACCCAGAGCGGCCTGATCTCGCCGTCCACCGTCCTCGCCGCCGGGGCCGCCTGCTTCGCCCTCGCGGTGCTCGTCGGGGTCTCGCTCGTGCTCCGCTGCGGCTGGCCCTTCGTCGCCATCGGGCTCGCCTCGGTGCTCGCCGGCTGGGCGTACACCGGTGGACCGTACCCGCTCGGCTATCACGGGCTCGGCGACCTGTTCGTCATGGTCTTCTTCGGGCTGGTGGCCGTACCGGGCACGTTCTACGCCCAGGCGCTGCAGCTCGTGCCAGCGGTCTGGCCCGCCGCGGTCGCCGTCGGCGCCACCGGGACGATGATCCTGGTGGTCAACAACCTGCGCGACGCGGACACCGACGCGCGCGCCGGCAAGCACACGCTGGTCGTCCGCTTCGGCCGGAGCTTCGGACGGGCGGAGTACGTGACCTTGCTGGGGGTGGCCCTGGCGATGCCGGTGCTGATGGTGGCCGCCGGCTGGGCGCGCTGGCCGGTGCTGCTCGCCCTGCTCGCCGCGCCCCTCGCCTGGCCACCGCTGTCGCGCGTCCTCGGGATGACGGGCGCCGCGCTCAATCCGGCCCTCGGGACCACCGCCCGGTTCCAGGCGGCGTACGGCCTCCTCCTTGCGGCTGGCGCCTGGCTGGGGCGCGGGTGACGACCGAGCTCCTCATCCGCCCGCGGACGCTCCGCTTCCGCTCGGCCCTCTCGACCGGTGCCGGGATGCGCGCGGGCGTGGAGGGGTTCCTGCTGCGGCTCGGCGAGGGCCTCGGCGAGGTCACGCTGCTCCCGGGCTTCGGGACGGAGCCCGCCGACCGGGCCCGGACGGCGCTGGGCGAGGTGGCCTCCGCGCTCCGGGGGAGCGCTCCTCCGGGGAGCCCGGACGAGGTCGCCTCCCGGCTGGGGAAGATCGCCATCCTCGCCGAGACGCCGGCGACGCGGGCCGGGGTGGAGCTGGCGATGCTCGACGCCGGAGCCCGCCACGCGGGGACGCCGCTCGCCACCTGGCTCGGCTCGGAGGTCCGCTCGGTCCGGGTGAACGCGCTCCTCACCGACGACGAGGTCGACGCGCTCGTCTCCGAGGCGCGCGCCCGGGCGCACGACGGCTTCGACACCCTGAAGATCAAGGTCGGCGCGCAGTCGGCCGAGCAGGACACCGCCCGGCTCGACGCCGTCCGCGCGGCGGTGGGGCCCAACATCCGCATCCGCGTCGACGGCAACGGGGCATGGAGCGAGGCCGAGGCCCGTTCCCGGCTGCAGGCCTTCGCCCCGGCCCGGCTGGAGTACGTCGAGCAGCCAGTCCCCGCCGCCGACATCGACGGGCTGCGGAAGCTCCGCTCGCTGGCGCGCATCGCCGCCGACGAGTCGCTCGGCATCGCCGGGGCCCGCGACAGCCTCTTCGGCGGCGGGCGCCCGGCAGTGGACGTGCTGGTGTTCAAGCTGCCGGTCGTGGGCGGGGTGCTCCGGGCACGCCGGTTCGCCGCGCTGGCCTGGGACATGGGCGTGGAGGTGGTGGTGACCAGCGCGCTCGACGGCGCGGTGTCGCGGGCGGGCGCGGCGCACCTCGCATGCACGCTCCCGCTCGAGGGTCCAGCGCATGGGCTGGCCACCGGGCACCTCCTCGACTCCGACGCCGGCGGCTACGCCATCTCGCACGGGCTCTGCCACCTCCCGGACGCTCCGGGCCTGGGCATCGACCCGGGAGAGCTCGGATGGTGACCGCCGCCTGCCCGGTGCGGCTCCAGTCCCGGCGAGCACCGGAGGGGCTCGCGCTCGTCTCCGGGGACCGCCGCTGGACGTGGCGGGCGCTCGACACCGAGGTCGCGCGGGTGGCCGGTGCCCTGCATGCCGGCAAGGTGGGGCCTGGCGAGCGGGTGGCGGTCCTCGCCGCGAACGACCCGACCACGGTGGTGGTCCTCTTCGCGCTCCGGCGCGTCGGCGCCGCCCTGGTCCCGCTCAGCGTCCGCCTCGCCCCCGGCGAGCTCCGGGCACAGTGCGAGCGGGTCCGCCCCCGGCGGGTGCTCGCCGACGCCGCCCGGCTGCCGATCCTCGCCGGCGCCGAGCCGCTCGAGGGCTGGCCCCGGCAGGAGCCCGTCCCCTGGCCCGAGACCGACGCGGACGCCTCCGCCGACTGGGCCCTGCTCTTCACCTCCGGCACGACCGGCCAGCCGAAGGTCGCCCGGCTCTCGGTGGGCGCCTTCGACGCGCTGGCCCGGGCCTCGGCCGAGAACCTCTCGCCGCGCCCCGGCGACCGCTGGCTGTGCAACCTCCCGCTCTTCCACGTGGGCGGACTGGCGATGGTGGTCCGTTGCGCCCACGACGGGGCGGCGCTGGTGCTCGAGCCCCGCTTCGATGCCGGGTCGGTGGTGGCCGCCGTGCGCGAACAGGCCATCACCCACCTGAGCCTCGTCGCCCGGACGCTGGAGCAGTGCCTGGACGCCGGGCTCGGCCGGGCGGGTCTCCGGGGCGTGCTCGTCGGCGGTGGCCCGGTCCCACCGTCTCTCGTCGAGCGTGCGCGCGCGGCGGGCATTCCGCTCCTCCTCACCTACGGGCTCACCGAGGCCTGCTCCCAGGTCACCACCGAGCGGCCCTCCGAGGCCGACGGGAGCACCGCCGGGCACCCGCTGCCGGGGCTCGAGGTCCGGGTGGTGGATGGCTCAGGCACGGCGCTCCCGGCCGGCGGCGAGGGCAGGATCGACGTCCGAGGCCCGACGCTGATGGAGGGCTACCTGGACGACCCGGTCGCCACCGCCGAGGTCCTCGAGGGCAGCTGGCTCCACACCGGAGACATCGGCCGGCTCGACGCCTCGGGCAGGCTGACGGTGCTGGCCCGCCGGACCGACCTCATCCTCTCCGGCGGAGAGAACGTCTACCCGGCCGAGGTCGAGGCGGTGCTCGCGGCGCACCCCGGGGTGGCCGAGGTGGCGGTGGTGGGGCGCCCGGACGCGCGCTGGGGGCAGGTGCCGGTGGCCGTCGTGGTGCTCCGGCCGGGAGCCGCGCTCGGAGATCTGGAGTCCTGGGCGCGCGCCCGGCTCGCCGCCTTCAAGGTCCCCGCCGAGGTGTTCCCCGCGAGCGCGCTGCCCCGCACCGCGGCCGGGAAGGTGGATCGCGCCGCGGTGCAGGCTGCAGTCACGGCCCCAAGCGGGCCTTGTACCTTCGAAAAGGCTGGCGCCGCAGAAAGCACGGCGGGCCGGATGGAGTTCAAGTAGTCTTGAACAGGGTGAACCCGATGGAGAGCACGCCCGAAGCAGCACGATTCCTCGAGGCCGCCGAGGCACGCCTCGCGTCCGTCCTGGCCCACGGGTCGGGTGACGTGGCCCAGTCGGACACGCTGCTGAACGCCGGCCGGCACCTCTGCATCGGCAGCGGCGGCAAGCGCGTCCGCCCCACGATGGTCCACCTCTTCGGCCTGGCCGCGGGCGCCGCCGAGGCCGGGTTGCTCCGGGTGGCGGTCGCCGCCGAGCTCGTGCACTCGGCGAGCCTGCTCCACGACGACGTCGTCGACGCCGGCATGTACCGTCGCGGCCGGCCCACGGTGAACGCGCTCTGGGGCAACGTCGTCGCGGTCATGGGCGGCGACCTCCTCCTGACCCTGGCGCTCGACGAGCTGGAGGTGCTGGACCGGGAGATCACCTTCGCCGCGGTGCGCACCGTGGCCGAGATGACCCGGGCGACCATCGGTGAGGTGGAGGCGCGGGGCGATCTGGCGCTCTCGGTGGAGCGCTTCCGGAGCATCATGGAGGGCAAGACCGGCGCGCTGTTCGGCTTCTGTGGCGCCGCCGCGGGTCGGCTCGCCGGCAAGGAGGAAGCCGCGCGGCGGTTCGAGACCTTCGGCCGGCACCTCGGCGTCGCCTTCCAGATCGCCGACGACCTCAAGGACCTGAACGGCGGCGACCCCGGCAAGCCGGTCTTCGCCGACTTCAAGTCGCGCACTCCCTCGCTGCCCATCCTGCTCGCGGCCCAGATGGACGAGCCGCTCCGCCGGCGCATCAAGGACCTCTGGGCGTTCGGAACGATGGCCGATGACCGGGTGCGAGAGCTCGGGGTCGCGGTGCTCGCGACCGATGCGCCGCGCGCCGCGCTCACCCTCATGGACCGGGAGATCGAGGCGGCGCTCGACGCGCTCGGTCCACTGCGCGAATCACCCGGCGCCGACGAGCTCACCGACTGGGCCCGACGCCTCGGGGCGGCCTTTCGCTAGCGAGAACGCCACGATGTCGTCCAAGGGTTACAACTGGTCCGACGCTCCCCGCATGGCGGCGCCCGAGACGTCACCGGGGCTCCCCCGCTGGGAATCCCTGGCCATCGACGCGGTCGGCAACGTCATCGAGTTCTGGGGCTTCAAGCACAACCAGGGCCGCGTCTGGGCGGTGCTCTACCTGCGGGGCGTGTCCATGACCGCCACCCAGCTCGAGGAGGAGCTGGGCCTCAGCAAGGGTGCGGTCTCGATGCTCGTCCGCGACCTCGAGCGCTGGGGCGTGGTGGTCCGCATCCGCCAGCCGGGGACGGGCGCCTGGCACTTCCGCGCCGAGACCGATCTCGTCCGGATGGTCAGCCGGGTCATCCAGGAGCGCGAGAGCGCCTTCATCTCTCGCATCCACTCCGACCTCGAGGAGGCCAGGCGGCTTGCCTCGGCCAGCGGGGTGGGGAAGGAACGGCTCGCCAGGCTGGAGAAGCTCACCGCGCTGGCCGCGGGTGCCGAGCGCGCGTTCCGCATCTTCCTCCGCACGGCCCGGGTGGATCTCTCGTCGCTGCTGGCAGCGCTCGGCGAGGGAAAGCTTCGCCCGCGCGGCTGACCGGTTCGCCCCCCCCGACCCTCGCCACACCGCGTCGTCCGGTCCGTACGCGCAAGCTCTGCGCGCCTCGACGTGCGGCGCATGCGGCGTATGCCCGGACGGCGAGCGCGGTCGCTTGCATCGGCCGCGCGGACGCGGGAGTGTCCGTGACAGTTCAACAACAAACATTGCGGAGCTGCAGATGCGCGAGGACCTCGTCGTCGGTCTTGCCGGTTCGGGCGGAGACGGCGTCGTGAGCGCGGGAGAATCCCTCCTCGGCGCGGCGTCGTCCCAGGGCTTCTACGCCCTGATGACCAAGAGCTTCGGTTCGCAGATCCGCGGGGGCGAGTCCTCCTGCCGGGTCCGCCTCTCCACGCGCAAGGTGCTCAATCCGGGCGGTGTCCTGGACGTCGCCGTGGCGCTCAACTGGGAGGACTTCCGCCGCTTCGGGGCGGAGCTCCCCATCGGGCCGGACACGGTGCTCATCCACGAGGCCAAGGCCGGCGCGCCACCCGCGGACCTCGCCCCGCCCGACCAGCTCGCAAGGGAGATCCGCTCGGTGCCGCTGTCCGAGCTCGCCAAGTCCGCCGCGGGCACCGACCGGGCCAAGACCAGCGTCGTCCTGGGCGTGCTCTCCGGGTGGTTCGGCGTTCCTCGTGAGGCGCTGGAGCGCGGGCTGGAGAAGAAGTTCGCCAAGAAGGGAGAGGGGCTGCTCGAGGCGAACCGGAAGGCACTCGCCGCGGGTCTGGCCTTCGCCACCGCGAACCCGCTCGCCCACCCCCGTGCGCTGGCCCGCCCTGCCGCGCCGCAGCCGAAGCTCCTGTGCGACGGCAACGAGATGTGCGCCTCGGCTGCCGTCTTCAGCGGCTGCGAGTTCTTCGGCGGCTATCCCATCACTCCCTCCACCGAGGTCATGCAGATCCTTTCTCGCGAGCTGCCGAAGTATGGCGGCGTCGTCCTCCAGGCCGAGGACGAGATCAGCGGCGTGGGCGCGGCCGTGGGCGCGTCGTTCGCCGGCAAGAAGTCCATGACCGCCACCTCGGGCCCGGGGATGTCGCTCAAGACCGAGATGCTGGGCCTGGCCACCATCGCCGAGCTGCCGCTGGTCCTCCTCAACGTGCAGCGTGGCGGCCCCTCCACCGGGCTTCCCACCAAGCCCGAGCAGTCGGACCTGTTCCAGGCGGCGTTCAGCGCCCACGGCGACGTGCTCCGTCCGGTGCTCGCGCCGACCAGCGTCGAGGACACCTTTCGCCTCACGGTGGAGGCCTTCAACCTCGCCGAGAAGTACCAGACGCCGGTGGTCATCCTCTCCGATCAGGAGATCGCCCAGCGCAAGGAGACCGTGGACCCGATCGACGTCTCGGGCTTCGAGATCCTCGAGCGGCTGCGGCCGACCGAGGAGCAGCTGGCCCAGGGGTACCAGCGGTTCGCCGACATGCCCACCGGGGTGAGCCCCATCAGCCACCCCGGGATGAAGGGCGGGAACTACCTCGCTGCCGGGATCGAGCACGACCGCAAGGGAGCGCCGACCGCGAGCGGGGCGGTGCACGCGGCGATGAACGCCAAGCGCTTCCGGAAGCTCGACCCGCTCCAGGATCGTGCCGACCTCTTCGAGCACCAGGGCCCGCGGGACGCGCCGCTGGCGCTCGTGAGCTGGGGCAGCTCGGCCGGGGTCGCCCGGGAGGCGTTCACGCTGGCCCGGGCCCGCGGTCTTCCCCTGAAGCTCCTCGTCCCGTACCTCCTCTATCCCGTGGCCGAGCCCGTCTACCGCGCGTTCTTCGCCTCCGTCCGGCGCGGCCTCGTCCTCGAGCTGTCGCACCAGGGGCAGCTGTACCGGATCCTCAGGATGTTCATCGACGTGCCCGCCGGGGTGACCTCGTTCGCCCGGAGCGGGGCCCAGCCGTTCCGCGCCGACGAGGTGGTCGCGCGGCTCCAGCAGCAGGCGGAGGGTCTGTAGATGGAATCCTTCCTCGCTCCCAACGACTACAAGAGCCCGCTCAAGCCCATCTGGTGCCCCGGGTGCGGCGACTTCGGCGTGCTGCAGGCGCTCTACCGGGCGCTCAGCGCGGTCGGCCGCCCGCCCCACGAGATCGCCTTCATCTCCGGGATCGGCTGCTCGAGCCGGATCCCCGGCTACACGACCGCCTACGGGTTCAACAGCGTTCACGGCCGTGCGCTCCCGATCGCGCAGGGAGTGAAGCTCGCCAACCCGGACCTCCTGGTGGTGGTGGCGGGCGGCGACGGCGACGGCTTCTCCATCGGCGGCGGGCACGTGCCGCACGCCATCCGGCGCAACGTGGACCTCACGTACCTGGTCATGGACAACCAGGTGTACGGGCTCACCAAGGGCCAGCTCTCGCCGACCGCGACCCGTGGCCTGAAGACCGTCACCTCGCCGTACGGCAGCCTCGAGCAGCCCATCAACCCGCTGCTCACCGTGCTGGCCTACGGCGCGGGCTTCGTGGCGCAGGCCACCCCGGCGGACATGCCCGGGATGACCACGATCATCGAGGAGGCGATCCGTTACCCCGGCTTCTCCTTCGTCAACATCCAGTCGCCCTGCGTGACCTTCGGCCAGGAGGAGCAGCAGCTCCGGGCGCACAAGGCCCAGATGAAGCCGCTGGCCAGCCTGGGCCACGACCCGGCGAATCAGCTCGCGGCGCTGGACCTCGCCCGGGCGTACGGGACCGAGCTGTACACCGGGATGTTCTACCGGAATCCGGATCCCCCCCCGACCTACGACGCGCTGATGCGCCAGCGGCAGACGGAGCTTCAGAGGGGCGAGCCCCGGCCGCGGTCGCGGGTCCTCGAGGCGTACCTGAGATCATGAAGGAGGGCACCATGGCTCCCATCACCGGCATCGACGTCGAGCGGCTCACGCTCCGGGACGCGCTCGACCTGGCGGTCCTCATCGAGGAGGAGGCGCGCGACCGCTACTGGGAGTTCGCCGAGCAGCTCGCGACCCACGACACGCCCGAGGTGGCCGACTTCTTCACCCGCATGGCGCGCATCGAGGACCGCCACCGGGCCGAGCTGCTCGAGCGGCGCCAGGCCCTCTTCGGCGACGCCCCCTCCACGGTGGGGCGCCGGAACATCTTCGACGTGGAGGCGCCGACCTACGACGGGGCCCGGGCCTTCATGGGCGTGCGCCGAGCGCTCGAGACCGTGCTCGCTGCCGAGGTCAAGGCCCACGATTTCTTCGAGGAGGCGCTGCCCCGCGTCAAGGACCCTGAGTTGAGGGTCTTCTTCCAGGAGCTCCGGGACGAGGAAATACACCACCAGTTGCTGGTGAAGGCCGAGCTGGCGCGCTGCCCGGAGAAGAACGACGATTCAGAGGCCTATGCGGACGACCCCGTCGCGCAGTAGGACCTGGGGCCCCGGAGCACGCGCATGACCCAGGGCCTCGCCCTCCTCTCATTCCTCGTCATCTCCTTCCTCGCCATCGGGAGCCTGCTCGTCGGCGCGAAGATCCTCCGCGTGCGCGCGCGCGTCGACAGCCCGCTGAAGCGCGAGACCTACGAGTGCGGCGAGACGCCCCAGGGCATGGCCTGGGTGCGCTTCCACGCTCGCTACTACGTGGTGGCGCTCTTCTTCGTCCTCTTCGACATCGAGGCCGCGCTCATCCTGCCCTGGAGCACCATCGTCCGGGAGGTGGGGACGACCGGCCTGGTGGCGGTGGGGACGTTCGTGGGAGTCCTGATGCTCGGATGGGCGTGGGCGATCCGGAAGGGAGCACTCGAGTGGGTGTGAAGACGGTCGACGACGGAGCAGCCTTCGAGCACCCGCTCTACCGGACGCTCCTCAACATACCGGGGCTCTCGGTGGCCACCGCGGTGCTCGACGACGTGCTCACCTGGGGCATGAGCAACGCCCTCTGGGTGTTCCCCATGGCGACGAGCTGCTGCGGTATCGAGTTCATGGCCGCGGCGGCGAGCCGGGTGGACCTCGACCGGATGGGCACCATCGTCCGCGCCACCCCGCGCCAGGCGGACGTGATGGTGGTGGCGGGGACCATCACCGTGAAGATGGCGCCGCGGATGAAGAAGCTCTGGGACCAGATGCCCGAGCCCAAGTGGTGCATCGCCATGGGGTCGTGCGCGATCTCCGGCGACTTCTACCGGAACCTGTACTCGGTCGTCCCCGGGGTGGACACGTTCCTCCCGGTCGACGTCTACGTGCCCGGCTGCCCTCCGAACCCCGAGGCGCTGATGCACGGGTTCCTCCGCCTCCAGGAAAAGATCCGGAGGGGCCGCAAGGGCGAGAACGTCGTCCCCGAGCCGAACCCCGAGCTCCTCCGCGTCACCCGCCCGTCCATCCCGCGGATGGTGGACCGCGAGCGCACCACGGAGATGGATCGGGCGCAGATC
>JADGQZ010000289.1 GCA_017881345.1 Myxococcaceae bacterium | reverse complement strand
GCGCACCGGCGGGGAAGCGATGCTCGAACTGGTCGATTCTCCGGTAGCGCTGACCAAGGGCGACCAGGGGCGCCGTCTCACGCTCCATGGCGAGCTTCCCATCCGAATCCAGGGAGTAGACGTCGGACCGCAGGAGCAGGAGCTCATTCGTCGTCTTCACCGGCAGGAAGCGGCTGCGGGGCACCGCGATCGCCCGGGCGCCCGCGAACCCCTCCACCGCCGCGCCCATCGCGGTCTCGATCTGGTACACCGCCGGGCTGGACGGGTCGCGCAGGTCGGCGGTCTTCAGGTTGCGGATGAGCGGCAGTCCGAGCACCCCGTGGCGCTCCGCGAGGATGGCGCGCAGGACGTGGAGGTCGAACCACAGGTTGTTGCAGTGGAAGAACGGGTGCCGATGCTCGTCCGTGAAGTGGTCCATCTCCTCGGGGGCCGTCTGCGCGGTGTCGCGCAGGATCAGCTGGCCGTCGGAGCGCCGCACGGCGAGGTGCCCGCCCTTGCGGTCCATCGCGGTGCGGCGGCACACCTCAGCGGCGTAGGGCGCGCCGGTGCCGGCGAACCATCCGGCAAGGCGCTCGTCGGGCGCCGCCCCGAGGTTGTCCGAGTTGCTCACAGAGGCGAACCGGAAGCCCGCGTCGATCAGGGAGTCCAGCACCCCGCTCGAGAACAGCGTCGGGTAGAGGTCGCCGTGCCCCGGTGGGCACCACTCGAGCTTCGGGTCGGCGGGCACCTCAACCGGGGTGAGGTCGTCAACCCGGAGCTTCGGCTCGAGGCTCTGGACCACGTCGAGCGGCAGCCCCTCGACCGCCAACTCCGGGTACGCGGCCAGCGCGGCGATCGAGTCCGCGTGGGTGTTGGCGGAGTCCAGCAGCAGGAGGGGCAGTCTGGCGCCGGTCCGCTCCCGTGCGGCCAGCACCTGGTGGACCGCGATGTCGAGGAAGGACTTGCCGTCGCGCACCTCCAGCAGCGACTTCGCCCGGTCCATCCCCATCGACGTCCCGAGCCCGCCGTTGCGCTTGATGATCCCCGTGGCGGCCAGGGCGGCGCGCCCCTGCGAATCCTCGATCTCCACCTCGTCCAGCGAGGGTGGGTCGGCCAGTGGTGCGATCGAGTCCTCCGGGATGATGCCGGTGGCACCCTCCTCCAACTGCCCGTAGTAGTGGGTGAAGACCTCGATCGCGGCCTCGTTGACCCCCGCCGCCGCCATCTTCTCCCGTGCCAGCCGCAGGCCGCTCTCGCTCATGCTCCGACCCTATCGACCGCGGGCGGGCCCGCCGACCGAATCAGCCGTTCTCCCCGGTGTCGAAAGGCACCAGCAGCTGGCGGAGGTGATTCGCAAGGGCTGCACGCTCGCGGGCGCTGAGCGGCTCGAGGTGCTCGAGTTCGAATTCAAGAAGGTGCGTCATCGCGGCGTCCACGGCGATCTTGCCCGCCGCAGTGAGGCGTACGCGCACCACCCGTCGGTCTCGGCTGTCCGCCTCGCGCTCAACGAGGCCCGCCGCCACGAGCCGGTCGATGCGGTTGGTCATCGTGCCTGAGGAGACCAGGGTCTCCTCGATGAGGGTGCCGGGGGTGAGTTCGTAGGGCTCGCCGGCGCGGCGGAGCGCGGAGAGCACGTCGAACTCCCACGCCTCCAAGGCCTGGGTGGAGAACGCCTTCCGGCGTGCGATCTCGAGGAGGCGGGCGAGGCGGGACACGCGGGAGAACACCTGGAGGGGTTCGAGGTCCAGGTCGGGGCGCTCGTTCGCCCATGCGTCGACGATGCGGTCGACCTCGTCCCTTGCGCGCTCGTGGTCCATGGCCCCCAGATTACTCGACATCGAGAATCTCGATGCGGTGAAAGCCTCAGCCGCGACGGAGCGCCTGCCGGACCGACATCTTCCCGCCGGTGTGCATCACGCCGCGCTGGTACATCCGGGCGGCGCCCCACACGAGGAAGGGCAAGAGGACCAGGCAGCCGCCCACGGCGATCGCCATCTCCATCGCAGGGACGTCGGTGAGCGCGGTGCGCATCGGCATCATGAAGGGCGCGAAGAACGGGATCATGCTGAGCACCCGTGTGGCGGTGCCGTCCGGGTCCGTGGGCACGAGGAAGGTGGCGAGGTAGAACGGCGCGAGCATCAGTATCGTGACCGGTGCCGTGACGGTGCCGATGTCCTCCTGCCGCGAGACCAGCGAGGCTAGCGAGCCCCACAGCACGGCGTAGATCGCGAAGCCGAGGAGGAACCAGAGCAGCGCCCACGCGGCCTGTCGGCCGAGGTCCAGCTCGAAACCGGCGAACAGGTCCACGGCGGTTGCGCCGGCGAAGAACGCGAGCCCGTAGGCGGCCACCTGGCCCAAGCCGAGCACCCCGTTCCCGAACACCTTGCCGGCGAACAGCTGGGTGGGCTTCAGGGTGGCGAGGAGCAGTTCCACCACCCGGGAGGTCTTCTCCTCCAGCACGCCCATCGCGATCTGGCTGCCGGAGTTGATGAGGGCGAAGAGCAGGAGCGAGGTGGAGAGCATTGCCACGAGGTAATCGGGGCCCTCCATCGCGCTGAGGTCCGTGGCGAAGCTGATGGTCGGCGCGGAGCCCTGGATGGCCGCGCTCACCACGGCTGGATCGCCGCCCAGTGCCGCGATCTCCGTGCCGAGGGCGAGCGACTGGGCGGAGGCGGTCACCAGCTGCTCGATCGTCCCGTCGACCTGCGAGGGGAAGAGGAGGTCGAGGTCGCCCGGGGAGCCGGAGAGGAAGGCATCGATGGTCTCGTCCTCGAAGCCGGCCTCGGCGGCGGCCCGATCGGCGACGTCGAGCGTTTCGACGTCAAGCCCCAGCGCCTCCCCGGTGGCCTGCAGGGCGGGGGCGAGGTCAGCGGCGGAGGCGGCCACGCCCACGCTGTAGGTCTGGGCGTCCGCGCTTTCCTTGCCCATGAAGTAGTCGAGCGCGACGGCGCCGCCGGCCATGACGAGCACCATGATGGCGGTCGTGATGATGAAGGGCTTCT
>JADGQZ010000288.1 GCA_017881345.1 Myxococcaceae bacterium | reverse complement strand
TTCTCGACGTCCTCGCCCACGTAGCCAGCCTCGGTGAGGCTGGTCGCGTCGGCGATGGTGAAGGGGACGTTGAGGAAGCGCGCCAGGCTCTGGGCGAGCAGCGTCTTGCCGCTGCCGGTGGGGCCGATGAGGAGGATGTTGCTCTTGCTGAGCTCGACGTCCTCGTGCCCCGCGGCCTTCACGCCGGGGCGGGGCCGGGCGGGAGGCTTCTTCTGGTAGATGCGCTTGTAGTGGTTGTACACCGCCACCGCGAGGACCTTCTTGGCGTGGTCCTGGCCGATGACGTAGTCGTCGAGGAACGACTTGATCTCGGTCGGGGTGGGCAACGAGACCTGCGGCTTGCCCTCCTCGCGGTCGTGCTCCTCGGCGATGATGTCGTTGCAGAGCTTGATGCACTCGTCGCAGATGTAGACCGTCGGCCCGGCGATGAGCTTGCGCACCTCGCGCTGGGACTTCCCGCAGAACGAGCAGGACAGATTGACGGTGTGCTCCTTCTTCACCCTCTCTGGACCTCCAGGGCCAGTGGCCCTGATCGACGACCAGACGACTCCAGCACAGACCTGGACGCCCGCGCCACCTCCGACGCTGCCGCGAGAACGGTACTCCTGTCCAATATATGCCCGGGTTTCGCGCAGGGCAGACCACACGGGGCCAACGTCCGCAGCAGGACTGCCCGCCGGGGCGCCTGGCTCAGTTTGGTCGACGGTCGACTGCCAGAGACTCCACGGCCGCCGCGAGGTCGTCCGCCTGGGTCCGCACCGACGCCGGCACCCCGCGGCACACCCGCAGCTCCTCGGCGAGCCGGCGCGCCGTTCTCGCCAGCTGCCCGAGGCGCACCTCCGTCGGGGCTGGCTCCGCCGCGGGTCGGGGAAAGCGCTCGGTCAGCTCGCGGCGCACTGCGGCGACCGGGCGCTCGGGGTCCCAGATCGAGTCGCGGATGCTGCGGTACTCGGCCGCGTCGAGTGCACCCCGCTCCTCCGCCTCGGCGAGGACCTCGACCACCTCGAACGCCGGGGCAGGTGGAGCATCGTCTGCGTCCGGCTTCCAGCCGCGCTCGTGCCGGTCGAGGAAGCTCCACGACCGGGTGAGCTTCAACGCGGTGGCCTTGCGGATCCGCAGCTCCTTGCTGCAGTAGGCCTCGAAGCTCGGAAAGCCCCAGCCCTCCCACAGCGCCTCGTCCCGCACCCGGGTGAGCACCTTCGCCAGCCCGGTCCACGATGCCTTGAAGGTCCGCGCCGCGCGCTGGACCTCCTCCCGGAACGCGTCCGCGCTGGCCGACACCTCGACCACCGGCGCCCGCGGCATCAGCCGGCCCCCCGCCCGATGGTGAACGAGAGGCCCACGGTGGCCTGCTGGCCCTCGTACGGCCGGAAGGGCCAGCGCTGGAGCTCCTTCATCAGGCATTCCTGCAGGACGCCCTCGGCGAACCGCGGGTTGTCCACCCAGAGCTTCTTCACCTGCCCATCGTTCCCGATGACGAACTCGATGGGAATCCGCTCGGCGAGGCCCGGCGAGCGCTTCGCCTCGTCGGCAAAGCAGGGATAGAGCGAGCGCTGGCGCTGGGCGATCACCGACTGGATGGACCCGCGGTCGAACTTGGCCTCGATGCTCACGTCGTCCGTGTCTTCCTGGGCTCCGCCGGTGGACCTGCCGCCGGTCCCCGTGGCGCGGGTACCGGTGGCCGGGGGCCTCCTGCCCCCCTTGTCCATCGGATAGTCGAGCATCTCGTCCTGCTGCTTGCGACGAGCCTTGGCCAGGCGGATGACGGGCGGCTCGACGGCGATCGCCGCCTCCTCGACCCGTGCCGCGTCGAAGGTGCCATGCACCGCCATGTACCGCGCCACCGCTCCCGCAGCACCGGCCACCACCAGCGCCACCGCCGCGAGCAGGGTCAGCCGGACGTTCCGCTGCCTCCGCGCCCGGTCGTGCACCCGCCGCTCGAGCGCGTCCACGCGCCACTTCGCCTCGGCCTTGGCCAGGTGGACACGGAGCGCATCCACCTGGGTGATGCGCTCGAAGTCCCCGCCCACGAGCGCGACCTCGGTCTGACCGTTGATGTCGCCTGCGTAGAGCTTGTCGAGGAGCTTCGCGCCGGGGACCGGCCCCAGCACCAGCTCCCCCTTTCGGTACAGCCATTCTCCCCCGAGCGGCTGCTCCGGGTGCTGGGCGTCGCGCGCATCCATGGTGGGTCGGGAGCGAGGGAGTCTAGCCTGCCGGCGGACACGTGAGGCGACGTCGACTGGCGCTATGGGTGTGGTACCGGGGGGACCGCTTCCAGGGCTGGCAATCCCAGGCGACCGGACGCTCGGTGCAGGAGACGCTCGCCGCCGCGCTCGGCGTACAGGGGCGGCCCATGGCCTCGGGTCGCACCGACCGGGGCGTCCATGCGCGCTGCCAGCCGGTGAGCGTGCGCCTTCCGGCAGACACCTCGCCGGGGTCGCTCCTCTCGCTCGGGGGGGATGGCTGGGGCATCGCCGCCGCGGTGCCCGCACCGGACGGCTTCCACGCGCAGTGGTCCAGCACCTGGAAGGAGTACCGCTACCGGCTCTCCACCGGCGCCGTCCCACCGGCCTGGAGTGGCCTGGTGTGGGAGACCGGGACGCATCCGCGGCTCGCCGACCGACCGGTGAACCTCGGGCGCGTCCGGGAGGCGCTGGAGCGTGCGGTGGGGACACGCGACTTCTCTGCGCTGCACGCCGCCTCGAGCATCCGGAAGCCGAGGACCCTCCACGGCATCTCCTGGACGGAGCGCGGCGGCGTGGTGGAGCTCGGGCTCCGCGGCGACGCCTTCGGCCGCTACGGCGTCCGTCTGCTGGTGGGAGGAGCGGTGCTGGTGGGGGCGGGGCTCGTCGATGTCGGGACGTGGGAGCGTGCGCTCGACACGGCGACCCCGTTCGATGGCCTGCGCGCGCCCGCCGCAGCGCTCACGCTCTGGGCCGTGGGTTACCCGGTCGGCCTCGACCCGTTCTCGGGCCTGGCGCCCGCGATCCCCCGCGAGCCGCCCTTCCTGCCGGTGGATCAGGCCTGAGGGGGTCCGCCGAACGGCAGCAGCGGCGCGCCATGCTTGGCCAGCACGTCGGCGATGGCCTCGCGCAGGTACTCGCTCTGGCGAATCCGCGTCGAGCGGGAGAGGGACTTCAGCGCCTCCAGACGGTCCCGGGTGAGCCGGAACACGACGGAGGTGAGGCGGGGGGCTGGGTGGGAGATGGTCATACCTTGATACACATCGTCCTACGTCTCCGTCGCCGGTCAACTTCTTCACCGGCGCCCGGGCGCCCCCCAGATCACTCGAACACGTAGGTCCGGAGCTGGAACCCGCCGAGCACCGATCCGGAGAGGCGAATGCCCTGCCCTGCCGTCACCTCGACCGCGCCGCCCAGGTAGATCCCGAACGTGGGCAGGATCTCGTACTGGACCCCGATGCCAACCCGCGGCCCTGCCGTCACGTTGGGCGTCACGTGCACCGCGAGCTCGGCGGTGAGGTACGTCTTGAAGCGCTCGTCCCCGAAGTACGCCCGGATTCCGGCGGCGACGGCCACGTCCACCGTGCCGCCGCCGATGGCCTCGCGGCTGCCCACGGTCCACTCGTTGCCGGACGCGCCCATCGGGAAGGTCAGCAACGTCTCGACCAGCCCGTAGGTGCCCTCCTGGGTCTGGCCGCCGGACTTCACCTGGCCCACGAAGTCCACGCCTCCGCCGGCGAGGAGTCCCAGCGCGCCACGGTGGTCCCAGCGCTCCTCCTCCTCGGCCGCCGCGGCCAGCGGGAGCAGCAGCAGGACGAGCACCACGCCGGGGCGCGCGCTCAGCCTTGCGCTCCCGGGGACGGAAGGCCCGCGGCCTCGTTCAGCCGGCCGGAGCGGAACGGCTCGAGGTCGAGCGCCACGTACAGGAACCCACGGGCCCGGAGCGCGCGGTTGATGCGCTCGCGGAAGACCGGGTCGGTGAAGCGGTGCTGCTCCTCGGCCGCCACCTCCAGCCGCGCGACCTCGCCGTGGTACCGGACCCGGAAGCTCCGCAGGCCGGCGGCGCGCAGCTCGGACTCGGCGCTGCCGATCTGCACCAGCCGCTCCGCCGTCACCGCCGTCCCGTACGGGATGCGCGAGGCGAGGCACGGCATCTGCGGCTTGTCCCAGGTGCGGAGCCCCAGCGCGCGCGAGTGGGCGCGGATCTCGTCCTTGGTCAGCCCCACCTCGGCCAGCGGCGAGCGCACCGCCGCCTCGCGGGCCGCCTGGTGCCCGGGGCGGTGGTCATGGGTGTCGTCGGCGTTGAACCCATCGACGATGGCCGCGAGCCCGAGCTGCGTCTGCCACTCGGCGCAGAGCGCGTAGAGCTCGCTCTTGCAGAAGTAGCAGCGGTTGGTCGGGTTGGCGGCGTAGCGCGGGTCGCTCACCTCGTCGGAGTTCACCGAGACGTGCCGGACGCCCAGCTCGGCCGCCAGCGCCTCTGCGTCGCGCTTCTCCTCGGGAGCGACGCTGGCCGAGAGCGCGGTCAGCGCCACCGCGCGCTCGCCGAGCTCGTCACGGGCGATGCGCAGCACGAGCGTACTGTCCACCCCCCCGGAGAAGGCCACCAGCGCCGAGCCGAGACCCCGCAGCTCCTCGCGGAGGCGGGCGAGCTTCGGCGCGCTCGTCTGGACCAGCGCGTCCCACTGCGTGGAGGTCAGCATGGCTGCCGCCCCTCCCCCGCCGTCAGCGCTTGCCCTTGCCGGCCTTCCGCGCCTTGGCGACGCGGGCAGCCCTGGCGACCGGACGCGCGCGCGCACCCTTGCGCGCCGGCGGACTGGCCTTCATCCGCTTGCCGGTGATGACCTTCAGCTCCTCGCCCGTGACGTGTCCCATGTCGAGGAGGGCCTGGAAGATGCGCAGGGCCCCGGACTCCACCGTCTCCACGTCGGAGCGGATGGTGACCTCGGGTGAGGAGGGCGGCTCGTAGGGCTCGGTGATGCCGACGAAGTTGGGGATCTCCCCGGCGAGCGCCTTCTTGTACTTGCCGGTCGAGTCGCGCTGGATGAGCTTCTCGGTGGGGCAATCGACGTAGACCTCGAGGTAGCGGCCGATGAGGCGCCGGTTCTCCTCGCGCGCACCCTTGTACGGACTGACCGAGGCGACCAGCGTGGCCACCTGGTTGCGGGTCAGGAGGTTGGCCACCAGCCCGAGCCGGCGCACCCCGAGATTCCGCTCCTCCTTGGTGTCGGCCGTCGCGGTCCAGAAGTGCTCGGCGAGGTCGTTCTCGTCCAGGACCTCCACCGCGCGGGCGACCTGCTTCAGCCGTGCGGCGATGTAGTCGACGAGGGTGGTCTTGCCGGCGCCGGACATCCCGGTCAGCCAGAGGGTGAAACCGTTGTTGGGGGCCATGACTCGCTCCGCGGATGGCGGGGGCAAATTTCGTACCAGCGCCTGAAACCTCAGGCGCTGCGCAGGCTTGTGTGTACACGAAGTCGCCTTCCTTGACAATTCGAACTGCGGA
>JADGQZ010000287.1 GCA_017881345.1 Myxococcaceae bacterium | reverse complement strand
TCGGCACCCTCTCGGCGTACCCCCGGCCCGAGGGCCTTCACCTTCGAAGCATGGCCGTGCATCCCGGTGCGCGTGGGCTCGGCGTGGGGAAAGCACTCCTCGAGGTGGCGGAGCGGTTCGGCCGCGATCGGGGACACGGGCGCGTGTTTCTCCGGACCACGCCGTTCCTGAACCACGCGATCGCGCTCTACTCACGCGCGGGCTTCTCGCTCCACCAGGGCACCGAGCGAGACTTCCACGGTGTTCCGCTCTTCGAGATGGAGAAGTCGCTCTAGCGCTTGGCGATGCTGCCGCTGCCGTGGGTTGCGGTGCTCACCGTGCTGGCCTCGCCCGTCCAGCGGATGTCGCCCGAGCCGTTGACCGCGAGGTTGAGGGCCCCGCCAGCCACCCGGATGTCCGCGTCGCCGGACCCCTCGATCGCCACCGAGACGTTCTTCGCCTTGAAGTCGCGGCCCCGGATGTTCCCCGAGCCCTGGATGCGCGCCTGGAGCGACCCGGCCTGACCCTCCGCGAGCACCACGTCCCCCGAGCCCTCGATCCGCACGTCCAGGCCGGTACAGGTCCCGGCGAACTTCACGTCCCCGGAGCCCGAGATGCGCAGCTCGACCTTGCTCTGGTCCTTGAACCCGGCGATGTCCATGTCCCCGCTGCCCTGGATGTGGACGGCGCGGAGCTCGGGCATCGTCACCTTGATCCGGGGCTTGCCCTGGATGTGCATGTTCCAGCCGTCGAGCGAGATGTACAGCGTGTCGCCCCGGACGTTCGTGGTGAGCCGGCGCGCGATCTCCGAATCCATCTCCAGCGTCGCTCCGAACTTCCCGGGGCGGACCTCCACGTCGATGGGGGCGGCCAGCTCGATGCTGGTGAAGCCGGAGACGCCGCGGGACTCGGACCCGAGCGCAGGGAGCGCGACCGTGCAGGCCGCGAGGACGAGAGGGACGAGGCGCATGCCCACCCTACGCCCCCCGAGGCCCTCGATTTCAGGGCACCACCGCGGCCCGGGCGTCCCGGGCCAGGGCCTCGAGCAGCCGGTCCAGGACCGGTAGCGCCGCTGTCAGCCGGGGGAGACCGGAGGCCAGCAGGGCGTCCGGCTCCCGCCCGCTCCGCCGGAGGGCGTCGGAGGACCCCTCCACCCACTCCCGGAAGCCCTCGGGACCGAGCTCGGCGTGGAACTGGAGGCCGACCGACCGCCCCAGGCGGAAGCCCTGGGCCGGGTAGGGCTGCCCGCGGAAGAGCGGCACCCCGGGGATGGGGTCGAACGTGTCGCCATGCCAGTGCACGACGTCGAACGCGTCCGGCAGCTGCGTGAGGACCGGATCCTCGACCGGAAGCCGCTGGACGGGCGCCACGCCGATCACCTTGCCCCGCCCCCCCTTGCGGACCGTGGACCCGGCCGCCGCCGCCAGCAGCTGCGCCCCCAGGCACAGCCCGATGGAGGGCCGGTTCGCGGCCAGGCGGCGCCGGAGCACCTCTTGCTCCACCGCCAGGAAGGGGAACCGATCCGCCTCGTACACGCCCATCGGACCGCCGAGGACGACCAGGAGCGGAGCGCGCACGTCGGCTTCCGGGTCCGGCGCGCGGAGGCGTTCCACGACCCGGAACCCGGCGCGCTCGAGAGGTGCGCGCAGCCGCGCCAGGCCCTCGTGCGCCTCGTGGAGATAGGCCACCACCTCGAGCGGCGCGCTCATCGGCCAGGCCTCACTTTGCGAGAGCAGGGGGGCGGGCGAGCACACTTGACCTGCCGTCCGACATGCCCGTAGGTTGCGCGCGCCTCGCGCTGGCTTACGTTGGCTGGCTCCCCGAGCAGCGGCGCCCCCGTGTCACACCCCACATGAGGGCCAACGTCCGCCGTCCGTCTCCACAGCCGGGGCCGGGCATCCCACCACCCTGGGGTCGCAGTTGAAGTGACGATAGGACTTTCCAACTCTATGCAGCAAAACCTCAACCCACAGCTCGACGGCGGCGACGAGGATTTCGCCTCCCTCTTCGAAGCATCGCTCAAGGAGCGCGGCGGCGAAGGGATTCTGAAGGAAGGCGACCTCGTCAAGGGCACGGTCGTCCAGGTCACCAAGGACTACGCGGTCGTCGACATCGGCTACAAGTCCGAAGGCCAGATTCCCATCTCGGAGTTCACCAATCCGCGGGGCGAAGTCACCGTCAAGGACGGCGACCCCGTCGAGGTGCTCCTCGAGAGCCGTGAGAACGATACCGGCATGGTCGTCCTCTCCAAGGAGAAGGCCGACAAGATGCGCATCTGGGACGAGATCTCCGCCGCCTGCGAGCGCGACGAGATCGTCAAGGGCGTCATCGTCGGCCGGGTCAAGGGCGGCCTCAGCGTCGACATCGGCGTGAAGGCGTTCCTCCCCGGCAGCCAGGTGGACATCCGCCCGGTCAGGAACCTCGACCAGTACATCTCGAAGGAATTCGAGTTCAAGGTCATCAAGTTCAACAAGAAGCGCGGGAACATCGTCCTCTCCCGGCGCGTCCTCCTCGAGAAGCAGCGCGAGGAGCTCAAGAAGGAAACCCTCAAGAACCTCAAGGAGGGTGCGGTCCTGAAGGGCGTGGTGAAGAACCTCACCGACTACGGCGCCTTCATCGACCTCGGCGGCATCGACGGCCTCCTCCACATCACCGACATGTCCTGGGGTCGCATCGGTCACCCCT
>JADGQZ010000286.1 GCA_017881345.1 Myxococcaceae bacterium | reverse complement strand
TCCTTGATCGCCTTGAGCTGCTGGCGCAGGTAGTACTCGCGCTGGGTCTTCGACATCTCGCCCTTCACGGCGGAGTCGATCTTGTTGGAGAGCTTGAGGATCTCCCGCTTCCGGTTGAGCAGCTCGAGCACGAGCTTCATCCGGGCCTTGAGGTCCACCGTCTCCAGGACTGCCTGCTTCTCCTCGATGGGCACGTCCACGTTGGCGGCGATGAGGTCCGCCAGGTGCCCGGGGTGGGTGATGGACTCCACCAGCTCGGTGGCCGCGGCCGGGAGCTCCGGCATCAGCTCGATGACCTCGCGGGCGAGCTTCTTGAGGTTGATGCCCAGCGCCTCGACCTCGACGTTCTCGGCGGAGGTCTTGTCGTCGGCGGGCTCGATTCGTGCCTTGAGGTAGGGGCTCTCCTGCACCAGATCGAGCACCCGGAAGCGGGCCAGACCCTGGACGACGAGCGAGTAGTTGTCCTCGCCCATCTTGAGGAGCTTCACGATGCGGGCGACAGTCCCCATCGCGTAGAGGTCACTCGCCCCCGGATCCTCCTCCTCGGCCCGGCGCTGGGTCACGACGCCGATCAGCTGGTCATCACGCACCGCATCCTTGATGAGGGCGATGGTCTTCTGTCGACCTACAGCCAGGGGTAGGACGCCACCCGGGAAGAACACCGAGTTGCGAAGTGGCAGGATGGGCAGAACCTGTGGGATGTCGTCCTTGTTGATCAGGGCCGGGGGAGGACCCATGGCCGAGGTCATCGCGGTGGCGGACTGGCCACCCTTCTTCTTCTCGTCGACCGACATGAAAAGTCGCGCTCCGTTCAGGTGCGTCGGAAACTGCGGCGCCTCGCCTCGTCCCGTACTGCCTGGAACAGAGGCTAGCAATCAAAAGTCCTTCGTTGGGAAACAGCGGAAATGCAGGCCCTGAGGCTTACCGATACGACAGAACCTGACGCCGTCAAGCGACGGGGCGCCGGGGTGTGCCTGCTGGTGGCAGGCATCGTGGGGACGCTCGGCGGGTGCACGTGCGAGGCACCTCCGGACCGGGCCGGCTCGACCGTCCCGCGGAGCTGCGCGTATGACGCGCCGCTCTTCGAGCCTGTCCAGACCGACATCCTGTTCGTCGTCGATGATAGCAACTCGATGAGCGAGGAGCAGGAGGGCGTGGCCCGCGAGCTGCCCACCTTCGTCGAGGTGCTACAGACCGGCGCCGGCGTGCAGCAGAACCTTCGCGTGGGTCTGGTCAACACGTCGGTGTACTCCGCCTACTCGCCGGGCCCCGGCCAGCTGTTCCTCACCCGCTATGACCAGGCCGGCTGGCTGCGTCCGTTCCCGATGGTGGACGGCGGAACGCCAGACGGCGCACGCTGGCTGACCGATCCGGATCCGGGGATCGTCCCGCGGCTCTCCGCGGCCATCCGGGCGCTGGGCATCAACGGGTCCTTCCAGGAGACGCCGTTCGAGGCGGCGCGCATGGCGCTGGCCGGCACCGGGTTCTGGACCACGCTGCCGGACGGGGGAAACCCCAACGACGGCTTTCTCCGCCCGGGCGCGCGCCTGCTCGTGGTCGCGGTCAGCGACGAGGACGACTGCAGCGAGATGGGCTTCCGCTCGCCGAAGGTCTTCTACACCGACGCCGAGGGGCAGGACTTCTGCACCCTGCACGAGGACCTCCTCACGCCCGTCGGGGACTACGTCACCGCGTTGACCCGCCTCGACGATGGCAAGGGCCGGCCCCGGGAGGTCCTGTGGGGGGCCATCGCGCCGGTCGCGCGGTCGAACAAGGTGGCCCAGGGTGTCCAGGGCTCGCTCGGCGATGGAGGTCCGGTCACCCAGAACGTGGACTGTCCGACCAGCGGCGGCCCCGGCTACCGGCACCGGGCGATGGCCCTGGCCTTCGACTCGACACTGACCAACCTCGACTCGGTCTGCGCGCCCGACTACCACCAGAGCCTGGTCTCGATCGCCCAGGTTGCGTCCGTCCCGCAGACCCTCACCCTCACCGACAACGTGCCGGATCCACGACTCCTGGCCGTGGACATCACGCGTGCCGATGCGAGCGTGCAGCGCTGTACCCTGGCGAACGGGGGAATCACCTATATCCCCGGCGACTCGACCGAGAAGCCGGCGGTGAGATTCCAGCAGGGCTGCCTGCGTCGTCCGACCGACACGCGGGTGCAGGTGAAGCTGCTCTGCGCCGGGTAGGGGTGCTCAAGGGGCCGGGCGGAGCGTCTCGCTGACCGCGTCCAGCAGGGCGGCGCGACCGGCCTCGGCGCGCTCGAGGTGGAGGAAGTGGCTCCCGCCCGGGATCTCGAGGACACGGACCCGTCGGGCGTGAACCGCGTCGTGGGCGAAGGCCTGGAGATCCTCGGGACGGCTCCAGAAGTCCGCGCTCCCCCGGACGAGCAGGACGACGGCGGTGATGTCCCCCGCGTCATAGAGACGGCGTCCAGATGCCTGGACGAAGCTGTCCTCGAGCGCGCCGAGCGGTGCGCGGATGGCGGGCGGCGAGGTGCTCGCGGCGAGCAGCAGCAGCACGAGGGGTGACATCGGCACCTTCCAGCTGGCGCCGTCAGTGGCCCGTGCATACTGAACGGGCGTATAGAACGGCACAGGAGGCAGTGCGCGTGGCCGAAACGGCGGCAGTCCGGGCAGACCCTGCAGTGCTCGATCGGCTCCGGGAACGGATCCGGACGCTGCAGGCCGCGCCGCGCCAGCTGCTCTCGGTGCTCCGGACCGGCCTGGCCCCCGTGGACGGGCTCCTCCCCGGAGGCGGCTTCCCGCTGGGCCAGGTGGTCGAGCTCTGGGGAGAGCCGGCGTCGGGCCGGGCCCGGCTCGCCTTCCGCGCCATCGCCGAGGCGCACCGGGCGCTGCGGCTCGCCGCCTGGGTGGACGGACCGCGGATGCTCTATCCACCGGCGCTCCCGCCGCTCGGCGTCCAGCTGGATCAGCTCCTCGTCGTCCGGCCTCCGGAGCCACGGCAGCTCGCCTGGAGCGCGCTGCAGCTGCTCCGGAGCGGCGCCTTCGCCGCGGTGGGGCTCGACCTGACCCACACCGGCATCCGCCTCTCGCCGCCCGAATCGCGGCGGCTGGTCGAGGCAGCCACCCGGAGCGGTGGGCTGCTCCTGCTGCTCACCCCCGCCGAGGCGCCGGCCGACGGCACGCTGCGCCTCCGGGTGATGGCCAGCGGCGCGCGTGGACTGCGGCTCGAGGTGGTCCGCAGCCGGCAGAGCGGCACCTCGCGCGTGGTGGACGTGCCCTGGGAGCTGCTCACGCCCGGCGCTCCGTCCGACGTCGGCGCCGGGACCCGTGGGCTGGACGCGCCCCCGGTTCCGACCGAGCCCTCCTTGCCCTTCCGGCGTGCGCGAGCGTCCGACCTGCGCAACGGTCTCATCGGCATCCAGGGGCAGCGCCCGGGGAGGGATCTGCCTCTCCCGTCGTTCGCCCAGGCGCTGGGAGTCGCTCCGTGAGCCAGCGCATGGCCTACGTGCACCTGCCGCGCTTCCCGGTACAGCGCCGGGTGCTCGAGGAGCCGTCGCTCGGAGGTCAGCCGCTGGTGCTGGTGCACGAGGCGAAGGGGACGCTGCGGGTGGCCTTCGCCTCCGGGGCGGCCCAGCGCGAGGGCATCCGGACCGGGATGACGCTCACCGCGGCGCGGGCGCTGCTGCCGGCCCTGCGCGACGGGCTGGTCGACGCGGTGGCCGAGGCCCAGGCGCTGTCCTCGCTGGCCGAGGCGTTCCTCCGCTACTCGCCGGGGTTCATGCCGTCGGCGCCGGACGGGCTGTGGCTGGACGCCTCGGCGGCGTCGCTCTTCGGCGACGAGACGGGGCTGGTGGACCGGCTGGAGGCGCAGGCCCGCGCGGCGGGTTACCGGGCGCGCGTGGTGCTCGCCTCCGAGCTCTTCACCGCTCGGGCGCTGGCCCGCTACGGCGCGGGGACGCGGCTGTGCGTGGCGCCAGGCGACTCGGAACGCGCCCTCGCCGGGCTTCCACTGCAGGCGCTGGAGGACGCGCCGGACGTCGTCGCCTCGCTCCGGGCGCTCGGGCTGACGACGCTCGGCGAGCTGGGAGCGCTCCTGCCCACCCAGGTCATCGCGCGGCTCGGCGCGCAGGGGCTCCGGGCCCAGCGGCTGGCCCGGGGGCAGGACGGGGCGCGGCTGCTCCCGGCGGTGCTGCCCGAGGTGGTGGAGGAGGTGCGCACGCTCGAGGCGCCGGCCGAGTCGCTCGAGCCGTTGCTCTTCTCGCTCAAGTCGTCGCTGGACCGGCTCTCGGCGCGGCTCCGCGGACGACAGCGCGCGGCGGTGCGGCTGACGCTCACCCTCGTCCTCGAGCCCACCGGCCCGTACGCGGTGCCGCTGGCGCTGGCCCGGCCCACGACCGATCCGAAGCTGCTGCTCGACCTGGTGCGCCACCGGCTCGAGTCGGTGCGGCTCGACGCGCCGGTGGCCACGCTGATCGTCACGGTGAACGAGTCCTGCGACGACCGGGGGCAGCAAGGTGTGCTCGGAGATGGCCCGGCGGGGGATGCGGCGCTGGAGACGGTGCTGGCTCGGCTCGCCACCGCGCTCGGTCCCGAGGCGCTGGGTAGCCCGGTGCTCGCCGACGACCACCGTCCCGAGGCAGCGCATGCGCCCGGCCCCTTCCATCCGCCCCGCCGCGAGCCCGGCATGTTCGCCGAGGCCCGTCGGGCACAAACCCTCCGCACGGAGCCCCCGCCCGAATGGCAGCTCGAGCGTCCGGTGCGCCTGCTGGCGAGGGAGGGGGAGCCGATCGACGTCGAGCTGGACCCGCTCGGAGCTCTCCGGTCGGCGCGCGTGCTCGGACGGCGGCGGGCAGTGCTGGCCATCGCCGGGCCAGAGCGGCTCGGTGGCCAGTGGTGGAGTGAGGCGCCGTTCCAGCGCGACTACTACCGTGTTCACCTCGAGGGTCTCGGACCGGCGTGGGTGTACCGGCGCGCAGGGGAGGGCAGGTTCTATCTGCACGGGCTCTTCGACTAGGAGGAGCAATCACCATGCCCGCGCACCATTTCCAGAATCGATCGACCCGCGACGCCGTGTTGCTCGAGGTGGGAACGAACGCCGAGGGCGTGGACGGCGCCGAGTACCCGGACATCGACCTCCGTCACCGGCCCGAGGGCTACGTTCACCGGGACGGCACGCCGTACCCGGTTCCGCGCTGAGGCCGAGGTCGGCGCAGCTCGGCTCGCAGCTGCGGTCGCGACGCACGATGGCCCACATTGGACGAGGTCCGCGGCCATCTGCGCGTGCATTTCACCGACACCGCTTTCAGGCATCCGCCGCGGGCCGCGGTAGTCTTCGGACTCCGCCTTGCCCGCCGAACGCTCACGCCCTGTCGTTGCGTCGCGAACCGAGAGCCTGGTCGACCCGCTCGGCGACCGGGCCTACGGCGAGGATGAGGTCGCGGCCATTCTCCGGCGCGCGACCGAGCTCGAGTCCGACCGGGCGCCCGCGGGCGGAGTGCTCAGCCTCGGCGAGCTCGAGGCCGTGGCAAGCGATGCAGGGATCGACCCGGGTCTCGTCCGGCAGGCGGCGCGCGAGATCGAGGAAGGGACCGGTCAGGGAATCGGGGCGGCGATCGCCGGGGCACCCCTCCGGCGCGTCATCGAGCGGGTGGTGGACGGGGAGATCGGCGCCGAGCATCACGAGCGCCTGTCGCAGGAGATCCGCGACGCGCTGTCGTCCTCTGCCGTCGGGGCCCGCTGGGTGCTCCCGGGCAGCATCTCCAGCATCGGGCGCAGCCTCACGCTCTCCGGCTTCACCGGGACGAGCTCGATCGAGGTCAGCGTCGCCCCGCGTGACGGGAAGACGCGCATCCGCCTCATCGCCGACCGATCGCAGCTCGCCGGTGGGCTCTTCGGCGGCATCGTGGGCGGGGTGGGCGGCGGCTTCGGAGCCAACGTGGGCTGGATGATCCCCACGCTGCTGCACCTGCCGCCCGTCGCCGGACTCGCCGGAGCGGCGCTGGTGGTCCTCGGTGCCTATCTCCTTGCCCGCGGCATCTTCGTCAGCAACGCTCGCAGCCTCGACCGCCGGCTGGAGGCGCTGGCGGACCGGCTCGAGGCCATCGCGCAGCAGGCGACGGAGCGGCGCTCATTGCCCTCCACGGCGACCTGAGTCGGCGCGCGCCGACCTCTCCTCGCAGCCCCAGCCGTCCGCTCCAATCACCCAGCGGTCGCACTCGCGAGCGCGCGAGAAAGGGCAGCGCGCGTTGCGCCGCGCCCGCGTGGTCGACATGCATCCGGGACGATGTCCCCGGATGGTTCAGCCCAGCGGCTCGGCCGCGTGCTCCTCGTCTCGGCGGACCCGCTCGTCCGGGCCGGGCTTGCCGGGCTCCTCGCCGAGTCCGGAAGCACGGTGACGATCGAGCCCGCCGTGCCGGTCGACGCGGTGGTGTGGGATACCGCGAGCGCCCCGCCGCCTCCGCTCGGGCCCGGCGGACCTCCCGTGCTGGCCCTCGTACAGGGCGAGCAGGCCGCGCGCGCGGCCCTGTCCGGCGGTGCAGCCGGGGTGGTGCTCCGGACGGCCGACGCGGCCACGCTGCAGGCGGCGCTCCTCGCCATCACCCGCGGCCTGGTCGTCCTCGAGCACGGGTTCGCCTCGCTCCGGCCCGCTCCCGAGTCACGGCCCGCCGCGAGCGCCGACGCCTTCACGCCCCGTGAGCGCGAGGTGCTGGCGCTGCTCGCCCGGGGTCTCTCCAACCGCGACATCGCCGATGCCCTGGACATCAGCGCGCACACCGCCAAATTCCACGTGAACTCCATCCTCCAGAAGCTGGGGGTGGAGCGGCGGACCGAGGCCGTGGTCCGGGCTGCGCGGATGGGGCTCGTCACGCTCTAGGCAGGCCGCTGACGGCGTGGTTGCCCCGCACCCCGGTCTTGGCAAAGTAGGCCGTCTCCGGAGCACTGATGAAAGCGCTGGCCATTCGTCGTTACAAGGCGCCGACGGAAATGATGGAGCTGCCGCGGCCTGAGCCGGGCCCGGGCGATCTGCTCGTGCGCGTACGCGGTGCCAGCGTCAACCCGCTCGACGCCAAGATCCGCGACGGCGTCGTGAAGGTACTTACCCCCTACGCGTTTCCGCTGATCCTTGGCAATGACCTCGCCGGGGACGTGGAAGCGATCGGCCCCGGCGTCACCAGATTCAAGGTCGGCGATGCGATCTATGCGCGCCTCGACAAGGAACGCATCGGCGCCATCGCCGAGTATGCCCTGGTGCGCGAGAGCGCCGCGGCGAAGAAGCCCGCGCGCCTCGACTACGTGCAGGCGGCCTCGCTTCCGCTAGTTGGGCTCACCGCGTGGCAGGCCCTGATCGGTCTCGCGCAGCTGCAGGCTGGACAGAAGGTACTGATCCACGCCGGCTCGGGAGGCGTCGGCACCTTCGCCATCCAGCTGGCCAAGCACCTCGGCGCGCATGTCGCTACCACTGCGAGCGCCAAGAACCACGCGTTGGTGAAGTCGCTCGGCGCAGATCTGGCCATCGACTACAGGACGACCCGCTTCGAAGAGGCGGCCAAAGATCAGGACGTGGTCCTCGACACGCAAGCGGGCGACACGCTGCTCCGCTCGTTCGAGGCGGTCAAACCAGGCGGCATTGTGGTGACGGTCGGGGGCCGGCCCGACGGCAAGTTCGCGCGCGCCTGGGGCCTGAGCCTGCCGCTCGTCTGGATCCTCGGGTTCTTGAATCGCAAGGTCGATCGCCTTGCCAGGAAGAAGAGCGCGCGCTTCGAGTACCTGTTCATGCGCGCGAGCGGCGAGCAGCTGGCGAAGAGAGGCGCGCTGGTGGATCAGGGAGTCATCAAGCCGATCCTGGACAAGACCTTTCCGCTGGAAGCTGCCACCGACGCCATCTCCTACGTGGAATCCGGCCGCACCGTCGGGAAAGTGGTCATTCGCGTTGCGGACTAGCTTGCGCGTGTTCGCGACGAGCCATCGGGCCCCAGGCTTCCCGACCACGCTGCTCCAGGGATGGGCGACCTGCCCGGATGGGCAGGAACGCTCCCTCGCCATCCGGGCGATGTGGCCGCCGCGGGAGGCTCGTACGTTTCCGGCCATGACAGCTCCGTCTCCGTTTGCTGGCGCCACCTCTCTCTCCGATGCGCTCGCCGCCGCCACCGCGCGGGTGGGCGAAGGCCTGGTCTCCGTCTCCGGGCGCCGCTGGCCCATCACCGGGATCGCCCAGGCGAAGGACCTGGTCCTCACTGCCGCCCACGCCGCCGACCGCGAGGAGGGCCTTCGCGTCCACGCGGGGGGCACGTGGCATCCCGCCCAGCTCGTCGGCCGTGACCCGGGCCTGGACCTCGCGCTGCTCCGCGTTCCCGGTGCGGCCCTCTCGCCCGTCAGCTGGGTCGAGCCCGCCCAGCGCCGCGTCGGAACCCTCGTCCTCGCCGTCTCTCGCCCGCGCGGTGCGCTCCGGACGCGGCTCGGCGTGCTCTCGGTCGTCGAGCCAGGCTTCCTGACGCCCTGGGGCGCCCGGGTGGACGCGACGCTGGAGGCGGACGTCTCGGCACGGCCGGGGCTGGCCGGCGCCGCGCTGGCCGACGTCGAGGGTCGGGTGCTCGGCATGTACGTCTCGGGCGGGCCGCGCGAGCGCCGGGTGGTGCTCCCGGCCGAGACGCTGTCCCGCGTGGCCTCCGAGCTGCTCGCGCACGGGCGCGTCCGCCGCGGCTACCTCGGCGTGGGCACCCAGCCGGTCCGCCTCCAGGGCCAGGCGCGGGCGGCCGCCGGACAGGACACCGGGCTGCTCGTGCTCTCGGTCGAGCCCGGAGGTCCGTCGGACGCGGCGGGGCTGGCACTCGGCGACGTGCTCCTCGCGCTCGACGGGACGCCGATGGGGGACGTTCACGACCTCCTGGCGCGCCTGGCGCACGACGCCGTCGGCCGCGCGCTGCCGCTGAAGATCCTCCGGGGCGGCAAGCTCGAGGAGCACACCGTCTCGGTCGGAGTGCGGCCGTGACCTCGCTGGTCGAGCTCTCCGACGCGCTCCAGCAGCTCGTGTCCCGGGTCAGCCCGGCGGTGGTCGGAGTGGAGCAGGGCAGGGGCGCGGGAACTGGCGTGGTGGTGGCGACCGACGGATATCTCCTGACCAACCATCACGTGGCCGGCAGCGGGAAGGGGCTTCGGATCCGGCTCCCCGGGGGCGACACGACGAAGGGCGAGCTCGTCGGCTCGGATCCGGCGACCGACCTCGCCGTGGTGCGGGTGCGCGAGGTCTCCCTGGTGCAGCTCCCGCTCGCCGACCCCGCCTCCATCGCCGTGGGCCAGCTCGTCGTCGCCATCGGGAACCCGTTCCGTTTCGAGCGCAGCGTGTCTCTGGGCATCGTGAGCGCCCTGGACCGGAGCCTGCCCGGACCAGGCGGGTCGCTCTTCGAGGGGCTGCTCCAGACCGACGCCGCCATCAACCCCGGGAACTCGGGAGGGCCCCTGGTGAACGCCCGCGGCGAGGTGGTGGGCATCAACACCGCCGTGATTCCGTGGGCGCAGGGCATGGGCTTCGCGGTCTCGGCGAGGACGGCGACCTGGGTGACCTCCATCCTGATGGCGCGGGGCAGCGTGGAGCGGCGGTACCTCGGCGTCGCGGCCCGGAGCGAGCAGCTCTCGCCCGAGCTCGCCGCCTCGACGGGTCAGCCGAAGGCGGTGCGCATCCTCCAGGTCGGCTCGGGCTCTCCCGCGGAGACGGCGGGGCTCCGGGCGGAGGACCTCCTCCTGGGCGTGCACGGCGAGGCGGTGGGGAACGTCGACGACATCCACCGGCTCATGGTGACCCGCGGGGCGGAGGTCGTGCCGCTGGCCCTGTGGCGGCGGAACGCCCGGGAGTTCCTGACCGTGGTGCCCTCCCGTGAGCGCCAGGCCGCCTGAGCCGGGCGATCCTCGGCCCGGATGAACACGTCTGCTGTGTGACGGGGGGCACCGTGGCAGGCTCCGCAGTCCATGCGCTCCGCACGAACCCTCGCGGTCCTCGGCCTGCTGCTGGTCGGTCCCTCGCTCGCCGCACCCCCGAGCCCCGCGGATCCCCGCGCCGCGCTCAGGAAGCGAGCGGAAGGAGACACGCCGCTCCGGGCCGACACCTTCGATCTCTGTGACCGCATCGGAGGGCGCATCACCGGCACGCTCGCGGTGGATCAGGCCGTCGACTGGGCAGTGGCGAAGCTCGAGTCGCTCGGGGTCGACTGGGTCAAGACCGAGAGCTACCCGGTCCCGTTCCTCTGGGTGCCCGGCACGGCCGAGGTGACCGCCACCGCGCCCGACACGTTCTCCCTCCGGGCC
The DNA here is from genome assembly GCA_017881345.1 of Myxococcaceae bacterium. Lineage (GTDB taxonomy): Bacteria > Myxococcota > Myxococcia > Myxococcales > Myxococcaceae > RPRB01. Next base: position 3,513 of record JADGQZ010000286.1, on the reverse strand, counting down.
GTCGCTGCGCCGGGAACGGCGTCGACCGGCGGAGCCATCGAGGCGAGGGTGGTCGACGTCGGCGAGGGTGAGGCGGCGGACTGGGCCCGGGTCGGAGCCAGCGCGTCCGGGGCCATCGCGCTCGTGCACACGCAGGAGATGAAGACCTTCGAGGACCTCTTCGCCGAGTACATGCGCGCAGGCCCGCTGATGCGTGCCGCCGCGCAGGCGCAGGTCAAGGGACTCGTGATCCAGTCCACACGCCCGCGCGGCCTCCTCTACCAGCACCCGATGGTCTTCGGTCGCACCCCGAGCGCGGTCCCCGTCGCGCTCGTCGCCCGTGAGCCGGCCGAGCGGCTCGCCTGGCTCGCGGCTCGCGGCGAGGCCCGGGTCCGCATCGGCATCGTGAACCGCATCGGCCCAACGTACGAGGCGCGGAACGTGGTGGCCGAGATCCGCGGCCGCGAGACTCCCGACGAGTTCGTGGTGCTGGGCGCACACCTGGACAGCTGGGCCCTCGGCACCGGAGCGGAGGACAACGGGGTGAACGTGGCCCTGGTCCTCGACGTGGCCCGTGGCTTCCACGAGCTCGGGCTCAGACCCCGACGCTCGGTGCGCTTCGTCCTCTTCACCGGGGAGGAGCAGGGGATGTGGGGCTCGGCCGGCTACACCGACCGCCACCAGGCCGAGCTGGACCGACACGCCGGCGTCGTCATCTTCGACGTGGGCTCGGGCCGGACCCGCGGCTTCTTCGTCAGCGGGCGCCCCGAGCTCCGGTCGGTCGTCGCCCGGGCACTCTCGATCTACCCGGGGATGGGCCCATCGGCGCAGTCGCTCGAAGGGATCGACGGGACGGACAACTTCGACTTCCTGCTGAGCGGCGTCCCCAACTTCGTGGCCGACCAGGACCCGGCACCCTACCTGCTCGACTATCACGCCGAGTCCGACGTCCCGGACCGGGTCAATTACAAGGAAGCGCGCCGGAACGCGGGCCTCGCCGCCACGCTCGTCTGGGGCCTGGCCAACTCTCCGGCGCCCATTCCAAAGCGTCAGACGCGCACCGAAGTGGACGCGCTCCTCGTGCGTACCAAGCTCGTGGAGCAGATGCAGGGCTTCGAACAGTGGGATGACTGGAAGGCGGGCCGGCGCGGCTTTCCGGCCCCACCCTGAGGAGGGTGACGATGCGGATGATCAGCATGCGGGTGCTCGTCCTGGCGGCGGTGCTTCCGGCGGGCGCGGCCTGGGCCCAGAGCACCGCGGCGGGCGGCTTCAGCCTCCCCGGAAGCTCGGGAAGCAACGGGAGCAGCACGACCTCCACCCAGGCCACCGGGACGGCGAGCACCGGCGCGGGGGCTTTCGACCCGGCCATGCAGGCGGCGGCTCGCCTCTTCGGCCTGTACCGCGTCCCCGGGGCTCCCCCACTCGACGCCACCGCGACCTACCGGGTCCCGGCGCCCGATACGAGCGGGGGCTCGGCCGGGGCCACCACCTCGAGCAGCGCGAGCACCAGCAGCACGACCTCGGTCAGCACCACCACCGGGGGAAGTGCCACGGCGTCCGCCTCGCCGTGACCCTGGCCATCTGAACGGGCGAGCAGTACCCTCCCCGGCGTGTACGCCGAGCTGGTCTGCCGCTCCAACTACTCCTTCCTCGAGGGGGCCTCGCACCCCGAGGAGCTCGTCTTCCAGGCGATGACCCTGGGGCTGTCCGGCCTCGCGCTGACCGACGGCGACGGGCTGTACGGCTCGGTGAAGGCCCACCTCGCCGCCCGGGAGGTGGGGCTGAAGCTCATCCACGGGGCCCGGGTCACGCTCACCGATGCACCTCCGGTCGTCGTTCACGTGCAGGACGCGGACGGCTACCGCCACCTCTGCCAGGTGCTGACCCGGAGCCGGCTGGCCCATCCCAAGGGAGAGGCGGGCATCGGCTGGCGGGCGCTGGCCGAGCGCAGCGCGGGGCTGATCGCGCTCCTGCCCTTCCCGGACGAGCCCGAGCGGGTGGCGCCCCTGGCCGAGGCCTTCCCGGGCCGCTTCTACGTCGGGGCCTGCCGCACGCTGTCCGCCGGGGACGACGCGCGGTGGGACCGGGCGCGGGCGCTGGCCCGCACGCTCGAGCTGCCGCTCTGCGCCCACAACGACGTGCACGCCCACGCCCGCGAGCGCCAGGCACTTCAGGACACGCTCGCCGCGATCCGCCACCAGACCCAGGTGGCCCGCGCCGGCCGGAAGCTGTTCCCCAACGCCGAGCGGACGCTGAAAGGGCCCGGGGAGATGCTCCGGCTGTGGGCCGATGCGCCCGAGGTGGTGGGCCGGTCGCTGGAGATCGCCGACAGCTGCCACTTCTCGCTCGACGCGCTCCGCTACCAGTTCCCCCAGGAAGACCTCCCGCCGGGACACACCACGCAGAGCTGGCTCGCCCACCTGGTCGAGGAGGGGCTCCGCTTCCGCTATCCGGGCGGGGTGCCCGAGGCGGTGCATCGACAGATCCGGCACGAGCTGCAGCTCATCGAGAAGCTCGAGGTGGCCGGCTACTTCCTCGCGCTCCACGACATCGTCCACTTCGCCATCCGGAACGGAATCCTCTGTCAGGGGCGGGGGAGCGCGGCCAACTCGGCGGTCTGCTACGCGCTGCGCATCACCTCCATCGACCCGGTGCGGATGGGGCTGCTCTTCGAGCGGTTCCTCAGCCTCGAGCGCCCCGAGCCCCCGGACATCGACGTGGACTTCGAGCACGAGCGCCGCGAGGAGGTGCTGCAGTACGTCTACCGGAAGCACGGCCGCGAGCGCGCCGGGATGGTGTGCGAGGTCATCTGCTACCGGGGACGGCTCGCCGTCCGCGAGGTGGGCAAGGCGCTCGGGCTGTCGCTGGATCAGGTGGACCGGCTGGCCAAGCACACCGAGCTGGCGGGGACGAGCACCCTGACCGACGTGCACGTGACCGAGGCGGGCCTGCGCCCCGAGGACCCGGGCGTGCAGCGGACGCTCGCGCTCGCCCAGATGCTCGAGGGCTTCCCGCGGCACCTCTCCATCCACGTGGGCGGCTTCGTGATCACCCACGGCGAGCTGGCCGAGGTGGTGCCGGTGGAGAACGCCTCGATGAAGGACCGCACCGTCGTCCAGTGGGAGAAGGACGACCTGAACGCGCTCGGCATCTTCAAGGTCGACCTCCTGGGCCTCGGCATGCTGACGGTGCTCTCGAAGTCGTTCGCGCTGATCGAGAAGCACGGGGGCCCCCGGCTCGACCTGGCCACCATCCCCAGCGAGGACCCGGCGGTGTACCGGATGCTCGGTGAGGCGGACGCGATCGGCGTCTTCCAGGTGGAGAGCCGGGCGCAGATGAACCTGCTCCCCCGGCTGAAGCCGAAGAGCTTCTACGACCTCACCATCGAGATCGCCCTCATCCGCCCCGGGCCCATCCTCGGAGACATGGTCCACCCCTTCCTCCGCCGACGCGAGGGGCTGGAGGAGGTGACGTACCCCTCGGACGAGGTGCGGCAAATTCTGGAAAAAACGCTCGGCGTCCCGCTGTTCCAGG
>JADGQZ010000285.1 GCA_017881345.1 Myxococcaceae bacterium | reverse complement strand
CATGGCGGCCACCATCCACTCGGCAGGAAGGCCCCGGCCGGCGAGATCGGCTGCGACGGTGGCCGCGCGCGCGTGGAGCCGGGTCACCAGCTCGGATGGGGCCAGCTCGAGTGCGGCCGCGCCGATCTCCTCGTGCGCGACCAACGCCGCGCCGGCGCGGCCAGTGACCAGGCGGCGCCGCTCGAGCACCATCACGGCCTCCTCCGCCTGCTCCGGCTCGAGACCCGCGACTTCGGCCAGTGTGGCCACCGAGGCCTCCCGCCCCCACACTGCCAGGGCGGTGAGGGTGTGGAGCAGCCTGCCCCCCAGCTTCCTCAACCGGCTGCGCAGGATGTCGGTGCCGGATGCCGGGAGCGGGAGATCCGTCGCGCCGGGGCTCAGGGCATCGAGCCGGACCCACCGACCGTCCTGCACGACCAGGTACCCGGTGTCGTGGAGCTCCTTCAGTACCTCGAGGAGATACAGCGGCAGCCCGTCGGTGTGTTGCACGAGCTGTTCGGGGAGGTGGTACCCGGCGACGTCGGGTGTCAGCTCCGCGATGCTGCCCAGGAGGTCCGCGACGTCGTCCTCGTCGAGCGAGTCGAGCGCGACCTCCTCAACCGCCTCGGAAGAGGCTAGCGAGCTGAGGGCGCGCGTCGTTTCGATCGCCGCACCGTGGTCCCGCGCCGTCAGCACGAGCAACAGGGGATGCGACACGGCGTGGCGGGCGAGGCGGTGCGTGAACTCGATCGTGGGCTGAGAGGCCCAGTGGAGATCCTCGACGAGGATCGCGAGCGGGGCCTCCATGGCGATGGCGCCGAACGCGTCGAGCAGCGCCGACGCGACCGCCTGCGGCACGATCGGCAGCTGGCGCGGCTCCACGGCGCCGCGGAACCGGAGCGCGATCTCGGGCACCAGCGCCGCGAGGATCTCGAGGCTCGCGGCCGACGCGCCACCCAGGCCGGGCGCGGCATGGGCCTGCCGCAGCATCTCGAGGAACGGCGCGAGGGGCTCGGATTGCTCGAGGAGGTAGCAGGACGCTTCGAGCACAAGCGAGCGGTCCTGGCTGAAGCGGTGCGAGAGCTCGCGGGAGATGCGCGTCTTGCCGATTCCGGCCTCACCGGTCAGCAGCACGGCCCCTCCGCGGCCGTCGAGAGCGGACTTCCACCGCTCCACGACGGAGTGGAACTGCGTTGCCCGGCCCACCATCTCCGGCGCCCGCGGGAAGTCGTTCGACGGGCGGCGCTCCGGGGCGGTGCCGAGGGCGCGAGCCACGGCGATCTCGACCGCCTGAGGTGGCGCCTGTCCGGTGGTTTCGGCCGCGAGGACCCGCGTCTCCTCCGCCTCGGCGCGGGCACGGAGGGTGTCACCCGAGAGCGCAAGCAACTCCACCAGATGGAGCCGGGCGTCGAGCGAGCCGGGATCCGCGGCGAGCAACTGCTCGGCGAAGCGCGCCGCCGCAGACCAGTGACCCGCGTCGGATTCGCGGGCGATCAGAGTGCGGAAGACCTGACGCCGCTCGGCCGCCAGAGCCGCCCGGATCCCCTCGGCCCACTGCTCGAACTCGCGCGCCCCCGCTAGCGCGACGTTGGCGAGGAAGTCCTGTTGGTAGACGGCGAGCGCACCTTCGAAGTCTCCCGCGCTGAGACGCAGGCGAAAGACGTCGACGTCGGCGTCGAGGTCTTCTCTCCGCAGGGTCAGGACCTCGTCGCCCCGCAGCAAGTCATGATCGGTGGCGTGGCGGATCTGGTAGACGACCTGGCGCAGGGCTCGTCGCCCATCCGTCTGGGAGGGCCCCCCCCACAGCAGACCGACCAGCTCGTCGCGCGTGGCGCGGGCGTGGGGCCGCGTGGAGAGGTAGGCCAGCACCGCCAACTGCTTGGAGAACCGGACGCACTCCGCCCCATCGGCCACGCGCAATAGTCGAGGAATGGGTGCGAGAGTGACCAGCAGGTACTTCGCCAAGCGGCCTAGACCATTGCGGGTGACGGTGCTGCCGCTGCGACGGACGGCGTCCGAAACAAGAACGACGCACTGCAATATGATTCCACCGCGTCCGTGAATGCGGAAGACGCACCTCGGGGCGCCCTAGGGGGAGCTTCAGTGCAGCAGGAGTCCGGCCCGGAAACAAAACGGCCCCCGATCGCTCGGGAGCCTTATGCTGCTGCCATTCTGCCGGGCCTCGGCGCCGATGCTCTGGCGCCTGACCGGCTATGTCCTGCCGAGCCTCGGTGCCGATACTCTGGCACCTGGCTCGCTATGTCCTACGCCACCGGCTGCACGCTCACCGCGCGGCGGCCCTTGCCTCTCCACTCGAACTTCACCATACCGTCCACCAGCGCGAACAGCGTGTCATCGCGGCCGCGGCCGACGTTCTTCCCCGCGTGAATGCGGGTGCCGCGCTGGCGCACGATGATGTTGCCCGCCAGCACCTGCTCGGTCGCATAGCGCTTCACGCCCAGGTACTTCGGTCCCGAGTCGCGCCCGTTGCGGCTGCTGCCTACGCCCTTCTTATGCGCCATACCCTAGCCTCTGGCTCCGGTCAGCCGAGATCCACGGAGTCAATCTTGATCTCCGTAAAACCCTGGCGGTGACCCTGCTTGCGCGCGTAGTTCTTGCGCCGCTTCATCTTGAAAACGATGATCTTCTTGCCCTTGCCGTGCCGGAGGACCTCGGCCGTGACCTTGGCGCCCGGTATCATCGGCGTGCCTGCCCGCACGCTCGTGCCGTCGGAACCCAGCAACACCTCGTCGAAGGACAGCTTCGCGCCCGGCTCCGCCGCGAGCGACGGAATCTGGAGCTTGCGTCCAACTTCGGCTCGGAACTGCTTTCCGGCGGTGCGAAAGATCGCGTACATAGACTGGGAAGCTTAATGGGGGCATGAAGTTGAGTCAACGGCGAACGCTGGATGCCGGGTTTCAGGTGCCAGGTGTCCGTGCCCATCCCCCCGACACCCGACACCTGGCACCCAAGACCCGTCTTCTCACGCCACCAAATAATGCTCCGTCACGTCCCGGCCCGCAGGCTGGCTCATGAGCTTGAACTCGTCCAGCTTCATCATCGGGTCGTCCCGCACCTCCAGGTCTATCCCGGTCTGCTTCTCGAGGTTCTTGAGGAAGTTGGGCTCCTCTTCCATGAGATAGAGCGCGACCTCGGGATGCAGCCGCACCGTCATCCGCGGGTCCTTGTTCTCTACGGCCGCGCGCTTCAGGGAGCGCTCGAGCCGGCCGACCACGGTCTCGGGCAGGAAGACCCGGCCCGTGCCGGTGCAGGTCGGGCACGCCTCGGTCATGGACTGCATCAGTGACGGGCGCACCCGCTGCCGCGTCATCTCGATCAGGCCGAGGTCGCTCACCGCGAAGGCGCGGGTGCGGGCGCGGTCCCGGGCCAGGTGCTGCCTCAGCTCCTGGAGCACCTTGTCGCGGTTCGCCCGCGTTTCCATGTCAATGAAATCGCAGACGATGATGCCGCCGATGTCGCGGAGCCGCAGCTGCCGCGCGATCTCGCGTGCCGCCTCGACATTGGTCCGCAGAATCGTCTTCTCGGGGTCCTTCTTGCCCGTGTACCGGCCGGTGTTGACGTCAATCGAGACCAGCGCCTCGGTCTGCTCGATGACGACGTAGCCACCGGTCGGCAGGTCCACGCGGCGGTTGAAGAGATTCCGGATCTCCGCTTCGACCTCGTACTTGTCGAACAGCGGCGGGTCGCCGGCGTACAGTTCGACGCGCTCCTTGAGATCCGGACCCACCTGGTCGAGGTAGGCAAGGATCTCGTGATGCAGCTCCTTGGAATCCACTGCCAGGTGGTCCACCTTGGCGCTGAACAGGTCGCGAATGATGCCGCGCGTCAGGCTGGTTTCGCGCTGCACGACGGCCGGCGCGCGCACGAAGGTGGATTTCTTCTTGATCTTCTTCCAGAGCTTGAGAAGCGAATCCAGCTCGCGCTTGAAGTGATCCTCCGTCAGCTCCTCACCGACCGTGCGCACGATCACGCCGCCCGAGTTCTCGGGCAGGATGTTGGAGACCATCTGGCGGAGCCGGGCGCGCTCGTCCCGCGCCTCGATCTTGCGGCTCACCCCGACCCGGCTGGCCGAAGGCATGTAGACGAGGAACCGCCCCGGAATGGAGATCTGCGCCGTGACCCGCGGACCCTTGGAGCCGATCGGCTCCTTGCTGACCTGCACGAGCAGCGTCTGGCCCCGCTTCACCACGTCCTGGATGGGTGGGAACTTGCCGCGGCGCCCTTCCCCGCTCCCCTTCCCGCCCTGGCCGCCATTCTCGACCCGGGGGGCCGCGCCCTGCGCCGGCTCCGAGTCGCCCGAAGCGTCATCGCCCCCGGCATCCCCGGCGTCGTCCTCCTCGTCCAGCTCGTCTTCCTCCGGCTCGACCAGGTCGGAGGCGTGCAGGAACGCGCTCTTCTCGGTCCCTATGTCGACGAAGGCGGCCTGGATCCCCGGCAGGACGGCCTCGACCTTGCCCAGGTAGATGTCGCCGACCGAGCGGCGGGTATCGGGACGATCCACCAGCAGCTCAACAAGGGTGTCGTCCTCCAGAATCGCTACTCGCGTTTCCCGCGAGCTCCCATTGATCAGAATTTCCCGTTTCAACTGTGTGCTCTCCGACGGTCACCCGGCACTCGTCGAGCGGCGAACCGCCGCCCGCCAGCCGGGTTTCCGTCCTGTGAATGAGGATGAGGGGCAGGAGGTGCCTTGGCACCCCGCACGCCGCCTCGAGAACTTCGGTCGGCCTCGCCGACCCGTCGCTTGCCGTCCTGAGCTCGAGCATGACCGAACGGCCGTCCAGCGCCGCGAGATCGTACACGAACGGACGGAGATCCACCGTCCTGCGCTCGCCCCCGCGCTCGCGCTCGAAGCGCGCCGCGTCCCGCGCCAGAAACGTCCGGCAGCCAACGTCGAGCGCCGCGAAGGCTGGCTCGAACGGCGGCTCCGGAAACGTCGCGCGGTACACGCTGCGCTCGACCGAAGCATTGAGGGCAAGGCACTTCTCCGGCAGCACGCCCGTCGCGAGAAACCGCAGGCCGGGCGCTGCGCGCCGGTTCAGCTCCTCGAGCAGGTCCGCGAGGCGACGAGCATCCCACTCGCCTGCGAGCTCGAGGTCCGACCATTCACTCGCCGAGGTCCAACCCGTGGCGAGCGAGGGCCCCGCGCTGATCCTGGGTCGCGGGGCAAAACCCTCCGAGTAGAGCAGCGGCGCCCCAGCCCGACGGCACGTGCGGGACAGCTCTCGCAAGACATCCAGGTGCGATAGGAATCTGAGCGGAGCGTCCTTCGCGTAGCGGACCCGAACGGATCGGTGTCCGGTGTCAGGTGCCAGGTGTCCGGGATTTCCCTCCCTGACACTGGGCACCGGGCACCGCACACCTGCCGGCGCCGCCAACCGATTCT
>JADGQZ010000284.1 GCA_017881345.1 Myxococcaceae bacterium | reverse complement strand
TCGCCGCAGCGCAGCGCGGGTGTCAACCACCCGCTGAGCGCCGCGTTCATGAACATCGCGTTCACGGAGACTCCGGATTCTTTCGCCCTTGTTGATCGGTGAGCCACGACTTCGAGGACAACCGAGACACGCTCGGCGAGTTGGCCGAGGCGGTTGCGCGCGAAGGTCACGACGCTGCCACACCCCGAGGGAGTCGCCGCGTCGCGGTCAGCCCCGCGAGCTGCGCCCCGACATGCTCTTCCGGCCCGTCCGGGCGGCGTTCATCGGTGCGGCGGAGGATCCGCGCACCACCAGGCGGGTGGGCAACAGCAGGGAGGTGCTCTTCCGGCCCGCCAGCTGATCGAGGAGCAAGCGCGCCGCCGCCCGCCCCTTCTCCGCGTGCGGTTGGTGCACGGTGGTCAGGGAAGGCGTGGTGCGGGCCGCCTCGGGGATGTCGTCGTAGCCGACGATGGAGAGCGCCTGCGGAACGGGAACTCTGAGCTCCCGCGCCGCGGCCAGGGCACCGAGCGCCAGCTGGTCACTCAGGCAGACCAGAGCCGTGGGCGCGCTCGGGCCGCTCAGGATGGCATGGGCGGCCTGGCGTCCCTGCTCGATGCTGTTCACGGAGGTCACGTACAGGCTCGCCACTTCCTGCCAGGGCAGGCGGTGCTTGCGGGCGGCGGCGGCGTAGCCCGCCAGCCGGTCCCGGACCGCCAGGAAGGCGGCCAACCCCTCGTCGGGCTCGGCGAAGCCGATGGGGTATCCAGGCCGGAGCGGCATGGAGATGATCCCCAGCTTGCGGTGACCGAGTCGGAACAGGTGATCGGCCAGCGCGAAGGCGCCGCTCTCGTCCTCGATGCCGACCAAGGGGAACGCCGAGCCGGGCTCGCCGTCCACCAGGACCGCCGCCAGCTCGCGCTGCTCGACGTAGGCCACGCGAGGATCGTGCATCATCGGCGCGTAGAACACGAACCCATCCACGGCCGCGTTGCGGACCGGCTCCACGTCGTGGTCAGTATAGGTGGCGCCCGCGAGCAGGAGGCGAAAGTGGGCGTCCTGTGTCGCCTCGGCCACGCCTTGCAGGAACATCGAGAACGGCGGATCGATGAAGGCCCAGGACAGCGCGTCGGCGTAGACCACGCCCAGCGTCCCGGTGGTCTGCATGCGGAGGCCGCGCGCGGTGGGATCGGGGTGGTAGCCGAGCTTGTCGGCGCTCTCCAGGATCTTGGCCCGAAGCGTGGCGGACAGTCGCTCGGGGTGGTGGTACGCGTTCGAGATCGTCGCGGGCGAGACGCTCACCAGACGGGCGAGATCTTTGAGCCTGGCGCGCGGCTTTCTGAGCTTGACGGGCACGACAGCTATGATAGCTTGATAAAACGATTTATCTACCGACCGAAATCGAGAAACCAGAGTGGACACGTAGTCAAGTCTAGAGCGTTTCGCTCGTTGCCTCCTGGAGGAGCACATGAAGACAACCGCTGCGCTTACTGTACTCGCTCTCTTCGCGGCCGCGCCCGCTCGAGCGGGAGTCACCCTCTCCTTCGCCTGCGACTCGACCGGCAAGGGCTACGACATCTGCAAGGCCGGAACCGATGCCTGGGCCGCCAAGACCGGGAACACGGTCAACGTGATCCAGGTTCCCAACGAGACTGGCGACCGCCTCGGTCTCTACCAGCAGCAGCTGGCTGCCGGCAGTTCCGACGTCGACGTCTACATGATCGACGTGGTCTGGCCCGGGCTCATCGGTGCGCACCTGCTGGACCTCAAGCCGCTGGTTCCGGACAAGGAAGTCTCGGCGCACTTCCCGGCCATCGTCCAGAACAACACCTTCAACGGCAAGCTGGTGGGCATCCCCTGGTTCACGGATGCCGGCGTCCTCTATTCCCGGAGCGACCTGCTCGCGAAGTACGGCTTCCATGGCCCGCCCAAGACCTGGGACGAGCTCGCCGCGATGGCCAAGAAGATCCAGGACGGCGAACGCGCCGCCAATCCGCTGTTCCAGGGCTTCGTGTTCCAGGGGAAGAACTACGAAGGGTTGACCTGCGACGCGCTCGAGTGGCTGACCAGCTTCGGCGGCGGCACCATCATTGACCCGAGTGGCAAGATCACCATCAAGAATCCTCAGACGGTGGCCATGCTCAAGACGGTTCAGGGCTGGGTCGGCACCATCGCCCCCGAGGCGGTGACCACCTACGCCGAGGAAGAGGCCCGCAACGTGTGGCAGGCCGGCAACGCCGCCTTCATGCGCAACTGGCCGTACGCCTACGCGCTCGGCCAGGCCGAGGGGAGCGCCATCAAGGGTAAGATCACCGTGTCCGCCCTTCCGGCTGGCGCGAGCGGCCACGGAGCGTCGACGCTGGGCGGTTGGCAGCTCGCCGTGAACGCCAAGAGCAAGCACGCCAAGGAATCCGTCGAGCTGATCCGCTACCTGACCGGCCCCGAGGAGGAGAAGCGCCGCGCCATCCAGGGCAGCTTCAGCCCCACCATCGCCAGCCTGTACAAGGATCCGGAGATCCTGGCCGCTACTCCGTTCTTCGGCCCCCTGTACGACGTGTTCGTCAACGCGGTGGCTCGCCCCGCCACCGTCACCAAGGCCAAGTACAACCAGGCCAGCAATGCGTTCGCCAACGCGGTGTACAGCGTGCTCACCAAGAAGCAGACGCCCGAGGAGGCCGTGAACGCTCTGCAGTCGCAGCTGGCGCGCGTCAAGGGCAAGGGCTGGTAGCGGCCGCGGCACCCCTCGAGCTGACCGGCCTGACCTGAGGGGCGTGCCGTCCTGGGCGCCCCTCCCCTTCCGACCGAGGGTGGAACATGCGCGATTTACCTGAAGTCATCCCCGCGAAGCGGCGCCGGGGCAGGACCTTCGATGAGCGAAGCGAAGCGATCGGGGGTGGGGACTCCGCCGGCTCCGGCGGCGGGTCCCCCAAAAGGAGGGAGAAAGCGCCCCGTGGCATCGAAGCCCGGCGCGCGCGCACCGCGCTCTGGCTCCTGCTCCCCACCCTGTTCGCCATCGCGCTGGTCGGCGGCTATCCGCTGTTCCGCACCATCTATCTTTCCTTCACCGACTTCAACATCAACACCGGCGACGAACCGCACTGGGTCGGGCTCGAGAACTACTGGAACATCACCGAGGACGGCGTCAACGTCGGGCTCCTTGCCGATCCGGCCTGGTGGAGCTCGGTGTGGAACACAGTCCGGCTCACCATCACCTCGGTGAGCATGGAGACCCTGTTCGGGCTCGGCTTCGCGCTGGTCATCAACAGCAAGATCAAGGGTCGGGGCCTGCTGCGCACGGCCATCCTGGTGCCCTGGGCAATCCCCACCGTGGTGAGCGCGCAGATGTGGAGCTGGATGTACCAGGACAGCCTGGGCATCGTGAGCTCCTGGGGCCGTCACTTCGGGTTGTTGAAGGTCGGCCAGTCGCTGGTGGCCAACCCGGACACCGCGCTGTGGGCGCTCGTTGCGGTCGACGTCTGGAAGACCACTCCCTTCATGGCGCTGCTCTTGCTGGCTGGTCTGCAGAGCATCCCGGCCGATGTCTACGAGGCGGCCCACGTGGACGGGGCGACCCGCCTGCAGCAGTTCCGGCGCATCACCTTGCCGTTGCTCGCGCCGGCGCTCCTGGTGGCGGTGAT
>JADGQZ010000283.1 GCA_017881345.1 Myxococcaceae bacterium | reverse complement strand
TATTTCGCGGCGTGCGAGGCCGCGATCCACCGCTGGCGCGAGGAGGTCGGAAGGGCCGCCCTGATCCGTTTCGACACCGGCGACACGCTTCACGTCCTCGACACGCGCGGCGTCTCGGTGACCGGCACGACCTCCCTTCGGGGGCTGGAGCGGACCGTCTATCTCGCCGCCGAGAACGGGGCGACCATCGGGGAGATCTCCGAGAAGACACGGTCGGCACCCGAGGCCGTCGCCGAGGTCGTCAGGACGCTTCTCGACCGTCGCCACGCCGTGCTGCTGGACGGGAAGGTGCTCCCGCTCGCCGTTCCGGTGGACGCCTGGATGCCCCGGGGTGCCCCGGCGGTCCTGGTCGCCGACCGGCTCCGGGCCGCCTACTGCCAGCGCATGGAGAAACTGTATCGGGGGTACGAGGCCCGCTCCGGGGAAACGCCTCCTTCACGATGAGACCCGCTCGGGTCCTCCTGGTCCAGATGCCCTTCTTCCGGCTGGAGTCGCCGTCGCTCGGGCTGGAGCTCCTCCACGCGGCCCTGCGCCGCGAAGGGATCGAGTCACAGGTCGCCTACCTGAATCTCGACTTCGGGAGGCGCATCGGCAAGGACGCCTACACCTGGATCTCGGTTCGCGCGCCGCGCTACCTCCTGCTCGGAGACCTGGTGTTCGGTCCGAGCCTTCACGGGGAGGAGATCGGGGTCGAGAGGGTCGAGGCGCTCGTCTCCGGCCTCGGGAAGAGGAGGGAGTCCGGGGTCCCCGCCTGGCTCGTGGCCCGCTTTCCGTCGCTGGTCCAGGCCGCGAAGGACTTCCTCGCCGAGCAGTGCGAGGCAATCGAGTGGAGCCGCTACGATCTGGTCGGCATCGGCACGCTCTTCCACGCCGTCCCGGCGCTCGCGCTGGCCCGGATGATCAAGGAGCAGCCCGGCGCACCGAAGATCATCCTGGGAGGCAGCCACTGCGAGGGCGAGATGGGCGACGGTCTCCACCGGGCCTTCCCGTTCGTCGACTTCGTCTGCCGCGGGGAGGGAGAGGAGCTGATCGTCCAGCTTGCGCGTCACCTGCAGGACGGCCGAAGGCCCCTGGAGACGATCCGGGGTCTCCTCTGGCGCCACGGTGGAGAGACGCGGGGGGTGGCCTCGGGACGCGCGACCATTGGCTCCGATCCCGGGACAGGAAGGGAGGCTGTCGGCCGGCAGTACCAGCTCGACCGGCTCCCGGTTCCCCGCTACGACGCATGGCTCGAGCGCGTTCGCTCCCTCGCGATGCACGTCCCGGCAGAGCTGCGCCTGCCGATCGAGACCAGCCGTGGGTGCTGGTACGGCGAGAAGCGCCAGTGCACGTTCTGCGGGTTCAACGGCGAGGCGATGGCGTTCCGCAGGAAGAGCCCCGGGAGGATCCTCGAGGAGTTCCGGGCCCTGATGTCCCACGAGGTCCGCTTCCTGCAATGCGTGGACAACATCCCGGACCCGCTGAGCTTCCGGACGCTCCTGCCAAAGCTCGCCACCCTCAATGGCGGCTGCCAGATCTTCTGCGAGGTCATGCCCCACCTGAACCACGCGCAGGTCCGCCAGCTTCACGACAGCGGCATCTTCTGGGTCCAGGCCGGGATCGAGAGCCTGAGCACCCGCCTCCTGCGGATGATGGGCAAGGGGACCACGGCCTTCCAGAACGTCCGCTTCCTCCGGTACGCCGCGCAATGGGGGATCGGCGCGAGCTGGAGCCTGCTGTTCGGTTTCCCGGGAGAGGACCCCGAGGACTACCGCGAGATCCAGGGGCTGATCCCGGCCCTCGCGCACCTCCAGCCGCCGTTCGACGACCACCAGCAAATCCGCGTCGACAGGTTCTCCCCGATCTTCCGGGAGCGGCAGGGGATCCGGAACGTCGTCCCCGCTCCCTCCTACCAGGAGGCCTTCCGGCTCGACCCGGAGACTCTCACCCGTCTCGCCTACTACTTCGAGTACGAATACGCCGACCCTCACGATCCCTACGACACCGTCCAGGGGTGCGCCGTCGAGATGGAGAGATGGCGCCGCGCGGCAGCCACCGCGGCGCTGGTCAGCTTCGAATCCGGTCCCCTGCTTCACGTGCTCGATACGCGTCCCATTTCCATCGAGCGGCACGCCGTGCTGGGCGGCCGCGCGCGGGAGATCCTTCGGGCCACCGAGCACGGCGCCTCCCTCGCGGAGCTCGGGGCCCGCACGGGAGCGCCGGCGGGAGAGATCGAGGCTCTCCTGGCCCCGCTCCTGGAGCGCCGGTGGGTCGTCCATCTCGATGACCGCTACCTGTCGCTCGCGGTCCCGGTCGATTCCTGGATTCCCCGAGGGGTTCCGCCGCTCCTGGCCAGGGACGCGATCGTCAGTGAGTACTGCCGGAGGATGGTGCGCCTGCGCGACGGGTTCTACGCCGAGGAGGACGAGAGCAGGAGACCGAAGGACCGGCAGGGCCTCGAGGCCCATGGCAGGAGGCCGGAGCGCGCGGTCTCGCACGAGGCGGCGACGTAAATGGAGTGACACCACGGCCCGGTTCGCCCAGCCGGTCGGGGCGCTCGTCCTCTACCCGATGATCGCGCTCTCCGGGCTGTTCGTGCCGGCCGAAGCGCTGCCGCCGTGGCTCCAGACGGTGACGCGGGTGCTGCCGATGCCGTACGCCGTGTCGCTACTGCGGGGGATCTGGAGAGGTGACGGCTGGAGCGCCCATCTGGGGGACGTCGCGGCGCTCGGTCTGGTGCTCGCCGTCTGCATCGCGATCTCGTCCCGCGTGTTCCGCTGGGAGTAGAGCGAGGCCGTTGCCGACCTCCATCTCGGCCGCGACAGAAGCTCTGATCCCCTTTCGCGGGGCGCTGTGCCACCCGTTACCGCCTACCGCCCGCTGCTCCCCATGATTTGCCTGCTAGAGTGAATCCAGCAGAGGATGGACGACGTGGCCCAGCTCACGCAGGTTTCCATGGATTCGGATGATCTCAAGAGCTTGGAAGCCGCGGTGGGGGCGCTCGAGAGGCCCACCTGGGCGATGCGTATCGTCAACCTCGTTGGCGTGCCCATCGAGGCGGCGACGAAGCTGCTCCCGGCCAAGGCCGGCGCCGTGGTGTCCAGGGCGACCACCCTGGCCGTCCGCAAGGCCCTGGTCGCCGCGGTCTCGACCATGCGCAAGAAGCACC
>JADGQZ010000282.1 GCA_017881345.1 Myxococcaceae bacterium | reverse complement strand
GTGCAGTCCCGAGACCCGAATCATGAAGAACTCGTCCAGGGTGGGGAAGGTGATGGACAGGAACTTCAGCCGCTCGAGCAGTGGCCAGCGAGTGTCCGCCGCCTCCTCCAGGACCCGCTTGTTGAACGCCAGCCACGACAGCTCGCGGTTCAGGTAGAGCGAGGGTTCCCGGGGTGTCGGCCGGGCAGCGGAGGCGTGGCGTTCCGGGTGGGTCATCGGAGGACAGTTGTTCCATCGCATTTTTGCGTGGGCAACCGTGACAATTCAGGGTCACCGTGCTTCCAGTCCCCCCGGAATTCGCCATGCGTGCGTCATGGATCGCCACCCTGGTCGCGGTGGGTTGCGCGCATGCGCCGCCTCCTGCGCCCCATCCTCCGCCGCTGACCGGCTGGCGGACGCTGCGCACCGCACACGTCCGGCTCCGGACCGACCTGCCGTCCGCCGACGCACGCACCACGGTCGAACGGCTCGAGGTCCTGCGGGCCGCGCTGCAGACGGCATGGTTCGTGCCGGAGGAGACGCCCGGGACCACCGAGGCCATCGTCCTTCGCGACGAGGCCGAGCTCAGAAGCTTCACCGAGTGGAGCGGGGTGGCGACCGTCACCGCCCGCGGACCCCTGCTGGTCACCGCCGGCAGCCCCTTTCAGTTCGGTGACGTGTCGCCGGACCTCGCGCTCCTCGCGCACGAGATGGCCCACGACCTGGACCACCGACGGATGCCGGGGGCGCCACGCTGGTTCGACGAGGGACTCGCGGCGTACCTCGAGTCCGCGGAGCTCATCGACGCCGGCCGGGTGCGCCTCGGGGCGATGCCCCGGGCCGAGCTCGAGCAGGCCCGGGCCCATCGGTTGATCCCGCTCGACACGCTGGTGCAGACCCACTGGGAGACCCTGGACCCCCCGGCGCTGCAGGAGCTCTATCGCTCGGCGCGGCTGTGGGTTCAGCTGCTCCGGGCCGAGGAGCGTGAGCGGTTACGCGCGCTGGAGGCGGCCGTTGCCCGGGGCGTGCCCTGGCGCGTCGCCTGGGCGGAGGCGCGGCAGGGACTGGACCTCGCCCTCCTCGAGGAGGCGCTCGGGCGCTGGCTACGCGCCGGGGACTTCCCGACCGAGCTTCACCGCTTCACCGCACCGCCCACGTCGATCGAGGAGCAGCCGCTCCCCCGCTGGGGAGTGCACGTCGCCCAGGCCGAGCTCTGGTCGGCGGGAATCTCCTCCACGGACTCGGCCGACCGCGCCCGCCGGGTCCGCGCGGAGCTCGAGACCGCCGCCAGGACCGCGCCGGACGAGGCCCTGCCCCGCGTGCTCCTGGCGGAGCTAGAGACCGATCCCGACCGGCGGCGGCACCAGGCAGAGGTGCTGCGGCGGGAGTACCCCCGGAGCCCCGAGGCCGCGGTCTTCCTCGCCCGGGTGCTCCGCGAGCAAGGCGGCCCCATCGAGGGTCGCCGGGGGGCGATGCTCGATGCGGTGCTCCTCGCGCCCGACGACGTGGACGCCCTCACCGGCCACGCGCTCGAGGAGGCGCGGGCCGGCGACTTCACCCGCGCGTTCGCGAGCCTCCGCCATGCCGAGACGGTCGCGCCCTGGAGCCCCACCGTCCACGTCGCCCGGGCCAACATCCTCGCCTCGATGGGCGAGTGCCAGGAGGCAGTCGACTCCGCGCAGCGGGCGCTGGACGTGCTGTCCGATGCCCCTCCCCCGGAGGAGGTGGCCACGCTGGTCCGGGAGCGAGCCCGATTGCAGGCGAGCTGCCGATCGGTGGCCCGCCCCTGAGACGGTGGGGGGTGTAGAGTGCCTCTCCGGTCCTCCCTGCCATGCGTGCGCTCGCCGACACCGTTCGTTCCGTCCCCGCCGGGGTGACGCTGCTCGAGGACCCGATCTGCAACCGGGGCACCGCCTTCACCTTGGAGGAGCGCGCGCGGCTCGGGCTCGACGCGCTCTTGCCGCCCGTCGTCGAGACCCTGGACCAGCAGTGCGCCCGGGCCTACGAGGCCTACCGGCGCAAGGGCGACGACCTGGAGCGGCACATCTACCTCCGGGCGCTCCAGGACACGAACGAGACGCTCTGCTACGCCGTGCTCCGGCGCCACCTCACCGAGATGGTCCCGGTGGTCTACACCCCGGTCGTCGCCCAGGCCTGCTCGCAGTTCTCGCAGATCTACCGCCGCCCCCGCGGGCTCTTCCTCAGCTACCCGATGCAGGAGCGGCTCGAGCTCCTGCTCGAGAACCGTCCGCGCCGGGAGGTGGACGTGGTGGTGGTGACCGATGGCGAGCGGGTGCTCGGGATCGGCGATCAGGGCGCCGGCGGGATGGGCATCTCCATCGGCAAGCTCCAGCTCTACACGCTCTTCGGCGGGGTCGACCCGTCCCGCACCCTCCCCGTCTTTCTCGACGTCGGGACGAACAACGCCGACCGGCTCGCCGCTCCGGACTACATCGGCTGGCGGCACGAACGGGTGAAGGGCGAGGCCTACTTCGAGTTCGTGGACGCCTTCGTGCGCGCGGTGCGGCGGGTGCTCCCCGGCGTGCTGCTCCAGTGGGAGGACTTCGCGCGCGACCACGCCGCTCCGCTGCTCGAGCGATACCGGGACACGCTCTGCACCTTCAACGACGACATCCAGGGCACGGCGTCGGTGGTGGTGGCGGTGCTCACCGGGGCCCTCGGCGTCGCCGAGGCCCGGTTCCGGGACCAGCGCATCGTCATCGCGGGCGCGGGCAGCGCGGGGCTCGGCCTCGCCGCGTACCTCCTCCAGGCGATGCGGTCCGAGGGGCTGTCCGACGAGGAAGCGCGCCGCCGGATCCTGCTGGTGGACCGCGACGGGCTGGTGCACGACCGGCTGGAGAACCTGACCGTGGGCCAGCGCCTCTACGCCCAGCCGTTCGAGGCGGTGGCGAGCTTCCGGCGGGACGCGGCGGGCCACGTTCCGCTCGAGGCGGTGCTCGAGCACGCCGGGGCGACGGTGCTCATCGGCGTCTCGGCGCAGTGCGGGCTGTTCAGCGAGGCGGCGGTGCGGGCGATGGCCGCACGGGTCGATCGGCCCATCATCCTGCCCCTGTCGAACCCGCTCGAGCGCTGCGAGGCCACGCCGACGGATCTTCTCCGCTGGACGGACGGCCGGGCGCTCATCGCCACCGGGACCCCGAC
>JADGQZ010000031.1 GCA_017881345.1 Myxococcaceae bacterium | reverse complement strand
GCTCGCGGCCGGGCTTGACGCGGCCCTCGCCGTCGAACTCCATGGCGTGCTGGGATTCCACCCAGGCGGTGCAGCGCTCGATGGCGCGCTCCTGCTCCATCGCCTGCTTGACGAAATCGGTCGTGGTCACTGGCGCAGCGGCGACGGTGGTGGCCGCAGACCAGGCGAGCAGCGCAAGCATCCGCCGCAGCATGGCACGGGACCCGACGCGGAAGCTCCCGAACCCTCGGGTGTGTCCGCTGCCTGGCATCCCTGCTGCTGGCCTGTCATCAGTGCGCAACACGGATTCACCATCGTCCGCCGACACGGACCTACCCGAACCTAGTAACGGCTCCCCGCCGGAGCACTCCGGTCCTCGTGGATCAAGGACGTGAGGAAGCCGGTCGCATTCACCCGCAGCCGGGATCTGGGGCAACCGCAGGGCACGGTCCGGAGCGGGGCGCAGCCCCACGAGCGTCGGAGCGGCAGACGCTCTTCTCGTCCGACGCGGCGAGTACATTCTGGTCTCGGTCGAGGTCCAGGTGAGCTGGACCCCCGCGGCCCATCCGCTGCGGAAGAAGTGTTACACGCTCCACCGGGGCGAGGACGGCGTGGTGTCGGTCGTCTCGACCAGGCGCCGTGGGTGCCTGCTGACCACCCACGCGGTGACCTGCACGGTCTCGCTCCGGGGAACGCCGGGCGACGCGCACGCACGTTGACGGCAGGACCCATTCTTGGCACATGGGATCTCCCCATGCGCTCCAAGAAGACGAAGTACCTCTTCGTGACGGGTGGGGTGGTCAGCTCGCTCGGGAAGGGCCTGGCCTCGGCCAGCATCGGGGCCCTCCTCGAGAACCGCGGCCTCGACATCACCTTCCTCAAGCTGGACCCGTACATCAACGTGGACCCGGGGACGATGAGCCCCTTCCAGCATGGCGAGGTCTTCGTCACCGACGACGGTGGCGAGACCGACATGGACCTCGGCCACTACGAGCGCTTCACCACGGCCAGCATGAGCCGCTCGAACAACTTCACCACCGGCCGCATCTACAACTCGGTCATCCAGAAGGAGCGGCGGGGCGAGTACCTGGGAAAGACGGTCCAGGTGATTCCGCACATCACCGACGAGATCAAGTCGGTCATCCGTGCCGCTGCCGAGGGGCACGACGCGATCATCGTCGAGGTGGGCGGCACGGTGGGTGACATCGAGTCGCTGCCGTTCCTCGAGGCGGTCCGGCAGATGCGCTACGACACCGGGCCGCAGAACGTGGTCTACATCCACCTGACGCTGCTCCCGTACATCGCGGCGGCGGGCGAGGTGAAGACCAAGCCCACGCAGCACTCGGTGATGAAGCTGCGGGAGATCGGCGTCCAGCCGGACATCCTCGTCTGCCGGACCGACCGGGATGTCCCTGCCGAGATGCGGCAGAAGATCGCCATGTTCTGCAACGTGGACCCCGGCAGCGTCTTCTGGAGCCCGGACGTGAAGAGCATCTACGAGCTGCCGCTGGAGCTGCACCGGCAGGGGCTCGACGAGCGGCTCTCCGAGGTCCTGAACATCTGGTCGCGCGCGCCGCGGCTCGAGCGCTGGGAGCGGATCCTGGAGAAGGTCTACTCGCCCGGGAAGGGCGAGGTGCGCGTCGGCATCGTCGGCAAGTACACGGACCTCAAGGAGAGCTACAAGAGCCTCAACGAGGCCCTGATGCATGGGGGCATCGCCAACGACGTCCGGGTCACGCTGAAGTACGTGGACAGCCAGGAGGTCGAGTCGCAGGGCGCGCCCGCGCTCCTCGGGGATGTGGACGCAGTGCTCGTCCCCGGCGGCTTCGGGGTGCGCGGGACCGAGGGCAAGGTCGCCGCGGTTCGCTACGCCCGCGAGCGGAAGGTGCCGTTCTTCGGCATCTGCCTCGGGCTGCAGATGGCGGTGGTGGAGTTCTCGCGGGACGTGCTCGGTCTGGCCAACGCCAACTCGGTCGAGTTCGACGAGCGCACGCCCCACCCGGTCATCTCGCTGATGGAGTCGCAGCTCCAGATCTCGGACAAGGGCGGCACGATGCGGCTCGGGGCGTACGGCTGCATGCTGAAGAGCGGCTCGCTCGCCGCGCGGCTGTACGGCAAGGACCAGGTCAGCGAGCGCCACCGCCACCGCTACGAGGTGAACAATGCCTACCGGAGCCGGCTCTCCGATGGGGGCCTGGTGGTGAGCGGGCACAACGCCGAGCTGAACCTGGTGGAGATGATCGAGCTCCCCGACCACCCGTACTTCGTCGGGTGCCAGTTCCATCCCGAGTTCAAGAGCAAGCCCTTCGCCCCGCATCCTCTGTTCAGCGGCTTCATCCGGGCCGCGCTCGAGCACCGGGACGGCGGCCGCAGATGATCGAGCTCGCCGGGATGCAGGTGGGGGAGGACCAGCCGCTCCTCCTCATCGCCGGCCCCGACGTCATCGAGAGCGAGGACCACGCGCTGCGCCACGCGCTGTTCTTGCGCGAGCTGGCCGCCCGGCACGGGCTCGGGTACGTCTTCAAGTGCAGCTTCGACAAGGCCAACCGGACCAGCGGCGCCGCCTTCCGCGGCCCGGGCCTGGCCGAGGGGCTCCGGGTGCTGGCGCGGGTGAAGGAGCAGGCCCGGGTTCCGGTGCTGACGGACGTGCACGAGGTGGCGCAGGTGGGGCCGGTGGCCGAGGTGGTGGACGTCCTCCAGGTCCCGGCCTTCCTCTGCCGTCAGACGGACCTGGTGGTGGCCGTCGCCCGGACCGGCCGGGGAGTGAACCTCAAGAAGGGCCAGTTCGTGGCCCCGCTGGACATGGTGCAGGCCGCCAGGAAGGCCTTCGAGGCCGGAAATCGCAACGTTCTGGTCACGGAACGGGGTGCCTCGTTCGGCTATCACAACCTGGTGGTGGACATGCGCGGCCTCGCCCAGATGCGCGACGCCGGCCTGGCGGTGTGCTTCGACGCGACGCACTCGGTGCAGCTCCCGAGCGCGGCGGGCAACGCCAGCGGGGGCGAGCGGCAGTTCGTGCCCGTCCTCACCCGCGCCGCGGTGGCCGCCGGCGTGGACGCGGTCTTCATGGAAGTGCACGAGAATCCTGAACTTGCGCCGTGCGACGGGCCGTCCTCCCTGACGCCGGCCATGACCGACGTCCTCCTCGGACAGCTGGTCGCGATCCGCCGAGCGCTCGGTCAAGCCTGACCTGGGCTTCATCCTTCGACGGCTTGGGCCGTGGCCGCGGCGGAGCGCACAATCTGCGGCAACCAGGCAGTCTCGTCGCGCCGCTTGACGCCGCCGCAACTTCCTGACGTGTTGCGCTTACCGGTGGAGTTGCGCTTACCGGTGGAGGGGAGGCGGGCCAGAATGGACCAGCTCTACACGACCCACGACATCAGCCGCTTGCTGCAGGTCGACCCTTCCACCGTCAGCAAGTGGATCGACCGGGGCATCCTGCTCGCGTTCCGCACGCCGGGCGGGCACCGGCGGGTCCGTGGCGGTGACCTCCGGGCGTTCCTGATCGCGCACCAGATGCCGCTGCCCGAGGAGCTGGGCAGCGCGTCGGTGAAGATCCTCGTGGTGGACGACGAGAAGCCGGTGCTCGATGGGATGCGCCGCTCGTTCAAGTCGCACGCCGCCGAGGTGGAGCTCACCACCACCTCCAGTGGCGTCGAGGCGCTGCTGCTGCTGTCGGAGCTGAAGCCGCACGGCATGCTCATCGACCTGAACATGCCGGACATGGATGGATTCGAGGTGTGCCGGCGGATCCGGGCACGCAAGTCGCTCGAGGGCGTGCGGCTCATCACCATGACCGGGCGGTACAGCCCGGAGCTGGTGGATCAGTCGCTCAAGGCGGGCGCGGTGGCCTGCCTGCCGAAGCCGGTCGAGCTGGAGACACTGCTCGAGCTGTTCCGCGTCCCGCTGGCCCTGGGCAAGAAGGCGAGCTGAGCGCGGCCCGTCGGCGGCTGCTCAGAGCTGGATCTCGGACTGCCCCTGCACGATGCGGCAGCTCCGCGCCTTCTCCACCAGCTTCGCGAGCAGCAGCGTCGAGACGTCCTGACCGCCGACGGTGAGGGCAAGGCCGATGTCCTTGCCGTTCTCGCCCCTGATCCGAACGCCGTCCCCGAGCTGCAGGCGGCTCCCCGAGATCTTCGCGCCCGGGGCGACCCGGATCTGCCCCCCGAAGGCGGCGGCCGTCCCGGTGACCTTCGCGCCGTCCTCGAGGACGACGTTCCCGTTCACCGCGACCGCGGACTTCACCCGGGCGCCGCGGCGGAGGACGACGTCTCCGTCCAGCGCCAGCGCGCTCTCCACCGACTCGCCCGCCTCGACCACCACGGACTTGCCGCGCGCCACCCGGTCATGGGGACCGGTGTTGAAGACGCAGTCCTCGGCGAGCGCAGGCGCCGACAGGACGACGGCGAGGAACACCAGCACTGGACGGACCACGGGCCACCTCCGGGAGCGGGAGCCTTCTCCCAGGACGCCCGACCGCCGGGGCGATTGCCTCGCCCTGCACCCCGGGCAGACCCCCGGTGGGTCAGTCGTCCTCGCGGGCGAGGCTCACCGCGACGCCCGTGGGACCACGCTCCACGTGGACCAGCCAGGGCCGGCAGCAGACCGGGCAGTCCTCCACGTACTGCTCGATGGACATCCCGGTCGGCTCGGCGTGGACCGCCACCTGCTCGCCGCAGTACGGGCACGCGGCCCCCAGGGCGACGCGGTCGGCCGGGGAGTGCCTCCGGCCGCCCTCCATCGCCAGCTGGACGTTGCGCGGCGCGGGCTCGCGCAGGGCGAGTCGTTCCTGAAGTTCGAGCACGGTGAACTCGAGCGTGTCCACCTCCACCCGGGACACGCGCGAGGGAAGCCCCTCCAGCCGGCGCCGGACGCGCTCGAGCAGGGTGCCGGCGGGCTCGAGGTGACCCTCGCTCCACTTGAGGAGCGCCGCGGCGAGCTGGGCGAGTGCGTGAAACAGCGCGTGGGGGTGGCCCTCGCTGCGCCGCCAGGCGGCCTCGAAGGCCTCGTGCGATGCCCGCCAGGTCCCGGTGGAGAGCAGGCGGGCGCCGGACAGCAGCTCGGCGTCACCCGCGCTCATCCCCTGGCGGCTCGACCTAGGAGTCTGTAGGGCACCTATGCCCCCGAGGGCTCGGAGGAGAGGATCAGGTCGCCGCGCTGGAGGTACTCGCCGTCGCTGAACGCGCCGTAGAACTCGTCCAGCATCGCGTCGAAGTCCGGGTAGCGCGCCTCGCGCCGGTCCTGGGTCATCTTGTCGAAGATGGTGTCGAGCTTGCTCGGCACCTCGGGGTTCACCTCCGAGGGGAGCGGCGAGCGGCGACCGGGGATGCCGCCGGTCAGCATCTCGTAGAGGAGGATGCCGAGGCCATAGACGTCCGCGGCCGGGCCGGCGTCCTTCCGGGTGATGAGCTCCGGGGCGAGGTAGCTGAGCGAGCCGGTGCCCACGAAGACCTGGGGGAGCCCGCGGCCCGGCTCGACCTCGATCAGCCGGCTGAGGCCGAAGTCCCCGAGCTTCGCGTTGCCGCAGGCGTCGAACAGCACGTTCTCCGGCTTGAGGTTGTGGTGGGTCAGCCCGGCGGCGTGCGCGGCACGGAGGGCGTAGGACAGCTGGAGGAAGGTGCGGATGGCGCCCGGGACCGGGAGGCTCTTTCCGCCCGCGGTCTCCAGACGCTCACGCATCGAGCCGCTCAGGAGCTCCATCACCACGTACGGCCGGGCGCCGTCGATGGCCTGGTCGACGATGGCGACCACCGCCGGGTGGTGCACCTGGGCCTGCGCGCACAGCTCGCGCTTCAGCCGCTTCAGCACCTCGCCCCGCTGGAGGAACGAGAAGTAGCCGAAGATGTCCTTCAGCTCCTTGATGCAGACCTCGGTGCCCAGCGCGACGTGCCGGCCCCGGTGGACCGCGCCGAGCGGGCCGCCGCCGATGGACTCGCCCCGGGTGTAGCGTCCGTCCAGGTCTGCGGCCGCATCGGCCGGAGCAGGCGCACGGCGGAGGGGACGGGCGGAGGCAGGAGCCGGGGCGGGAGGAGGAGTCAAGTCGGGTGTCTCCACGGAGACGTCGTCGGTCATCGCATCGGTGTCGAAGGGGAGCTGGGCGTCGCCCATCGGCTCGTCCACCGGCGCCAGCTGCTCGCTGAAGAACTCGCCCACCTCGCCCGAGAACCGGTCGAGATCCGCGCCGTCCACCACCCGTTCCCCGGAGTCGGTCAGCTTGAGCTGCGCCTCGCGGTCCATGGCGATGTAGTGGAACTTGCGGAGGAAGAAGAAGTACGCGTCGAACTCCAGGCTCACCGCCGGCTCCAGCGCCGTCTTCACCTCGGCGAGCTTGTTGGAGCGCCCCTGCTTGTTGTTCTCGCGAAGGTTCTTGAGGATGAAGAGCGCCTCGCCGCTGACCGTGTCACGGTTGAGGATCGCTCGAGTCGCGGTCGTCATTCGATACCTGGGGTTGGCAAGCGAGAAAGCTTAGCTGATCCGCAAGAGGCGCTTCACCGTCTCGAGGACCTCGGCAAACCGGACCGGCTTGCGGAGGTACACCTCCACACCTTCTGCTCTGGCCCGCGACTCTGCGTCGCGCCCGCCTCCGCTGATGGCGACGACAGGGATGTCGCGGAGGCGCGGATCGGACTTCATCTTCTGCACCAGGGCGAAGCCGTCCATGACCGGCATGTAGAGGTCGGTGAGAACGAGGTGGAAGGCGTCCTCGGCAAGCGCCTGCAAGGCCGCGTGGCCATCGGCGGCGAAGTGCACCTCCATCGGGACCCTTCCGCGGAGCTCGGCGGTGGCGAGCTTCTTCAGGACGTAGCTGTACATCTCCACCACCAGCGGGTTGTCCTCGACCAGCAGCACCCGGAAGCCACCCTCGGGTGCCGTCAGGGCGCGGCTCGCCCGGCCTCCCAGCACCTCGTCCAGCCGGCGGCGATCGGCCTCGTCCGCCACCCGGAGGCCGACCCCGCCCGCGGTCTCCTCGCGCGAGGGCCGGACCCAGACCACCTCACCCCGGAGGGCGACGGGCTCGAGGAGCCCGGGGAAGCCCACGGTGAGCTCTACCTGCTGCCCCACCGAGAACCGCTCGGCGGTCTGGACGAACAGTCCACCGCGAGAGAGGTTCTCGGTCGCGTCGAGGCAATCGCTGCGATCCCGGAAGTTCACCCGGAGCACGAACGGCGTTCGTGGATCGCCGCGCTTGTCTTCGGTGCCCATGAGGAATCCCTATCGT
The DNA here is from genome assembly GCA_017881345.1 of Myxococcaceae bacterium. Taxonomy (GTDB): domain Bacteria; phylum Myxococcota; class Myxococcia; order Myxococcales; family Myxococcaceae; genus RPRB01. The sequence continues at coordinate 19,512 of JADGQZ010000031.1, read as the reverse complement.
TGACAAGCGGTTGGGTCGTCCCTTACGAAGCGCGGGCCCCATGGCCTCGCCCCTTCTGACGGCCGAAGAGCAGCGGGTCTTCGACGACCGGCTCGCTGAAATTCTCTCGCACTACCCGGCCGACCGGAAGAGCGCAGCGATGCTTCCTGCGCTGCACCTCTTGCAGTCGATGAAGGGATGGCTCCCACCCGATGGCCTGGAGATGGTGGCGCGGAAGCTGGAGGTCTCGCCGGAGCGGGCCTACGAGGTCGCCACCTTCTACGTGATGTTCCACACCTCCAGGCCGGGGAAGTACGTGGTGGAGGTGTGCACCAACCTCTCCTGCGCCCTGTGGGGAGCGGAGGACCTGCTCGGCTACCTGGAGCAGAAGCTGGGCGTGAAGGCGGGTGAGAGCAGCTCCACCTGGACCCTGCGTGAGGCCGAGTGCCTCGCCTCGTGCGGCACCGCGCCCTGCCTGCAGATCAACGAGGTCCACCACGAGAACCTTCGCTCGCGCGCGGCGGTGGACGCAGTCTTCGCGCAGCTCAAGCCCGCGTCGTAAGAGGAAGCCGCCCGATGCCGCTGGCAAGAGAGAAGGTCATCACCCGCAACTGGGGCCGCCCCAACTCCTGGACGCTCGACGCCTACCGGAGCACCGGGGGCTACGCGATGCTGGAGAAGGTGCTCGGGCTCCAGCCTGCCCAGATCATCGATGAGGTGAAGCGGTCGAACCTCCGCGGCCGGGGCGGGGCCGGCTTCCCCACCGGGATGAAGTGGAGCTTCGTCCCCAAGGACAGCCCCAAGCCCAAGTACCTGGCGGTGAACGCCGACGAGTCCGAGCCCGGGACGTTCAAGGACCGCTACATCCTCGAGTTCGACCCGCACATGCTGCTGGAGGGCATCGCCATCGCCTCCTTCGGCCTCGGGGTGCACACCGCCTACATCTACGTGCGGGGCGAGTTCCGCTTCCAGGCCGAGCGGCTGCAGAAGGCGGTGGACGAGGCGTACCGCGCGGGCATCTTCGGCAAGACGGTGCTCGGCCGCGACTTCGGGCTCGACGTCTACGTGGTCCGGGGCGCGGGCGCCTACATCTGCGGGGAAGAGACCGGGATGCTCGAGTCGCTCGAGGGGAAGAAGGGCTGGCCGCGGCTGAAGCCGCCCTTCCCCGCCGTGGTGGGCCTGTTCGGCTGTCCCACGGTGGTGAACAACGTGGAGACGCTCGCCGCGGTGCCGGCCATCTTCCAGCACGGGGCCGACTGGTTCGCGAAGCTGGGCCCCGAGAAGTCGGGGGGCACGCGGATGGTGTGCCTCTCGGGTTCGGTGAACCGGCCGGGGGTGTTCGAGGTGATGCTCAGCACCACGGTGCGCGAGCTCATCGAGAGCCCGGACTTCGGCCAGGGCATGCCCGCCGGGCGCAAGGTGAAGGCGGTCATCCCCGGCGGCTCGTCGGCCCCGGTGCTCTCCGCCGACGAGCTGGACGTGGCGCTGGAGTTCGAGGCGCTCAAGGCGCTGCAGAACATGGCCGGCTCGGGCGGGGTCATCGTCATGGACGACGCCACCTGCCTGGTGCGGAGCCTGTGGCGGGTCTCGCGCTTCTACGCCGAGGAGTCCTGCGGCCAGTGCACCCCCTGCCGCGAGGGTACTCCGTGGATGACCCGCATCCTCCGGAAGATCGAGGAGGGGCGGGGCGAGCCGGGCGACATCGAGACCCTGCTCAACGTGGCCCAGAGCATCGCCCCCTATCCGCCGATGGGCCTCGGCCAGACCATCTGCGCGCTGGGCGACGCCGCGGCGCTCCCGGTGCACAGCTTCGTGGTGAAGTTCCGGCACGAGTTCGAGGAGCACCTCCGGCTCGGGAAGTGCCCGTACGGAGACCGTCCCTGGGGCCACTACGGAGGGATGACCGCGTGACCACCGTCCTCTTCTACGCCTTCGCCATCCTCACCGTGGTCGCGGCGGCCGGGGTCATCGCGGCGCGGAGCCCCATCTACTCGGCGATGTCGCTGGTGGGGACCTTCTTCTGCCTGGCCGGGATCTACGTGCTGCTGCTCGCGCACACCATCGCGGTGCTTCAAGTATTGGTCTACGCCGGCGCGATCATGGTGCTGTTCCTCTTCGTGATCATGCTCCTGTCGCTCGGCGACGTGGTGTCGCCGTCGAAGATCACGATCCCCCGGGTGATCGGAGGACTGAGCGCGGCGGGGCTGTTCGTGGCGCTGGTGATCGCCACGCGGCCGTACAACCCGGCCAACGCCCCGACGCCGCCGAGCTTCGGAACGCTGCAGTCCATCGGAGCGCAGCTCTACACGCAGTGGCTCGCACCGTTCGAGGCGGTGTCGCTGCTCCTGCTGGTGGCCATGGTCGGTGCCGTCGTGGTCGCCAAGTCCCGGGTCTGACGGGGGCCTTTCCTTGCACGAGATCTCGCTGCAGCACTATCTGGTCCTGGCCTCCCTGCTCTTCAGCCTGGGCGTCTTCGGCGTGCTCGTCCGCCGCAACGCGCTGGTGGTCTTCATGTGCGTGGAGCTGATGCTCAATGCCTCCAACCTGACCTTCCTCGCCTTCGCCAAGGACGCGGGGATGGATGCCGGACATCTCCCGGCGCTCTTCGTCATCGCGGTGGCAGCGGCCGAGGCGGCCATCGGGCTGGCCATCGTCATCGCGGTGTTCCGCAGCCGGGGCACGGTGAACGTGGACGACATCCGGACCATGAGGCTCTGACCCACCGATGCTCGCCCTCCTCTCCAATCCGTTCACCGCGGCGTATCCCTGGCCCCCCGAGGCCATCGCCGGGCTCCTCTGGGTCATCCCTGCACTGCCGCTCGCCGGCGCCCTCCTCTGCGGCCTGCTCGGCAAGTTCATGGGCCGGGCGAACACCAACTTCGTGGCCTGCGCCACGGTGGGAGGGTCCTTCCTCCTCTCGGCACTGGCGGTGTTCGCGGTGGGCAGCCCGACCACCCAGTTCATCTCCCCGGCCACCAACCAGCCGGTGCGCTGGGCGCTCTGGCTGGACCTGGGGCGCTGGTTCGCCGCCGGCGACTTCTCCGCCCACTACGGCTTCCTGGTGGACCGGCTCTCCGGCGCGCTGCTCCTGGTCATCACCGGGATCGGCTTCCTCATCCACCTGTACTCCACCGAGTACATGGAGCACGACGAGGGGTACTGGCGGTACTTCGCGTACCTGAACCTCTTCATCGCCATGATGCTGACGCTGGTCATGGCCGACAACCTGGTCCTCCTCTTCGTCGGCTGGGAGGGCGTGGGCCTCTGCAGCTATCTGCTGATCGGCTTCTGGTACCAGGACACCGACAAGGCCTTCGCCGGACGGAAGGCGTTCATCACCAACCGCATCGGTGACTTCGCCTTCATCATCGGGATGATCCTCCTGGTCCTCCTGGTCGGGACCACCGAGAAGATGGAGCCGACGCACGGCCGGGCGAACTTCCAGGACGTGTCCCGGGCACGGGCCTGGCTGGCCGACATCCACGACCATGGACCGCTGAACATCGAGGTCCTGCGCGAGTGGGGCACCCGGATCCCGGTGGACATGGGGGAGCGCACCCGGGCCGGGATCAACATGGGCACGGTCATCACCGAGGGTTCGCTGAAGGGAAAGACCTTCGGCCACGTGCTCACCGCGGCGCTGCTTCTCCTGCTGCTCGGGGCGGCGGGCAAGAGCGCGCAGATCCCGCTCTACGTCTGGCTCCCCGACGCGATGGCCGGCCCGACGCCGGTCTCGGCCCTGATCCACGCGGCGACGATGGTGACGGCGGGCGTGTACCTGTTCTGCCGGTTGAGCTTCCTGCTCGTGCTCTCGCCGACGGCGATGGCCTGGGTGGCGATGATCGGCGCGGTGACCGCGCTCTGGGCCGCGCTGATCGCCTTCGCCCAGGACGACATCAAGAAGGTGCTGGCCTACTCCACCGTCTCTCAGCTCGGGTTCATGTTCATGGGCGTGGGCGTCGGGGTGTTCTGGGCGGCGGCGCTGCACCTCATCACCCACGCCTGCTTCAAGGCCTGCCTCTTCCTCGGCGCGGGCTCGGTGATGCACGGCAACGGCGACGAGACCGACATCCAGCGGCTGGGTGGGCTCCGCAAGGAGATGCCCTGGACCTGGGCCACCTTCGCCATCGCCACGCTCGCCATCACCGGGATCGCCCCGCTGAGCGGCTTCTTCTCCAAGGACGCCATCCTCCACGGCGCGCACACCACCGAGGTCGAGGGGTTCCACTGGCTCGGCCACACGGTCTACGGGATCGGCCTGCTCGCTGCGCTGTTCACCGCGTTCTACATGACCCGGCTGTACGTGCTGACGTTCGAGGGCAAGCGCGCGGCGGACGCCCGCGTCCCGCATGCGCACGAGAGCGGGGTACCGATGGTGCTCCCGCTGGTGGTGCTCGCAGCCCTGTCCGTCATCGGGGTGGCCTGGGGCGTGCCGGCGATCGCTGCCGGTCCGGGTTCGAGCAGGCTGGTTCCGCTGATGGAGGGCTACCTCGCGCCGGTGATGCAGCTCGCCGACCGCGCGGCCACCACCTACAAGACGGTGGTCCACGAGGAGAGCTCGCCCTGGCCGGGCTTCGCGGTCGCCTGGGCGGTGGCGCTCATCGGTGGCGCGGGGGCGTGGATCGTCTACCGGCACTGGCTGCCATCGCGGGCAGGCCAGCCGCTCCCGGCATGGATCGCCACGCCCTGGCGCTGGGCGCGGCACAAGTTCTACGTCGACGAGGTGTACGACTTCTTCGTCATCCGGCCGTTCACCGCAATCTCCAGCGGCCTGTACAGAGTGGTGGACGCGGGCCTGATCGACGGCGTCGGAGTGGGCGGAACCGCCGCGGTGCTCCGCAAGCTGGGCGGATGGGTCCGCTACACGCAGACCGGCAACGCCCAGAACTACGCCACGGTGATGGCGGTGGGCCTGCTGGTCTCCATCCTCGTCGTCCTGACCTGGGTGCTCCGATGATGGCCACGCTCACCCCCTGGCTGATCACCCTGGTGGTCTTCCAGCCCGTGCTCGCGGCGGTGGTGGTGGCGCTCCTGCCCCAGAACGAGAAGCGGCTGGTCCGGGGCTGGACCTTCCTCGCGCTGCTCATCAATTTCGGGCTGACGGTGCTCCTCTACGCGGCGTTCGAGCCGCGGGGAGCCGAGTTCCAGCTGGAGCAGCGCGTCCCGTGGATCTCCGAGCTCGGCATCAGCTACCACGTGGGCGTCGACGGCCTGGCGGTCTCGCTGATGCTCCTGACCGGGTTCCTCGGACCGCTGGTGGTGCTGGCCAGCTGGCGCTTCATCGACACCCGGGTGAAGAGCTTCCACCTCGCCCTGCTGCTCATCCAGACCGCGATGCTCGGAGCACTGGCGGCGCTGGACGTCATCCTCTTCTACGTCTTCTTCGAGGCGATGCTCATCCCGATGTACCTGATCATCGGGGTGTGGGGCTCGGAGGACCGGACGAAGGCGGCGATGAAGTTCTTCCTCTACACCCTCGCCGGATCGCTGGTGATGCTGGTGGCGATCCTCGCGGTGTATTTCCTCGGCCAGTCCTCGGGAGCGCGCAGCTTCGACTACGCCACGTTCTACAACTCGCTCGCCCCGGCCAATCGCGAGCTCGCCGCGTGCCTGGTGGGGAAGTCCTGCAGTGGCCTTTCGCCGCTGGCCAACGCCCTGCAGATCTACGGGCCCTGGATGTTCCTGGCCTTCGCCGTCGCCTTCGCGATCAAGGTGCCGATGTTCCCGCTGCACACCTGGTTGCCGGACGCACACGTCCAGGCGCCGGTGGCGGGATCGATCATCCTCGCCGGGGTGATGCTGAAGATGGGGACCTTCGGCTTCTGGCGTTACGCCATCCCGCTGTTCCCGGTGGCGGCACAGCAGATGCGCTGGGCGTTCGCGGTGCTGTCGGTCGTGGGCATCGTCTACGGGGCGATGATGTGCCTCGCCCAGCGCGACGTGAAGAAGCTCATCGCCTACAGCTCGGTGAGCCACCTCGGCTTTTGCATGCTGGGCATCTTCGCCCTGACCGCCGAGGGGGCGTCGGGCAGCGCCTACCAGATGCTGAACCACGGGGTGTCCACCGGGGCGCTGTTCTGTCTGTTCGGCTTCCTCTACGAGCGGCGGCACACCCGGGCGATCATCGAGTACGGAGGCATCGCGCGGAGCATGCCGGTGTTCGCGGCGTGCTTCCTGATCATCACCTTCTCCAGCATCGCGGTGCCCGGCACCAATGGCTTCGTCGGCGAGTTCCTGGTGCTGCTCGGCGCTTTCAAGTCGACCCAGGTCCCGATGTGGATCGCGGTGCTCGCCTCGACCGGCGTGGTCCTCGGCGCGGCGTACATGCTGTGGATGGTGCAGCGGGTGTTCTTCGGCCCGCTGGTCCAGGTGGAGAACGCGCGGCTCAAGGACCTGAACGGCCGCGAGCTCGCCACCTCGCTCCCCTTCGTGGTGATGGTCCTGGTGATGGGGGTGCTGCCCGGCTTCTTCCTCGACCGGCTCGAGGTCTCGACCCGGAAGTACGTCGCGCGCGCGAACATCGGAGTGAACGTGTCCGGCCGCGACGAGGACACCCGGATCACCGTGGCCCCGCTCCCCTCTCCCACTCCGGTGGCGGCCCTGTCCGCCGGCACACCCGTCCAGCGCTAGGCCCCCATGCTCCCTCTGCCGACGCTGACCGCCAGCGACCTCGCGCCACTCTGGCCCGCGCTCATCCTGAGCGCCGGAGCCTGCCTGGTGTTGCTCTCGGAGGTCTTCCTCTCCTCCTCCTCGCGCACCTTCCAGGCCCCGCTCGCGGTGGGCATCACGGTGCTCGCGGGCGTGGTGGCGGCGGCCACCAGCTTCTCCGCACCGTCGGAGGTGTTCCAGGGCTTCGCGGTGCTGGATCCGTTCGGGAGCCTCATCTCGGTGGTGGTGTGCATCGGGGTGGGTCTGTCCGCGCTGCTCGCCCCGGCGTTCCTCCGCGGGCGCCACGCCGAGCGGGGCGAGTTCTACGCGCTCCTGCTCTTCGGCGGCGCCGGGATGAGCCTGCTCGCGCTGTCCAACGAGCTCATCCTCCTCTTCATCAACCTCGAGATCCTCAGCGTGGCGACGTACGCGCTGGCCTCGTACCTGCGCCGTGGGCCGCGGCCTGCCGAGGCGGGCTTCAAGTACTTCATCCTCGGGGCGTTCTCCTCGGCGGTGCTGCTCTACGGGACGGCGCTGCTCTTCGGTGCCACCCGCAGCACCATGCTCCCGCAGATGGGGGCCGAGCTGGCGCGCATCTTCGCCGAGCCGTCCCTCGCCGACCGGCGTCCGCTCGCGTACTGCGGCCTGGCGCTGGTGGGCGCGGGTTTCGGGTTCAAGATCGCCGCGGTGCCGTTCCACATGTGGACCCCGGACGTGTACGAGGGCGCTCCCACGCCGGTGACCGCGATGATGAGCGCCGCGGTGAAGGCGGCGGCGTTCGCGGCGATGGTGCGGGTGTTCCTGGTTCTGGGGAACGGCATCCCGGGCGACGCGCTGCTCACCGGATTCTCGATGCTGGCGTTCCTGACGATGATCGGCGGGAACCTGCTCGCGCTTCCACAGCGGAACGTGAAGCGGATGCTGGCCTACTCGTCCATCTCCCACGCCGGCTATCTCCTCCTGGGCGTGGCGGCGCTCTTCGTCCGAACCGGGAGCGCGCGGACCGGAGGCATCCTCGGAGTCTCGGTGCTGTCGTCCGGTAGCGCGCCGGACACCTCGGCGGCGCTGCGGGCCATCCTCTTCTACCTGCTGGCGTACACCGTCACGACCGTGGGCGCCTTCGGGGTGCTCGGGGCGCTGGAGCGGAAGGACGACGAGGTGCGCGGCTTCGCCTGGGACCTGGACCGGCTCGCCGGGCTGGCGCAGCGCAAGCCGGGCTGGGCGCTGGCGATGGCGGTCTTCATGCTCTCGCTCGGCGGCATCCCGCCGATGGCCGGGTTCATGGGGAAGCTGCTCCTCTTCCGCGCCGCGGTGGACGCAGGCCTGGTGGGCCTGGTCATCGTGGGCGTGCTCACCAGCGCGGTCGGCGCGTACTACTACTTGCGGGTCGTCGTTTACATGTACATGCGCCCGGCGCCCGAGGCGGGCGCGCTACCCGAGCGCAGCTTCGGCACCGAGCTGGCGCTGGTGCTGACCACCGCGGCGGTGGTGGTGCTCGGTGTGCTCCCCGGTCTGACCAACGTCTGGCTGTCGCGCGGCGGCGCGGTCTTCATCGGCCGGTAGCCCTTCACGGCGCCTGCGGTGGGGCAGAGGCGCTGCCCCACTTCTCCGGGGACCGGCGTTGTGCCAGCGGCGGCGCCGTGGCCTCCTTCCGCGCATGACCGCACCCGCTCCGACGACATTTGCCGCCGTGCTTCGTGCAGAGCTCACGCGCCGCTGCGCCCGGAACCCCAGCTACTCGCTCCGGGCGTTCGCCCGGGCACTGGATGTGGACCATGCCACCCTCTCGCAGATGCTCCGGGGGCGCCGGGCGCTGACCCGCGAGGCCATCGAGCAGCTCGGAGCACGGCTCGGGCTCGCCCGGGAGGGCGTCGAGGCTCACGTCCGTGACGCCGAGGCGGCACGACAGGGCGCGCCGACGCCCAGCGCGGCGCTCGATGCCGCGGCCATCCTCGCCGAGCCGCTGCACCACCAGCTCCTCGCGCTCACCCACGCCGAGGACTTCCGGGGGGACTCGCGCTTCCTCGCGCAGGTGCTCGACACCACACCGGACGCGATCAACGTTCTGCTCCAGCGGCTCCTGCGGTTCGGGCTCCTCCGGATGAACGAGGGGCGCTGGCTGGACGTGAACGGCGCCGGCGAGCTCGACCCCGAGGCCTTCGAGCGCGCGGTCTGGGAGCACGCGGCAGCGCGCGTCTCTGCCGAGAAGACCACCGGGCAGACGGTTCCCGCCGATGAGGCGCCCGCGCCACACCCGGTGCGCCAGTTCCAGATCCTCGCCCGCGACCCGGACGCGACCGCAGCCTTCTACCAGCGGCTCTTCGGCTGGCAGGTCCATCAGGGCAACGCGCTCGGGTACCGCCAGATCTCCACCGGCCCGGGCGGACTCGAGGGCGGCATCTGGCCCACGCCTCCGGAGGGGAAGCCGCTGGTGCAGCTGTTCATCGAGTCGACCGAGATCGAGGACACGGTCGGCCGGGCGCGGGGACTCGGCGCGCACGTCGTCGTTCCGCCACAGGCGCTCCCCGATGGGGACGCGCTCGCGATCCTTGTCGACCCGGAGGGCCGTCCGTTCGCGGTGTACCGCCGGGGACCGGCGCGTCGGCAATGAGCGCCGTCGCCGTCGCGCTCGGCTGCCTCACGCTCGCTGCACGGGCCCCCGCCCGCGGCCTCGAGCAGCTCCAGGCCTCCCGGCGCGCGGTCGTCGTGTGCCCGGGACTTCTGGCGGGTCCGCATCGCGGGCGCTTCCCCAGGCGCGCCGACCCGTGCTCCCCTCCAGCAGCCCTGCAGCACCCAGGAGACCCACGATGGACGAGGCGATGCGCGGAATCGAAGCCCTCCGCCGCCGCGACGAGGCGGCGAGCAAGGCCTACGACGTGAAGGCGCTGGCCGAGCTGTGGACACAGGACGCGGTCGCGCTTCCCCCCGGCGGTCCGGTGAAGCGTGGCCCCGAGCTGCGTGCCGGGCTGGCGAAGATGGCGGCGGCGGCGAAGGGCACCGAGGTGCTCGACTACCGCGAGGTCTTCGAGGAGACGCTCGTCTTCGGCGACACCGCGGTGGAGTGGGGCCACATCGAGGGGAGCGAGCGCGACCGCGCGAGCGGCAAGGTGACCGCCAGCCGCTACCACCTGATGCGCATCCTCAAGCGGGTGGACGACGGGACCTGGCGCGTCCACCGGAGCATCTTTGCGCCCGCCGGCTGAGCGGTGACGCGGCGCACCGGCACTCGCCCGTCGCAGACCTCGGATGCCGGGGTGAACCGCGATTTGTTCCCGGACAGCGCAATCGGGCGGGGCTTGACTCGTCTACAGACGTAGTATTACATCTGTCGACGAAGCGAGGAGGAGTCTCCATGCCCGACGCCACGCAGCTCACGGATCTCCAGATCGCGCTGCTGCGCGTGCTCTGGGACCGGAGCGAGGCCACCGTCGCCGAGATCGCCGAGGCGCTCCGCCCGGCCCGCGACCTGGCCCCCACCACCATCGCCACCCTCCTGAGTCGCCTGGAAAAACGAGGGGTTGTGAGTCACAAGGTCCAGGGTCGGCAATACGTCTACCGGGCCCGCGTCTCCGAGGGCGAGGTCCGCCGCTCGATGGTGAGCGGACTCACGGACCTCCTCTTCGGGGGTGACGTGGCGGCGCTCATGAGTCACCTGCTCGACGCGGGCAGCGTCCGTCCGGGCGACCTGGAGAAGGTGCGCGGTCTGATCTCCGAGGCCGAGGGACCCAAGGGAAAGCGAGGGGCGCGATGAACGCCGCGACGGTGGGCAATGTCCTCTCCCTGGCCGCCACGCTCGGCGTGGCCTGGCTCCTCACCTACGCGGTCCACAGCACGGCGCTCATTGGCACGGTCTGGCTGGCCGAGCGCGGGGGGCTCCTTCGCTCGCTCCGGCTGCGCGACGTCGCCTGGCGCACCGCGCTCATCGGAGGCGTGCTCACGGCGACGCTCCAGCTCGCCGCCGGCCTCACCCCGTTCGGCGGAGCGGCCGAGCTGCAGGCACCCGCCCTCCCCGCCTTCCTCGCCTCACCGGAGGCACCCGAGGCACCGGCCGTCGCGAGCGAGACCGACCCGGCGCTGGCTGTCGTCGTGCGGACCGTACGCGCCCCTCCGGTCGTGAAGATCCACCTGTCCGACGGGTCGCGCGTCGGGGACAGGCACGCCGGTCACGTCCCCGCCGTGCCGGCCGTCCCCGCCGTGCCTGCCGCCCCGGCGGTCCCGGCCGTTCCCGCGGTCCCGGCCACGGCGGCGCTCCCGGTCGCTGCGGTCGCCCCGGTCGCACCCACCACGCCCGCGGTCCCCGTCCGGGCGAACCTCGCGGTCCCCCGACTGACCGCGGCAGGCCTGGCGTTCCTCGGATGGGCCGTGGTGGCGAGCGCGTTCCTGCTCCGGCTGGCGGTGCTGCGGGCCCGCCTGCTCACGACGCTCGGCGAGCGTGCTCCGGTGGTCGACCCGATGGTGCGCGCCCGGCTCGAGGGCCTCTGTCAGGACGTGGGCCACGCCCGTCCGGTGCGGCTCACCACCGCCGAGGGGCTCCGCAGCCCCGTGGCGCTCGGCTGGTCCGAGATCTGCCTCCCCGCCGAGGCGCTCCTCGAGCTCGACGATGCCCAGCAGCGCAGCGTGCTCGCCCACGAGCTCGCTCACCTTCGCCGGCTCGACCCGGTGTGGCTGGTGATGGGGACGGTGCTCGAGCACCTCTTCTTCTTCCAGCCGCTGAACCGCCTGGCGCGTGCCCGGATGCAGGAGGTCGCCGAGTTCCTTTGCGACGACTGGGCCGCCGCCCGGAACGGCTCGGGGCTCGACGTCGCGCGCGGCCTCGCCTCGGTCGCCGCCTGGCTGGATGGACACCCACCCAGCGTTCCGCTCGCGGGCATGGCCGAGCACCCGAGCCAGCTGCTCGCCCGGGTCACCCGGCTGCTCGAGCGCGGCGCCGACGAGGTGGAGCGACTCCGCCCGTGGCACGTGGGCGGCATGGCGCTCCTCCTCCTCATGACCGTCCTCGTCGCACCGGGCGTCCGCGCTGCGCCGGAGCGACTGGCCGCCGGCCCGGGCCAGACCCGCACGCCCGCTCCGCGCTCCGACGCCGGAGCGCCCCAGCAGCAGGTCCGGACCATGGTCGCCGTCCAGTCCCTGGACCGCGAGCTCCTCGACGAAGACGGAACGGGCGGTGGGTCCGGGTCCCCGCCCGCCGATGCCCGGAGCGAACCGACTCCCGAGCGTGCGCCCGGGAAGACCTCCTCGCCGGCGCCCGCTGTCGCGCCGTCGCCGGCGACCACCCGGAGCGCACCGTCCAAGCCGCAGGTCCGAACCCCGGAGGCCCAGCCGCGTGGGCAGGGCCTGCTGGTTGGCCCCGGAGCGCCGCCCCTCCTCCTCGCGTTCGCCACTCCCGGGGTGCCGCCCGTTCCGCCAGTCGCGGCGGTCGCGCCGGCACCCCCGGTTCCGCCCGCTGCACCGCGGCCGCCCTCTGCGCCCTCGGCTGCCGAGATCGAGCGGATCCGGCGCGACGCGCAGCGCATGGCCCGTGATGCCCAGCGCCAGGCCCGCGACGCCATGCGCCACCATGGGCGAAACGGGAAGGGTCACCACGAGCGCACGCCGGCCGATCCGAAGACGGTGGACGCGCTCATCTCGGCGCTCAAGGACGCCGACCCCGGAGTGCGCCAGGCCGCGGCGGAGTCGCTCGGTCGGATCGGCGACGCCCGCGCGGTGGAGCCGCTGAGCGGACTGCTCGGCGACGGAAACGTCGACGTGCGGCGGAGCGCGGTGGAGGCGCTGGGGCAGCTCGACGACCCGAAGGCCATCCCTGCGCTGAGCAAGGCCACGGGCGACGCGAACCCGGCCGTCCGTCGCGAGGCTGCCGAGGCACTGCTCTCGTTCGACGAGCCGGCGGCGACCGAGGCGCTGATCAAGCTCCTCGGCGATGCGGACCCGAGGGTGCGCGTCATCGCGATGGAGGGCCTCTCCCACCGCGGGGACCGCCGCGCGCTCGCCCCGCTGGCGAAGCTGGTGAAGGACCCCAACGTCGAGGTGCGGGCCCGGGCAGTTCGCGCCCTCTCCCGCTTCCGAGACCCCGCGGCGCAGGACGCGCTCGTCACCGCGCTGAAGGACGAGAACGCCGACGTGCGGACTGCCGCGGCTGCCGGGCTGGGCGAGATGGAGCTCAAGTCCGCCCCGGCGGCCCTGCTCGAGGCCACCCGGGACCCGAGCTCCGAGGTCAGGCAGCAGGCCGCCGAGGCCCTCGGACAGATTCACGACGGCAAGGCCGTGCCCCAGCTCAAGGCCTTGCTCGACGACTCCGATGCAGATGTCCGTGCCGCAGCCGTAGAGGCGCTCTCGGAGATCCGCGACGGCGCCTCGCTGCAGGCGCTCATCGCGGCAATGCAGAGCAAGGACGTCACGGTCCGTCGCGCCGCCGCCCAGGCGCTCGGCCAGAGGGACTGATGCGCGCGCTCCTCGTGGTTGCGGCGCTGGCGTTCCTGGCCGGCGGTGGGCCAGCGCGCGCACGGCAGACCGGGCGGCACACGCACCGCCGCCTTCATCCCGGCCTGACCCGTGCCGGCCCGGGCGTGGCCGAGCTGACGGTGTGGCTGGAGGCGCTCCGCACCGGGGACCCACGGCTCTGCACGCTGGCGGTGGACCGGCTGGAGCAGGGCGGCTGGGATGGGACCGTCCAGCACCTCGCGGGCGAGAGCACGCTGCCGCCAGCCCGCCGGGGAGCGGTGCAGGACCCCGCAGCCCTCGCGCTCCTCGGCGACGCGCTCCCCGACTCCCGTGGGTGCGTGCGCCGGGCTGCCGCGGTCTGGCTCGGGGACAGTCCGGCCCCGGACGCGCTGGCCCGGCTCCTCTCCGGGCTTCGCTCGGCGAATCCGGCCGTCCGCGAGGCCGCGGCCCACGGGCTCGGCGTGCACGGTGAGGGGGCCGGACGCGAGGCGCTGGTCGCAGCGCTGCGCGACGGGACGCCAGCCGTGGCCATCGCCGCCGCCTGGGCGCTCGGCCGCAGCGAGGATCCTCGCAACACCGCCGCGCTGGGCGCCGCGCTCCAGCACGCCGACGCCGGGGTGCGCCGGGCCGCGGCAGACGCTCTCGGAGACTCGGAGGATCCAGCCGCCTTGCAGCCGCTGCTCGCGCGGCAGAAGGACACGGACCCGTCGGTGCGGGCCGCGGTGGCGTCGGCCCTGGGGAGCCTGGGGGACCCGCGTGGCGTGCCCGCGCTCATGACGCTCGCCACGGACGGAGTCCCGGCGGTGCGGAGCGCTGCGCTCACGTCGCTGGGCCGGCTCGAGGATGCACGCGCGCTGGAGGTGGCCCGGGCCGCGCTCGCGGACGCCGTGCCGGAGGTCCGGGAGGCCGGGCTGCGCGTGCTTGCGTCGATCGAGGACCCACGGACCGTCCCCGCGCTCGCCTCGGCGCTCGGGGATGCCGAGCCGGAGATCCGGGCCGAGGCGGCGCGTGCGCTCGGGCACCTCGAGGAGCCCCGGGCCGCCCCTGCCCTCACGCGGGCGATGAAGGACGCGGTTCCCGAGGTCCGGGTGGCAGCCGTGGAGGCGCTCGGCCAGCTGGAGCTGGGTGGGAGCGCACCGCCCGCGCTGCTCGAGGCCTCGCGGGACACGGTGGTGATGGTCCGGGCGACGGCCGCGGAGGCGCTCCGGGGGTACCCCAGGGACGAGGCGGCCGCGCGTCAGCTCGCAGCGCTGATGAAGGACCAGGACCGCACCGTGCGCCGGGCGGCAGCCGAGTCACTGGTGCACCTCGAGTCGGCGGAGGCGCGGGCAGCGCTCAGGGCTGCCCTCGGGGACAGCGACACCGAGGTGCGCCGTGCAGCAGCGCGGGGGCTGGGCAGGAACTGAGCGCCCGGGCGGCTTCCTAGACCCCGCTCGAGTACTTCTGGCGCCGTGCACGGAGCGCGGCGGTGAGCTCGTCCTCCGCCGATCGCCGCTTCGGAGCCGACGCTTCCTCGGGCTCGGCGCCCGGGCCCGGCTCGGTGGAGGTGCCCGAGGGAGGAGCGGCAGCCGGGGTCGCCCGGGCGTTTCCACCGGCGGGCGTGCCCGCGGGCTGGATGCGGAACCGGAGGCGGTACTGCCGCTCGCAGCGCTCGCCACAGAACCAGCCGACGCCCTCGAGGAGGACTGCTCCGGAGGCACGGAGCTGCTCGTCGGTGGACCCGGCGACGGCGGTGCGGCAGCCAGTGCACTGCCGTCCCTCCGGCTCGGCCCGCTTTGAGGCTCGAGAGCGAATCCAGGTCACGACCACGACGAACGACTCCATCTCCCCGCTCCTGGAGACAAGGGTGACTGGGTCCGGCGCTCGCGACAAGCGAGTCACCGCCCTCCCGTGGGGCGGACCCACCGGGGTGCGGGCGACCTTCTCGGCAGAGTGCCGAGCACATCCAGTGCTGTCATGCCTTTCCTGTCTTGAGCGCCGCGTCATGACGCGCGATGACGAGCGGCAGGCTCGGGTCTTCGAGCGGCAAGGTCCGTGTGCCGCACCGGGCGTGTGGCCCGAGAACCCGGGGACGCCAAACCCGGCGAGCCGCGAGCGCTGCTGCGCCACCGTGTCCGGACCATCACTCCACGGTCCCCTCCTCGCGCTCGGGCCGCGCCCGGGCTGCCCGCCCGATGCGCTGGCCTCCCTCGGTGCCGGTGGCGATGAACCGGCGCCACAGCAGGCACCACCGAACGCGCCGCCCTGCGGAGGCATCCGCGGTGCACGACGGCGTTGCCCGGAAAAGAAGCAGCCCGGCAATCCGCGACGGACGCCGGGCCACAGGCCTTCTACGACGAGTTCGCTCTTGCTCGCCTGAAGCGGTGGGGGGGAACCTCTTCAGGGAACCAAGCGAACCCGAGAACGCAGATAGCGAATCCACCCTCATTTGACAACGGGGTGAAGGACCCCCCTCCCCCGGGGGCTCGTGGAAATTTCCATCGCGATTGACAGCCGGACGTTCGGTCGTTCGCTCTAGGGGCCGGAAGCCGTCCCGGCGATGGAGAAGAGGGTCCCGTACAGCGCGAAGAGCAACGCCGCGGTGGCGAAGACGGTGAGCGCGAAGGCGAGCAGGAGCAGCATCCGCCGTCGCGTCACCGTCTGCGGCACGACGAGCGCACAGGCCAGCACCGCGAGCGGCAGCACGGCGAGCGACACCGGGACCCAGCCGTGAAGGACCCAGGACGCGAGCGATGGTCCGGTCGCTCCGAGCGACTCGGAGAGCCGGGTGAACATCGGTGCGATGAGCGCGGGCACGAGCAGCCCGAACGCGCCGGACCCGGCGACGACGAGGACCCCGATCCAGTCGAGGAGCGAGAGGCGGGACAGCGAGGTCTCGGGAGCGTCGGAGGGCACGGAGCGCCTCGGCCAGTCTAGTCGAGCGTCTGCCGGTAGCCGCGAATGGCCAGGGTGCCCACCACCGCGGAGAAGACGACCAGGGGGAGGAGGTGGGGGAGCACGTCGAGCGGTCCGTTGCCCTTGAGCAGGATGCCGCGGATGAGCCGGAGGGCGTGGGTGAGCGGGAGCACCTCGCCGACGACGCGCGCCCAGCGGGGCATCCCGGCGAATGGAAACATGAACCCGGAGAGCAGGATCGACGGCAGGATGAAGAACACCGCCATCTGCATCGCCTGGAGCTGGTTCCGGGCGAGGGTGGAGAAGGTGAACCCCACGGAGAGGTTGGCGGCGATGAAGAGACCGAGCCCGAGCAGGAGGAGCGGCACCGAGCCGCGTACCGGGACCTGGAATACGAGCACCGCGGCGGTGAGGATGAGGCCGACCTGCACGTAGCCGAGCAGGATGTAGGGGACGATCTTCCCGAGCATCACCTCCAGCGGGCGCACCGGCATGGCGAGGAGGTTCTCCATCGTGCCGCGCTCGCGCTCGCGGGTGACGGCCAGCGCGGTGATGACCACCAGGGTGAAGGTGAGGATGGTCCCGATGAGCCCGGGAACGATGTTGTAGGCGGTGATGCCCTCGGGGTTGTACCGGCGATGGAACCTCCACTCGAACGGCCCGGGTGGAGGGGGGAGGCCCGGGACATCACGCCCCAGCAGGCCAGGTCCGAGCCCCGCCGCGGCGGCGACGGCGCCGCTCACCGCCGTCGGGTCGCTCGCATCCGCGGCCAGGAGCACCGGGGGCCGCTCCCTGCGCGCGACGAGCCGGGCGAAGTCCACCGGCAGCTCCAGGACGAAGAGCACATCGCCGCGCGCCATGGCTCGCTCCGCCTCGGCAGGTGACACCGGAGAGGAGATGTCGAAGTAGTCAGTGGCCCGCATGGACGCGACCAGCGAGCGCGCCGGGCGCGAGTCGTCGCCCATCACCAGGGCCGTGGGCAGGTGCTTGGGGTCGGTGTTGATCGCGAAGCCGAAGAGGAAGAGCTGGACCAGCGGCATGCCCACCATCAGGGCCAGGGTGAAGCGGTCCCGCCGCGCCTGGATGATCTCCTTGCGCAGGACGGCGACGAAGCGCTGGAAGGAGATGTTCATCCGGCGAACCTCTTCTCCGAGAGCAGGTGGATGAAGACGTCCTCGAGCGACGGTGGCTCCTCGACCCAGGTCAGGTCCCGGCGATCCCGCCACGGACCGAGCGCCTGCTCGAGCGCGGCTCGATGGGTTCCGCTGACCCGGAGCGTCTGGCCGAACACCGCAGCCGACTCGACGCCCGGCGTCCGGTCGAGCGCCGTGGCGGCCTCCGAGAGCCCCTCGCCCGAACCGACGAAGGTGATCAGCCCCGAGCGGGCGACCACCTCGGCCGCGGAGCCCTCGACCACCAGCTTGCCACCGGACAGGTAGACGATGCGGTGACAGCGTTCGGCCTCGTCCATGTAGTGGGTGCTGACCAGGACGGTGATGCCCTCGTTGGCCAGCAGGTGGATGAGGTCCCAGAACTCACGGCGGGCCTTCGGATCCACGCCCGCGGTGGGCTCGTCGAGGAGGAGGAGCTCTGGCTCATGGAGGACGCAGGCGGCGAGAGCGAGCCGCTGCTTCCACCCGCCCGAGAGCTCACCGGCGAGCTGGGTACGCCGGTCGGTCAGCCCCGCGCGGGCGAGCACGGCGTCGATGCGCTGGGGGCGATCCGGGAGCTCGTAGAGCCGGGCGACGAAGTCCAGGTTCTCCTGGACGGTGAGGTCCTCGTAGAACGAGAAGCGCTGGGTCATGTACCCGACCCGACGGCGGATGCGCGGGGCGTCGCGCCGCACGTCGAGCCCGAGGCAGGTGCCCTCGCCGGCATCAGGCGTCAGGAGTCCGCAGAGCATCCGCAGGGTGGTGGTCTTCCCGCTGCCGTTCGCGCCGAGGAAGCCGCAGATCTGTCCCCTGGCCACGCGGAGGTCGAGGCCCTGCACCACCTGACGCGCGCCGAACGACTTGCACAGCCCGTGCACGTCGATGGCGAGCGGGGCGGCGGCGGTCACCGGGCCACCTGCACGTCGAGCGGCTGGCCCGGATGGAGGCCCTGCAGCGCCGAGGACCGGGCCTCGACCAGGTACACGAGCTTGCTCCGGGCATCGCCGGCGTAGACCACCGGCGGGGTGAACTCGGGGCTCGGGGAGACGTAGCTCACCTGTGCGTCGAGCGGACGGGGACATCCGTCGCAGGTGACGCGCACCGGGGCGCCGACGGGGAGCGAGGCGAGCTTCGGCTCGGGGATGAAGAAGCGGACGCGGAGAGCGCCGTCGGGGAGGAGCGAGAGGACCGCGGCGCCCGAGGGGACCATCTCTCCACTCCGGTAATAGGTGTCGACCACCCGGCCCGCGGCGGGGGCGGCGGCCGAGCGCTGCTGGAGCTTCCACTCGGCGGAGGCGAGGGCGGCGCGGGCCATCTCGGTCGCTGCGCGCTGGGCCTGGATCTCCTGCACCCGGCCCACCGACGTCTGGAGACTCCGGAGCCGGGCCTCGGCAGAGCGAAGCCGGGCCGCGGCCTGCTCCTGGCTCGAGCGGTCGAGGTCGAGGCGCTGGCTCGTCGACGCTCCCTCCCGGGCGAGCTGCTCGGTGCGCCGGAGATTCATGTCCGCGAGCTCCTGCGCGCTCCTTGCCTCGCGGACCTGGGCCAGCGCGGCATCGAGGTCGTTCGCCCGGCCACCAGCCTCGAGGTTCGCCAGCTGCGCCTGGGCCTGGGCGAGCTTGGCCGCGGCCTCCTCGCGGGCGGCGCGCTCGGCATCTGCGTCCTGGGTGAAGAGCAGCGTGCCGGCGTCGACTGTCTGGCCGCGCTCGACGGCGAGCCGGGTGAGGACGCCGGTGGTGAGCGGGGCCACCCGGATCTCGTCGGCCTCCGCCCAGCCGTGGAAGACGTCGTCGGTGCGGGCGCATCCGGCCAGCGCGAGGGCGGTCGCGAGGGAGAGCAGAGTCTTCATGACCGGCCTCCGGGGTCCGCGGCGAGCCCACGGAGCAGGTTCTCTCGATGGGCCTCGAGCACCGCCCCTCGGTCCAAGACGAGGTCGGTGTGGGCACCGAAGGAGTGCTTCCACATCCCGAGCAGCAGGATGGGCGCCATCACCAGCGGCACGGTGGTGTCGAGGTCGAGGGGGCGGAACTCTCCGCGGGTGACGCCGCGGTCGAGGATGCGGCGGATGAGCGCGAAGACGCGGCGCAGGACGAGATCGGCGTAGAGGCGCGCCAGCTGCGGGAAGTTGCCCGACTCGGCGACGAGAAGCTTCATGACCCCGGTGAGCGGGGTGTCGAGCACGCCGGCGACGAAGCCGAAGAGCGCGCGGAGCAGCTCGGGGGTCGGTCCGTCGAAGCCGTCGACCAGCGCCTCGGCGCGGTCGATGTTCGGCGCGATGGCCTCGCGGACCACCGCCTCGAAGAGCTGCTCCTTGCTCTCGAAGTACAGATAGACGGTGCCCTTGCTCACCCCGGCGACGGTGGCGACGTCCTCGAGGCGCGTCGCCGCGAAACCCCGGTCCGCG
>JADGQZ010000281.1 GCA_017881345.1 Myxococcaceae bacterium | reverse complement strand
CCCACCTGGGCGGGTACGTCGGCGGGCTGCTCTCCGGACTGCTGATCCGGGCCGGATCGCGCCGGGAGCCGACCGCGCCGTTCCGCGCGTTCGACCGGGCCGGCCTGCCCCTCCTCCTCGCGGCGGCTGCGGCGTTGTGGCTCGTCGTCCGCTTCCATGGCGGCGCCAGCCCGGGGACCTTTCGCGCATGAGCCGCCGCTTCCACCTCTGCGTCTTCTGCGGCGCGCGGAGCGGCCACGGTCCGGAATACCCCCGCGCGGCCGCAGCGCTCGGCCGCCGCATCGGGGAGCGCGGGCTCGCGCTCGTCTATGGCGGGGCGCGGGTCGGGGTGATGGGCGTCCTCGCGGATGCGGCGCTCGCCGCCGGCGCGCCGGTGCTCGGCGTGCTGCCCCGATCGCTCTCGAGCGTGGAGGTCGCCCACGGCGGGCTGACCGAGCTGGTCCTGGTGGACGGGCTCCACGCGCGCAAGGCCCGGATGACTGCCGAGAGCGACGCGTTCGTCGCCCTCCCCGGCGGCTTCGGAACGCTCGACGAGCTCTTCGAGGCGCTCACCTGGGCGCAGCTCGGGCTCCACACCCGCCCCCTGGGCCTGCTGAACGTGGATGGGTTCTGGGATCCGCTCCTCGCCATGATCGAGCGCCAGGTCTCCGACGGGTTCGTCACCCCGGCCGACCGCGCCCGGCTCTCCGTCGAGCGCGAGCCCGATGCGCTCCTCGATGCGCTGGGCGCTCCCCGCGGCTAGGCGAGCCCGGGAGTTTTTCCTCCGCCTCGCGGTTGTCTCCTGGACGGGCGTCCGGCGTCGGGGGAGTCTGCTGGAACGCCGGCCATCCCCGGGGAAGGACGACAGCACGGTGCCCACGCCGCAGCGGCCCCCGCATCGGAGCACGTTCGGCCCGGCGCTGCTGCTCTCGCTCGCGCTGCATGCGGGGCTGGTCGTGCTCCTGGTCGTGCTGTTGAGGCACACCGAGCGGCCGGCACCTCCTCCCCGGCCGGCAACGCGCATCTCGCTCCGTCCTCTGCCGCGCCCGCCCCGGCCCCCGTCGCCGGCGCAGGCTCCCCAGGCCCCCTCCGCGTCCCGGAGCCACCCTCCGGCGTCCGCGAGCGCGCCTGCCCAGGCCGAGCCTGCCCCGGTCGGCGCCGGTGCGCCCTCGTCTCCCGGGGGTCCTCCGCGGCCACCGCCGGGTGATGCGCCCATCGAGCTCTTCCCCGGGAGGGCGGTCGCGCGCGGCGCAGGCCCCATGCCGCCCGGAGATCCCGGTGCGACGACGGGCCACGACGTCCCCGAGTCGGCGGAGGCCGAGGGGCGGAGGGTGCAGCAGCGGGTGGACACCTGGCGCCGCGAAGGGATGGCGGCGTACCGCGTCGCCGTTGGCGTGGACGATTACTTCAAGGAGTACCGGGGCGCCCTCCAGGGGGCGATGGGCCCTCCTCCTCCCGGCGGCGGGCCGAAGCACGGGGATCTCAACGCCGGCCAGCGGTGGATCAACTCCTGGCTCGACGCGCTCGCCGCCGCCGACCCGTCGCGCGACCCGCCCTCGGGGGAGCGGATGCGCGCCCAGAACGTCCAGGACCTGAGCGGCCGGATGGACGAGTTCCTCCTCAACCAGCTCGGCCCGATGGCGATCCAGCCGTCGTTCACCGCGCAGCAGATCATCCGGCACGCCGTGGCCTCGGTCCCGATGGCCGTCCTGCGCATCGTGCAGCGCGCGGACGGCTCCATCGAGTCGACCGAGCTCGTGGCCTCGAGCGGGGACAAGATCTTCGATGCCTACGTGCAGGAGCACGCGAAGCTGGCCCTCGCCTCTGTTCCCCGGCCGCCGGCTCGGCAGGGCGCGGGACTGCATCCGGACGGGACCCGCACCGAGTGGGCCTTCTTCCGTGCCGGCGCAGGATGCGGCGTGTTCCTCCTCCGCGTGTACTGACGGGGAGCCGGAGCTCAGCGGGCGGCGGGAGCCTGCGGCGCGGCCGCCGTCGGCGCCGGCGCGGGACCCGGAGGCTGCACGGGCTCCAGCGGGAAGCTCATCTCGGCCTGCCCCAGCGCCGAGCCCATACGGAAGGTCAGCGCCCGTGTGGCCGGGCCGACCAGCGGCTTGCCTCCCACCCCGAGCGGAAACTGGACGGCGTAGGCGACCCAGAAGTCGCCCATGTACGGGTAGTAGGAGCGCATGTCCTCGGTGGCCCGGCCGATGCGGCGAATGCCGGTGGGGGTCACCTCGCCCTGATCGGTCGCCAGGCTCAGCCGCCACGTCGAGTGCCGGGTGTCGAAGTCGTCGAAGCGCCGGTCCACCAGGAGGATGCCGAAGACCACCTCGTAGGTCTGGGCGGCCACGGCCCGCTCCCGGGCGAGCTCCTGGTCGAGCTTCTCTCCCGGCCACATCTGGAACGTCGCCTGCCGCCGGATCCGCGCCTCGCGGAAGTCCGCGCTCTGGTACGTCGCTGCGCAGAAGAACTTGGTGTCGAGCTCCGAGTAGACCTCGCGGTGCTGGGTCACCCGCGCCAGCGCCGCCTGGTAGCTGGCCTCTGCCTGCGAGTCGGAGACCTTCGAGCCCGGCTCGCCGATCTCCGGCGGCGTCGTCGCGCAGGCCGCAGCCGCGCCGAGCAGAACGAGCGCGGGGAGTCTCACGGCAGGAAGTCGGTCCGGGTGAAGAGGGTGGACAGCCCGTAGCCCTTCTGGGTCACCGCCTCGCGGCCGCCCTCGAGGCGGTCCACCAGGGCGAAGGCGCAGCGGACCCGGAGACCCGCCGCCTCCACGCGCTCGATGGCCTTGAGGGTGCTTGCCCCCGTCGTGACCACGTCCTCGACCACCGCCACCTCGGCGCGGTCGGCGATGAGGCTCCGGCCCTCGATCCACTCGCCGGTCCCGTGGCCCTTCGCCTCCTTGCGCACGATGAACGCCGGGATGGGCGAGCCGGCCAGGTAGCTGGTGAAGCTCACGGCGGAGGCGAGCGGATCGGCCCCGAGGGTGAGACCACCGACCGCCGCGGCCGCGGGCGCGAGGCGCTGGATGTCCCGCCACAGGAGCCGTCCGACGAGGAAGTGACCCTCGGCGGTGAGAACGGTGCGCTTGCAGTCGATGTAGAAGTCGCTCTCCTTGCCCGAGGAGAGCGTCACCCGCCGCTTCTCGAACGACAGCTGGGTCAAGAGCTCGAGGAGCCGCGCGCGATCCCGGTCCAGCGACATGAGGTCAGGACTCCTCGTCGAAGTAGGCCACCAGCTCCGCGGCGTAACGGAGCTGCTGCAGCAGCTCGGCCCGGCGTCCGGGCTCGAGTGCATCGAACACCGGCGCCAGCAGCGAAAGATCCTGGTTCAGCTCGCCCATGCGCCCGGTGAGGTCGGAGGCGAGCTCGTCGGCGTCGACCTCCTGCTCGCCCTCGCCCTCCACCGTCTCGGGGGCGAGCCCGTCGTCCGTGGCCCGGGCGCGGCCGAGCATGTCGCGCGCGGCAGGCGAGAGCCGGCCCTCCTGCTCGAGCCGCACCTCGATCGCCTCGACTTCCTCGGAGGTGGGCGCCGTGCCGTGCAGCGTACCGGCGAGCGCCAGGAGCAGCGCGTCCTCGTCCCTGAGCCGGGTGTGCACCCGCACCAGCACCGACGTGCGCTGCAGGAACCGAAGCGCCGCCACGCGGCGAAACCCGGTGACCAGCTGGAAGCGGCCGCTGGCCTCGCCCGGCCGGACGTCCACCGGGAACGCCTGCCCGAGCCGCGCGAGGTCCATCGCCAGGCGGTCCACATCGCCCTCCGGCCGGAGCTGGAAGCTCGTGTCGTCGTCGAGCGCGTCCAGCGGGAGGAGGCGCTCCTCGACGGCGTGCGAGCGTTCGAGCCGCGGCGTAGGGGAGGGCTCCACCCGCGGGGGCAAGGTCGGCATCGCCGCGTCGGCCGCGACCGTGCCGTCCGCGTCGAGCGCCTCGGGGCTGGACGGAGCGTCGCCGGTCCCGGGGCGGGGGCGCTCCTCGGAGGAGTCCGAGGTCATCTCGTGGGGCTCGTGCCTCTCCATCGACCGTCCGTGCACGCTACCGCGGGCAGGGCCCCGGCGGGAACGTGCCCGCCGGTCACTTCTTCTTCTTCAGCACGACCTTCTTCTTCGCGCCGGCCGCCATG
>JADGQZ010000280.1 GCA_017881345.1 Myxococcaceae bacterium | reverse complement strand
GGCGCAGCCACGGTCGTGCCCGGTGCAATCCGGGCGGAGACCAGGGTTTCAAGGAGAACCCGGGCCCGATGGCGTTCCATCGACTGGAAGGCGCGCTCCAGATCCCCGGGAGCCGACTCTCCGTGTCCCGGGTCGAGGAGCCAGCCTGCGACGAGTGGGTAGGCGAAGTTCGTCTCCGAGCTGGTCCACGCTCGGACCAGATGGTCCGCCTGGAAATCGCGGAGCCGGTCCAGCTCGTCGAGCGTGGCCAGCGCATCCGAGATGCCGCCCGGGCGGTCGCCGCTCCGCCAGCGGACGTACGACCGCACCAGCAGGCCCATCCCGGTGTTCCAGTGGTTTCCCGTGCTCCTCGCCAGGGCCAGTGACTCCTCTGCCTCTCGCAACGCCTCGGCAGGGTGTGCCGGGTCGAGATCGCTCAGGAACTTTGCTCGAACCCGCAAGGCGGTCAGGACGCCCCAGGCCGCCCGGGGCCTCCAGAACGCCAGCGAGGCGTCCAGCTCCGCGAGCGCCTCCGACGACGGGCCGAGCCGAGCAGCGTGGACGATGCGCGTGACGTTGGCCGGCCAGTAAGCGCCCCTCAGCATCCTCTCGGTGTCGAGGGATTCCTGGATGCGTCGGTCGACCTCATCCCAGCCGAGCTCGTCCGCGTCGGCCAGGTTGACCGCTTGCGAGGCCAGGCGGTGGCGGGCGATCGCCAGCTGGAACGGATCGCCCCGGATCTTCTCGCTCTCCACGAGAAAGACGGCGAAGGCCTCTGCATGACGCCCGCTGTCGCTCAGCGCGCTCCCGAGGCCATCGAGGATCTGGGTGCTGAGCTGCTCGGTGCGAACGGAGGCCGGAGCCGACTCGACGAGGGTGCGAGCCCGTGTGTAGAGGGCGATCGCCCGGCCGTGGTCGTGGTCCTTCCGGGCACAGGTCGCCACGCCAAAGAGCGCAGTCGCCTGGAGCTCCGGGTCTGAGCTTCGCTCGGCGGCCGTCTCCAGCCGCGACAGCTGCGGCTCCGCCTCGCTCCTCCGCCCGTTGTGGCAGAGCACCTTCGCCAGCTCGGCCCGGGCCAGCACCTCGCTGCCGTCCATTCCTCGGACCCGGAACGCGTCGGCCACCGGAGTGAGGAGGCGCACCGCCACGTCTGCCTGGCTGTTGGCGTCTGCCAGGATTCCCAGCCACAGCTGCACCAGCAGATCGTCCGGGTGGTCACGTTGCCACCGCTCGAGGTGACGCTGGACGGGTTCCCGGCCGCGGTCCCAGGAGTGAGCGAGACGGAGAAAGCAGGCGTATGCGGCGTTGTCACCGGGGTGACTCCGGATCGCCGAGTCGCACTCGGACAGGGATCGCGGAGCTGTGCTGGCGCTCGCCAGCAGCGCGGCCACCCAGAGAGCTGGCACGGGACACCCTCCGGCTCCGGAAGACGCTAGCCGAAATGCCGCTCAGGTGGCGTCGTGAAAGATGAGCCCGAGTGTGTGGCGGCGGCCGGAGCGGATCTCGCTCACCCCGTGACGCATCCGCACCCGGTAGACGCCGCGCGTCCCCTGGACCGGACGCTCGTTCACCGCGAACGCCACCGCGTCGCCCTGCCCGAGACGCACCACGTCCACCCGCGACTGCATCCGCGGCCGCTGCTGCGTGAGCACGAGCTCGCCTCCCGTGAAGTCGATCTCCGGCCGGCTCAGGAGCACCGCGACCTGGAAGGGGAACACCAGCGGCCCGTAGAGGTCCTGGTGAAGACAGTTGAAGTCGCCCGGCCCGTAGCGGAGGAGGAGCGGCGTCGGCAGCGTCTGGCCCGCGGCGTGGCAGACCTCGAGATACTCCCCGAGCTGCTCCGGGAAGCGGATCGACTTCCCGAGCGCCTCGGCCCAGCGATTCGCCGCCGGGGCCAGCGCCTCGTACAGCGATTCCCGCAGGGCGCTCACCGGCCCGGGCAGCGGGTCGGCGAAGTACTGGTACTCGCCCCGGCCGAACCCGTGCCGCGCCATGACCACCTTCGAGCGGAAGCGCTCGGGCGCGTCGTAGAGGGCGGCGAGTCCGGCGCACTCGTCTGGCCCGAGGAGCGCGCGGATGACCCCGTGCCCCGACTCCTCCAGCGCGCGTGTCCACTCGTCCGTGCCCATCGTTCCCAGCCTCGCGCGGAGAGCGGGACACTGCATCCCGGAACCTGTGCCCGCGCTCGGGCAGATCCGTTGCCCGCGTCAGCCCGGGTCGGCGTCCGCGGGCGGCTCGCCAGGACCGGCGGCCTCGACCGTGTCGGCAGCTTCCTCGGCCCGCTGCTCCGCCGACTGCGGAGCATCCGCCGCCGCCCGCTCCTCCGGCGACTCGGCAGCCTCGGAGGCCGAGCGCGCCTTGACCTCCTCGTCGCTGAGAAACCCCACCGGCGAACCCGGCGCGCTGAGAAAGCGGACCGCCTTCGGGAACTCGACCACCAGCGCGAGCGCGAGCTCGGCCGGCACCAGCGCGTGCTCGATCTGCGCCGGGTCGGGCCGCTCCACCACCGCGAGCCGGGCCTGCTCCAGCGCCTCCGCCTGAGCGGGGGACAGCTCGAGCCGGCGGAGCCGGTTCTTCCGGGTCACGAAATAGAACGTCCGCTCGCCCGGCTCCACCGGCACCTGCGCGGCGAGCACCCGATCGCGGAGCTGCCGGTCGCGGTCCACCTGGCGCTTGGCCTCGAGCCGCTGCGAGGCCTTGCTCCCGGCCAGCGGTGGAAGCTTGGGGATCGCCGACGCGGGCTGCAGCCGTGCCACGATCAGCGGGCCGGCGCCTGGCGTGCCGCCCGAGGTCGAGTGCTCGGGCCGATCCCGCCGCGCGGGACGGGGAGCCGGCACGGGGGTCTTCTCTGCCTTCTCGGCCTGGTCAGGCGTGACCAGGCCCGCCTTGAGGAGCTTGTCTCGGAGGTTCTGCACGGCAGACCGTGGCTTCTACCCGCGTCCGGGCGGCAGGCGGAAGCCCCGTGCTAGGGTCCTCCGCGTTCCGTGTCACACTCTCCCCGTCTGCTCACCGCCGGGCTGGTGCTGCTCGCCGCCTGCACCGACCCCGTCGACCGCGCCGCCAAGGAGCGGATCTTCTCCCCCGAGGACCCGCCGCCGAGCGTCTCCTCGGCCAAGGAGACCCTCGACGCCCAGAAGCTCGCCTCCGACCCGAAGCTCGCCCATCGGGTGGTCGACATGGACGCCGCCGAGGTCACCGAGCGCATCGGTCCGCACCGGTTCAGCGCCGAGGTCACCTTCGAGTGGAGCGCCGGCAAGGACAAGGAGAAGGTGAAGCTCACCGAGACGCGTCTCCTCGAGTCCGCCGCCGGCGGCGTCGCGGGCGACTTCCACGCCCGCATCGACAACAGCCGCGACCAGGGGCTCGAGCTCGTCCGCGCCCGGGGCCAGGTCTTCGCCCGAAGCAAGTACGGGAAATACCGGCTCCGGCTCCGTGACCGCGGGATCGCCGAGCGCACCCGCTCCGAGGCCGCCGGCGCCCTCCGCGAGCTGAACACGCTCTTCCAGGACCGGCTCGAGCTCGCGCTCGACGGGCCCACCTCGATCGATGGCCGGCCGGCGGTCCGCTACACGTTCAAGCTCGCCAGCGCCGCCCCCGCCGCGAAGGCCCGGAACGAGGCCCCCGGGGTCGCATACGCTCGCAGCGGCCTCGATGACGACAGCGGCCGGCGACAGCGCTTCCTGGGGCAGCGCCAGCCCACGCGGCTCTCCGGCGAGGTGGTGGTCGATGCTGCCAGCGCGGTGGTCCTGCGGGCTCACCTCGACGGTACGCTGTCCGTCCCGGGCAGCAACGGAGTCGCGCCGGCCCAGCTTCACGTCGTCCTCGACCAGCGCATCAAGGACGTCGGCAAGCCGATCAACCTCCAGGCCCCCCAGGGCCATCTGCCCGACGCCGACAAGCCGGAGGGCATCGCCGACGCCCTCGACCGGTTCGGGATCCCCCGCAAGGGCGCCCCGGACGCCGGAACGGATACCGAGGCCGACGAGGACACCTCCGGATAGCCCCGGTCCGGCTCGGCTTTTCGGCCTCTCCGGCCGCTGTTGCCCGAAAAGTTGATCTCCCCTGACCGGCCCGTAAGTTATCGGAACGCCGCGGGTTGAACACGGCTCCTCTGGACACCCGTTCAGAGGTGGGACACGGACGAGGACTCATGGAGCGCACGCCGAAGAAGCAGCCTGGAGCGGTCATCGAGGCGCTGCGCGCGAAGAACCAGGTCCTCACCCCGGCGGAGGAGCGCGCCGTCCGCATGCTCCAGGGCGCCGGCGTCCGGCCCGATGCACCGCTCGCCCGCATCGCCCCGGAGGGCAGCGAGCTGGCCGACGAGCTGCTCCTCCTCGAAGTGCAGCTCGCGCGGCAGGCGCGTGCCCGCGTGCTCCGGCCGCCCTCTCCCGCGAAGTCGAAGATCGTCCGCGCCCTCCGCGGCCGCCGCTAGGTCAGGGCGGCCGAGGTCGAGGTCCGGGTTGGGGTGTCTTCATCAGGCCCCCAGCACCGCCACGAGCTCGCCCCCGAGCCGCTCGAGCCCCAGCGGGCTCGCGCACAGCGCCGGGACCATCTGCTCCGGCGGCTCCGGCGCACCCCGGCTCCACAGCGCCACCAGCCACCGCGCCGCGCTCGGATTCCGGAACTCGTCGGCGTCGAAGCGGCGATCCGCCTCGGCCCAGAGGCAGCTCGCGAGCGCCGCGGCCCGCAGCTGCTGCTGCGCGACCTCCAGCCCGGAGGCCATCCCCAGCGCCCGGCCCGGCCCGACCACCACGTGCAGTGCCGCCGAGAGAGCCTCGGCCGCCTCGGCGAGCCGCGGCAGCGTCGGGCCACCGATCGACATCTCCCGGACATGCGGGTGGAGCGCGGCCTCGGCGCGCAGCGTTCCGAGCGCCACCAGCGCCTCCATCCGGGCCACCTCGCGCGCGGCCGACCGCCCGAGCTGGAGCGCCTCCCGCACCCAGCGCTCGTGCCAGAGCAGACCCCGCACCAGCCAGCCCGACCCGGACACCACCGCCGGGTCTCCCATCCACCGGTGCTCGACCGGAGCCTCGGCCTCGACGGAGGCGAGGTGAAGCGCGCGACCCGTCCAGGAGAACCGCGCCGGCACGTCGCAGGCCCCTCCGTCCACCGCGGGGAGCAGGAGCTCGATGCGATCGGGCACCTCCACCGCGACGGTCTGCGCCGCCGGCCCGGGCACGACGCGTGTCCGGAGGCGTCGCGCGCGC
>JADGQZ010000030.1 GCA_017881345.1 Myxococcaceae bacterium | reverse complement strand
GAGCTGATGCACGTCTGGAGCGTGCTCCGCGACCGCGGCGTCTCCCGCCGCGAGAAGGCGCGGACCCTGACTCGCTTCGCCGCGCTCTCGCTCGACCCGCGCATCCACTCGGACCTCTGGTTCCCGGGAGACCGCGCGCTCGCGCTCCGCGAGACTGCACGCTGGGCGCGCGCCATGGGAGCCACGGCCGCGCGCCGGCTCCGACCCGGGCTCAAGCAGTCGCTGTACGCCGGTGCGCGGGCGGCGGGCCTGTTCCGCCTCTCGCGCGTCCTGACCCGGGACGCGCTCCGCATCGTGTGCTGGCATGGGACGTCGCTCGCCGACGAGCACCGCGTCTTCCCGGGTCTGTTCCTGTCGCCGGACGCGCTGGAGCGGCGGCTGCTCGCGCTGCACCGGCATCCGGTGCTCCCGCTCGAGGAGGCGGTGCGGCGGCTCCGGGCCGGGACCCTGCCCCCCGCGGCGGTGGCTCTCACCATCGACGACGGATTCTTTGGCACGCTCCGCCATGCCTGGCCGGCGCTGCAGCGTCACGGCTTCCCCGCCACGCTCTACGCGACGACGTACCACGTGCAGACCGGGACGCCGGTGTTCCGGCTCCTCGTGCAGTGGATCTTCGACCAGAGCCGCGTGCCGGTGCTCGACCTGTCGCAGCTCGGGGTGGGCATGGTGGGCGCGGTTCGCACGGGGCCGGGCCCTGCACGCACCGAGGCGATGTGGCGGCTCATCCGGCACGCCGAGGAGCGGATGTCCGAGCCCGAGCGCCAGGCCCTCGCCGATCGGGTGGCGGGCGCGCTCGGCGTGGACCTCGTCCCGGTGCGCGAGGGCCGCTGGCTGTCGCTGGCCAGCACCGAGGAGCTTCGCCTCGCCGCGCGCGAGGGCCTGGACGTGCAGCTGCACACCCACCGCCACCGCTTCCCCGCAGCCCGGGAACTGGCGCTGCGCGAGCTGCGTGACAACCGCGCGGTGCTCGAGCCCGCCGCCGGCCGCGCGCTCCGCCACTTCTGCTACCCGAGCGGGTATCACCGTCCGGTGCACCTCCCGTGGCTCGAGGAGGCACAGGTGGAGAGCGCGACCACCTGCGATCCGGGGATGAACCGGCGCGGCGACTCGCTCCTCACGCTCCGCCGCTTCCTCGACAGCTCCGAGACGTCGCAGCTCGAGTTCGAGGCCGAGCTGTCCGGCTTCTCCGAGCTGCTGCGGAAGGGGCGTGCGCTGGTGCAGCGACTCCGGGGCCAGGACACCCGGCCCGAGGTGGCCGCACCGCCCGGCTCGGAGGTCCCGCCCGAGGTCCCCGAGCTGGCTCCGGTGGGTCTCGCCGGCGCCGTCGGCTGAACCCCCGGGGAGTCAGGGCGCGGCGACGGCTCCGGCCGGGGCGGTTGCGGGGACGCCGGAGCGGATGCGGGCGAGCAGCAGGGAGGAGAGCGCGCCGACGCCCAGGCACACGAGCCACAGCGTCCGCCCGCCGGCCGCCTCGAGGATGCTCAGGCCGGCCCAGGGCCCGACGGTGAACGCGATGCCGAAGGTCATGGTGTAGAAGCCCATGTACTCGCCGCGACGCGCCGGGGGCGCGAGCTCCGAGACGTAGGCCGCCGTCGACGGAAACAGGATCATCTCCCCGAAGGTCCAGATGATCACCGTCAGCACGATGCCCCAGGGCGTCACCAGGAACGCGAGCGCCCCGAATCCGAGGGCGCACAGCGCCGAGCCGACGGAGAGCGCGCGGGCCGGGCTCCAGTGCGCGGTCGCCGTGTTCAGCCGCACCTCCAGGAAGACGATCAGCAGCGTGTTGAGGGTGAAGAGCAGACCGTAGTTGGTGGTGGAGAGCCCGAGGTGCTCCACCATCCACACCGGCATCGCGCCCTCGTGCTGGAAGAAGACCACCAGCACCGGAAGCAGGCAGAGGATGACGTAGCGCAGGCGCCGGTCGCTCACGGCTCCGAGCGATGGGCCTGGGCCGGCGTGCGTCTCCACCGAGTGCACCCGCAGCGGGAAGAGCCACAGGACCAGCGCCGCGGCGAGGGAGGTTGCCCCGTCCACCCAGAAGAGCATCTGGAACGAGTGCGCGGCGAGGAAGCCCCCCAGCGCCGGGCCCACGCTCATCCCCAGGTTGATCGACAGCCGGTTGAGCGCAAACGCCTGCCGGCGCAGCTCGGCGGGGGCCAGGTCGCCCACCAGGGCCAGCGTCGCCGGGCGCATCGCCTCGGACACCGCGGAG
Source organism: Myxococcaceae bacterium (assembly GCA_017881345.1). Classification (GTDB taxonomy): domain Bacteria; phylum Myxococcota; class Myxococcia; order Myxococcales; family Myxococcaceae; genus RPRB01. The sequence goes on along the minus strand of JADGQZ010000030.1, from coordinate 11,250 downwards.
AGGACGACCATCCCCGCCAAGATCTGAGGGAGGGTCTTCAGCACGGGAAGCGCCCAGAAGCCGAGCCCCCCGAGCACCAGGGAGGCGATCAGGATCCGCTGCGCCCCCACCCGGTCCGCGAGCCGCCCTGCGAACGGGGCGGTCAGCAGCGCGACGATGCCGTACGCGGCCAGCGCCAGCCCCGCCTGCGCGGCCGAGAAGCCGAGGTTCCGGGTGAAGTGAAGTGCCAGGAACGGGATGACCATCGTCCCTGCGCGGTTGACGAGGCTGGCCAGGGCAAGCAGCCAGCTGTCACGGGGCAGACCCGCGAGACCCGACCAGGGATTGAGCGCACGCCACGTCATGGAGAAACCAGGGGACCGCGGGGGGTAACGTTCCCCGGACACGATGTCGAGTGCCGCTCGCTGTATTCCCCGCAGGGGGGCTGCCGTCTCTCGCCACCGGGCGTGGCTGACCGGCATGCTCCTCGTCGGGGCGTTGGCGTGCCACGAGGCGCCGCCGCAGGCTCCACCGCCGGCGCGTCCGCCTCCCCCGCTCGGACCGGCGCAGGTCCGGACCGCCTTTCCCGAGGGGGTCGGTGACCCCGCCGGGTGGGCGAAGGACACCCTGGCCGCATTCTCGGACTCCAGCCTGATCCCCGACGCCACGCGCGTCTGCGCGGTGGTGGCGGTGCTCCAGCAGGAATCGGGGTTCCAGGCGGACCCGCCGGTCGCCCACCTCGGGGCGCTGGTGCGGACCCGGCTCCAGGAGGAGGCCGAGAAGTACGGGCCGCTCGGGCCGACGGCGATGGAGCGTCTGCTCAAGGAGCGCGCGCCCGGCGATCGACGGACCTTCGACGAGCGGATCAAGCGGCTCCGGACCGAACGCGAGCTCGACGTCCTCTTTCGAGACATGCTCCAGGCCGAGCGCCGCGAGCACCCGGCGATGCTCGCCACCGCGAACCTGCTCGACACGCTCTTCCGCGGCCGCCGGCTCGAGGACCTCAACCCGGTCACCACCGCAGGCTCGATGCAGGTGAGCGTGCGCTGGGCGGTCGACTATGCGCGGAGCCGGGGCTGGCCGGACGACGAGGAGGCGCTCCGGGACGCGCTCTACACCCGCGCCGGCGGCCTCCGCTTCGGCGTCCCCCGCCTCTGGGGCTATCCGCTCTCCGACGCCGACGTGCTCTACCGGTTCGCGGACTACAACGCCGGCCAGTACGCCTCCCGGAACGCCGCCGTGCAGCGTGCGCTGGCCCGGCTCACCGGCCTGTCCCTGGAGGCCGACGGAGATCTCCTGGCGTTCGGACCCGACGGGCGGCCCACTCCCGAGGACAGCGAGACCCTCCGCGCCTTCCGGGCGTTCCGGCAGCGCTTCGTGCCCACCCTACCGGAGGCCCGGCTCCGGCAGGATCTCGAAAAGGGCAAGGAGCTCGCGTTCGAGGAGACGCCCAGCTACCTCGCGCTCCGGCGGGTCTACCGGGAACAGACCGGCAGCCCGATGCCCGGGGCCGCCTTGCCTGAGCTGGAGCTCAAGAGCCCGAAGCTGAGGCGCGGGTACAGCACCGCGGCCTACGCCCGAAACGTGATGCGCCACCACCGCGCGTGCCTGCAGCGGCTCCGCGGTGGCCCGCCCGACTGACGGACGCTGGCCGGTCCGGCTACGCCGGAGTCAGCACGCCGCCCGCGATGTCGAACGCCTGGGTGCTCACCTTCGCCTGGAGCGCTCCGGCGGCCTGCTTCGAGTAGTCGACCGTCACCTCGCTCGCGGGGATGAGCGTGAAGGTGGCCCGCACCTTCGCCGCGTCGAACCCGAGGGTCAGGAAGCCGTGCGAGGAGGTGTTCACGAACTTCATCGCCCCCCCGGTGCTGCCCTGGAGGAGCTGCGGGAGGAACGTGACCAGCGCGTTGTAGATCGAGCCTCCGGGCTGGAACGCCGGATCGCTGCTGAAGGTGGTCACCGCCGCGCCGACCTCCTCGCCCACGGTCTGCGAGCTGATCGCCGGCGAGGTGAGGAACGCGATCTTCGGCGCGCTCGGCTTCTCGTTGCCGGCGAACGAGCCGTGGATGTCGCCCGAGAGCGCAATGAGGTTCTGCACGCTCGACAGCTGCGCCAGGAGCTCGGCCCGCTTGTTGGGGAACCCGTCCCACTGGTCCACATCGAAGTAGAAGTTCTGCGCGAACTGCGCCGGCACGTTGGGCACGTTGGTCAGGTTGAGCTGCATCGAGATGAGCGAGACGCTGCTCACCAGCACCTTGTGCGTGGCGGTGGACTGGGTGAGCCGGGTGACGACGAAGCCCTCCTGCTCGCTCCCGAAGGCGTTCTCGCTCGCCTTGGCCGTCTGCGCGTAGAGCAGGGCGGTGTAGAGGTCGTAGCTGCCCTTCACCACCACGTAACGGGAGCCGAACTGGGTGAAGAACGACTGCTTGCCGATGAGCGCGTAGAAGAGCCCGCGCTCGAGACCGGTGGGCGGGATGGGCGACTGGTTGGCCGCGGCGAGCATCTGGTTCACCACCACCAGCCCGAGGTTCCCCCGGATGACCCCCGCGGCATAGGCCGCGGCATCGGCCTGCGAGAGCCCGGCCTGCACGGCGCCCGCGGTGGCCACCGCGATCAGCGCGCCCTTCAGCTGGGCGAGCGCCGGCGCATCCACGTTCAGGTACTCCGCGACGCCGGGCGGGAAGCTGGCGTCGAACGTCGCCTGCCCGAGCACGCCGACCAGCGTTGCCTGGTCCGCGACCACCGTCCCGGGGAACGCGTCCTCGGGGATGGGATGGTCCGGGCGGAAGCTCCGGAAGTCGGTCATCACCAGCTCGAGGTGCTTACCGAAGGCGAACGTCCGCCAGAGCTTCTGGTTGGGATAGAGCTGGTCGCGCTCGGTCGTCACCACGTCGGTCTGCGGGTCGCTCCCAGCCGTGCCCTCGTCGATGGGCAGGTACTCGAAGAAGGCCTGCTCGGCGTTGCGGCGGCGCTCGTCGTCCTTCTCGTTCCGCCGGCCGTTGAAGTAGGTGGCCGTCGAACCCCAGCAGTCGTCCGAGTACTCGTGGTCGTCCCAGGTGACGATGACCGGCCAGCGGGCATGGACCTGCTGGAGCAGCGGGTCGCTCCGGTACGTCCGGTACAGGTCGCGGTAGTTGCCCAGGCTCTTCGCGGCGAGCTCTCCGCCGCCGAGGTCGATCGTCTCGGACGCCGTGGTGAATGTCACGGTACGCGCCGGAGGCTGGGGCGTGGTCGCGCCGGTCGTCTCGTAGATGTAGTCGCCGATGGAGACGAAGAAGTCGACGTCCTCGGGTGCCGCGGCGAGCATCTGCTGGTAGCTGTTCCAGTACCGCCCCACGTAGTCCTGGCAGTTCGCGACGGCGAAGCGGACCTGCACGTCGCTCGACGCGTCGGGTGCGGTGCGGGTGCGCCCCGAGGTCGAGCGGAAGCGGGTGCCGCCCACCGCGTAGCTGAACCGGTAGTAGTACGTCGTCGCCGGAGAGAGGCCCTTCACCCGGACCTTGATGCAGCCGTCGTGCGCGGCGGTCGCGGGGAGGCCCTCCTTCTGCACCACGAATTTCGTGAACGCGGAGTCCGTCGCCACCTCGAGCCGCAGCGTCACGTCTCCGGTGGTGCCGGGATTCAGCGCGCGGGTCCACAGGATGACCGTGGCCTGACGCGGATCTCCCGAGGCGACGCCGAGCGGGAAGCGCCGGGCGTTCTCCTCCGCGCTTCCGGCCTTCTCGCCGCCGTCGCTGCAGCCAGGGAAGGCCGAGGCGGCCCCCAGGACGGCGATGCTCCGGAGAATGGTCCTGCGGTCGAACGTCCGTCGGTCGTTGCGGCCCATGGTGCCCCTCCCTGAAGGTCCGGCATCCTGCCCGAGCGCCCCCGGGTCTGCATCGTCACGGCGCGGCAACGCCTCGGCGGACGCCGGGTGAACTGTCCCGGATTCGAGGTCGGTGTAGAGTGGTGGGGTTCATGTCCAGCAGCGAGAGCGCCCCGCAGGCGTTCCGACCGGTGCCGCGCACCGGCGTCATCTTCGTCACCGCCGAGGCCCAGAAGCGCGGCTTCGATCCCGCCAGCCCCGACTGGTGCAACCTCGGTCAGGGACAACCCGAGACGGGTGAGCTCCCCGGCGCTCCGCCACGCATCCACGCGCTGGCGGTGGACCCGGCGGACCAGGAGTACGCGCCGGTGGCGGGCCTGTGGGAGCTGCGCGAGGCGATCGCCGCGCACTACAACCGGACCTACCGTCGCGGGCTCCCGTCCCAGTACTCGGCGGAGAACGTCAGCGTGTCGGGTGGCGGCCGGACCTCGCTCACTCGGGCCGCGGCGAGCCTCGGGCTCATCAACCTCGGCCACTTCCTCCCCGATTACACGGCGTACGAGGAGCTGCTCGACGTCTTCAAGGCCTTCACCGCCATCCCCATCCTGCTCGACCCCGAGCGCGGCTACGCCTTCCCCCCGGATGCTCTGAAGAAGGAGATCCTCGGGCTCGGGCTCTCGGCGGTCCTGCTCTCCAACCCCTCGAACCCCACTGGCAAGGTGGTGCAGGGCGCGGAGATGGAGACCTGGGTGGAGCTGGCCCGCGGACTCGACTGCGCGCTGCTCATCGACGAGTTCTACTCGCACTACGTCTGGACGACCGACCCCCGCGCCCCCGCTCCGGTGAGCGCCGCCGCCCACGTGAAGGACGTGAACAAGGACCCGATCGTTCTGTTCGACGGGCTCACCAAGAACTGGCGGTACCCGGGCTGGCGCGTCACCTGGACGGTCGGTCCGCGCCTGGTCATCGAGGCGCTGAGCAGCGCCGGCTCGTTCCTCGACGGTGGCGGGAGCAAGCCGCTCCAGCGGGCCGCGCTGCCCCTCTTCGAGCCGGGGCTCGTGCGGCAGGAGCTGCAGGCGATCCACGACGCGTTCCGGCCCAAGCGGGACCGGATGCTCCAGGGTCTGCAGGCGCTCGGCATCGAGGTGGCCCGCGCGCCCGAGGCGACCTTCTACGTCTGGGGGGACCTCGCGCGTCTCCCGCCGCCCCTGAACGACGGGATGGGACTGTTCCGGGCCGCGCTCGACCAGCGCGTCATCACCGTCCCGGGCGAGTTCTTCGACATCAACCCCGGAAAGCGACGCCGCGGGCGGGTGTCCCGGTTCCGCGGGCACGCGCGCTTCTCGTTCGGCCCCTCGATGGAGGTGGTCGAGCGGGCCCTGGAACGTCTGGCAGACGTGGTCCGGGCACGGGCGGCCTGAGCCTCGTTGACAGCGGCTTCCCGACGGTGGGATGCCACGCCCCATGCGCGACAACGAGATGCCGGTGACGGTGTCGGTCACGCGTGCCGACGGGACCGTCGAGCAGGTGCAGGTGGGCACTGCCGTGCGCCGCGGAGACGGGTTCAGCCTGCGCCTGGCCGAGCTCACCATCGGAGGCGAGGGGGTGGTGCGAACCGCCGCGCCCGCCCGCCGAGCGGCTGCACCGGCGGCACCTGGCGAGGGGCCCACGGTGTTCCCGCCCTACGGCCGGAGCCGGGGCATGCCCATCCGTGGGGCGAGCGTGCAGGACCTCGAGTTCTATGCCACCGGCGCGCGGCGCACGCTGGCCGATCCGGGCAAGGCGCGCTTCCACGACAAGGAGCGGACGCTGCTCGCGGCCATCGAGAGCGAGCTGGCGCGCCAGGGTAGCGGAGGCGGGGAGCAAGAGGAGCCACCCCCGCCCGAAGAAGAGCAGTTCTGACCCTCGCCGTTCCCCGGGGCACCCTTGTTCGACCTCGCTCCGTTCCTCCGGATGGACGGCTGGATCAGCCTGCTGACGCTCACCGCGCTCGAGGTGGTGCTGGGCATCGACAACCTGGTCTTCCTCTCGATCATGACCGGGAAGCTGCCGCCGGAGCGTCAGCCGCTGGCACGCCGGGTGGGGCTGGGGCTCGCGCTGGTGATGCGGGTGCTGCTCCTTCTGGCCATGTCCTGGCTGGTGACGCTCGAGGCCGATCTGTTCACCCTCTTCGGTGAGGGATTCAGCGGGCGCGATCTGATCCTCATCGCCGGTGGTCTGTTCCTGGTGGGGAAGGCGACGCACGAGATCTTCGACCGGATGGAGGTCGATCACTCGGAGCCTCGGCGGCCGGTGCGGATCTCCTTCCCCGCGGTGATCGCCCAGATCGTCGTGCTGGACCTGGTGTTCTCCATCGATTCGGTCATCACCGCGGTGGGGATGGCGCGGGCGCTGTCGATCATGGTCGCCGCGGTGGTCATCGCCGTGGTGGTGATGCTGATCTTCGCCGGACCGATCAGCGCGTTCGTCGAGCGACACCCGAGCCTGAAGATCCTCGCGCTGTCCTTCCTCATCCTGATCGGCGTGGTGCTGGTGGCGGACGGGATGGGGCAGCACATCCCCAAGGGATACGTGTACTTCGCGATGGCGTTCTCGCTGGGGGTCGAGCTGCTGAACCTCAAGCTCCGCGCGCGGCAGTCGCCGGTGAAGCTGCACGGACCGCTCGACGCGAAGCGCCCGGCAGCCCGGGAGCACTGAGCTCGCCGGCCTAGTAGGGCACGAACGCCGGCCGCTTCCGGTCGACCCACTTCCGCACGCTCGGCCGCGACCACACCGTGTCCACGAAGCGCTGGACCTTGTCTCCGAGCGGGTGTCCGCTCTTCCCGAGCCGCTGGAGCATCAGCGTCAGGTCGGCATCGGCGATGGAGAACTTTCCGAAGAGCGACGTCGCGCCGGTGGGGAGGAGCTCCTCCACCGCCGCGAGCAGCTTGGCTGCGGCCTGCTGGGCCTTCGGCGAGAGCGGGGTGGTGGCCGGCTCGTAGAAGATGGAGTTCGTCGAGCGCTCCTCGCGGATCGGCATCAGATCGCTGCGCACCCAGGCCATGATCTGCCGGGCCCGGGCGCGCTGCTGCACGTCCTCGGGGAGGATCCGCGGAGTTCCCGGAAACGCGTCCTCCAGGTACTCGGCGATGGCGCTCGACTCGGAGAGGTAGAAGTCCCGGTGCCGGAGCATCGGCACCCGCGCGGTGAGCGAGTGCTTCGCGTACTCCGGCGCCCGGTTCTCGGCGCGGTGCATCCCGACCTCCGCGACGTCGTACGCGAGCTTCTTCTCCTCCACCGCCACGAAGGAGGAGAAGGCGTAGGGGCTGATCCAGAACGCATCCACCCAGAGGGTCAGTTCGCTGGCCATGTGCCTTCCTTCGCACGGGAAGGCGCCTCCGGCCAGCACCGCCTTCCTCGCCCGGACCTCAGCTCGCGTCCGGACCGGCAGCGAACACGCGGACGATCCGGAGATCCAGGGTGTCCCGCGGGCGCTCCACGATCACCGACTCGCCGGCGCGCCGTCCGAGGAGCGCCGCGCCGAGCGGCGAGTCCACGCGCACCCAGCCACGCGCCGGGTCCGCCTCGTCACCGCCCACCAGTCGCAGCTCGCGGCGACCGCCGTCCGCGTCCTCCACCTCGAGGAAGGCTCCGAGCACCGCCCGGCCGTCGGCCCCCGCATCGGGCGCGGCCGGCACCGCGCGCTCGAGGAGCGTGTCCAGGAACCGGCGACGCTCCTCGGATCCAGGAGCATCGGAACCGTCCAGTGAAGCACGCTCCCGGAGCAGCCTGGCATGTCCATCCGCGGTCAGAGGACGGGGCCCCGTCGGCCCACGGCGCCCGGGAAGCTCCGGGGGTAACACATCGTCCTCACGGGTGAACGCCTTGCTCATGGGGGCTCAGGATAGACTGCTCATCCCGGACCCATGACGCTGGACCCGATCGCGCTCGCCGTTCCGTTCTTCTTCCTGCTCATCGGCCTGGAGCTCGTCCTGGCCCGCGCGCGGCACCGCCAGGTGTACCGCTTCACCGACAGCTTCGGAGACCTGGGCTGCGGCGTGACCCAGCGGGCAGTGTTGCTCCTCTTCGAGGCCTCGCTCCTCGCAGGCTATGCCTTCATCCACGCCCACGCCCGGCTCTGGACGTTTGCCCCCGGCAGCATCTGGCCCTGGGTCATCGCCGTCGTCGGTGTGGATCTCGGCTACTACTGGTGGCACCGGCTCTCGCACGAGGTGAACCTCCTCTGGGCGGTGCACGTGGTCCACCATCAGAGCGAGGACTACAACCTCGCGGTCGCGCTCCGGCAGGCGGTGCTCTCGCCGGTGACGGTGCTGCCGTTCTACCTCCCGCTGGCGGTGCTCGGCGTGCCGACGGTCGTCTTCTTCATCGTCAACGCCCTGAGCACGCTCTACCAGTTCTGGATCCACACCGAGCTGGTCGACCGCATGGGCGTCCTCGAGAACGTCATCAACACCCCCTCGCTCCACCGGGTGCACCACGCGGTGAACCCCGAGTACCTGGACCGGAACTACGCCGCGACGTTCATCCTCTGGGACCAGCTGTTCGGAACGCTCCGGCGCGAGGTGGCGCCCCCCATCTACGGCGTCAGCCACCCGCTCCGGAGCTTCGACCCGGTCTGGGCCCAGGTGCAGCCCCTGGTGGGACTCGTCCAGGCACTGCGGCGCGCACCCTCGATGGGCGAGGCGGTCCGGTTCCTCCTCGCCTCGCCGGCCTGGCATCCGGAGTGGCTCGGACCGCGCACGCCCTGCCGCGGGGTTGACCCCGAGGCGCTTCCCAAGTTCGACGTGCGGCCCGGCCCGCGCCGCACCCGCTACGTCGGCGCGCAGCTCGTGGTGGTCATCGTCGTCGCCTTCGCGCTCCTCACCTGGCACAGCGCGCTCTCGTTCCCGGCCCTCGTCACCGCGGTGGCCTGGGTACTGGTCTCGCTCGTCGCCGGGGCCGCACTCCTGGAGGGCCGACGCTGGGCGGTGCGCCTGGAGATGGCCCGGATGGGAGCCCTCGCCTTCGCCGTGGCGGTCGTGCTCCTCGTGCCGTCGCTCGGTCCGGTGCTGCTCGCCAGCCGCTGACGCAAAGGGCAGCGCAGCGCGTCGCGACGTTCACCGCCCTGCGTTCATCGCAGCCGCAACCTTCTCCCGCTTGACACCTGCGGCCGCGTCCAGAACGCTCCCCCTCCCATTGCAGCGCGCATCCTTCCCTGGAGGTGCGGCATGCGAACCCGACGGCAGTTCCTGATGGACCTCGCCGGTGGCGCCGCGGTGCTCGGCTCCGGTGCGCTGCTCCCATCTCTCGCCCGGGCAGGAGACGCGCAGTCGGTTGGCCCGGCCGGACTGCCCGCGGGCACCCTCGAGACCTCGTTCCTCGAGGCCCTCCCCGGGAAGCGGCCGCTCATCAAGAGGACCTACCGGCCGCCGAACTTCGAGACTCCGCTCGAGATCTTCGACCAGGCTTTCACCCCGAACGACGCGTTCTTCGTCCGCTATCACCTTCCGCAGATCCCCCAGGTCTCGGCGAAGGAGTGGAAGCTGGAGATCGGCGGCGACGCGGTCGAGAAGCCCTTCACGCTCGACCTCGCCGCGCTCCAGCGTGACTTCGAGCAGGTCGAGCTCGCCGCCGTCTGCCAGTGCGCGGGCAACCGCCGCGGCCTGTCCGACCCTCACGTCGCCGGCGTGGAGTGGGGCATCGGCGCGATGGGCAACGCACGCTGGAAGGGCGTTCGCCTGAAGGACGTGCTGGCGCGGGCGGCGCCGAAGAAGGATGCGCTCGAGGTCATCTCCAACGGCGCCGACCACGGATCGCTCGCGGCCACGCCGGACTTCATCAAGAGCATCCCGATGTGGAAGGCGATGGACGAGAACACGCTCCTCGTCTGGCAGATGAACGGCGAGCCGCTGCCCCACTTCAACGGCGCTCCGGTCCGGATGATCGTCCCCGGATGGGCCGGGACCTACTGGATGAAGCACATCGTCTCCATCGATGTCTCCGCGCAGCCCTGCAAGAGCTTCTGGATGGCGACGGCCTACCGCATCCCCAAGGGGAAGTTCCCGGTGGTGGACCGCTTCCTCTCGCAGGAGACCGACGTCAACACGCCCATCACCGACATGGTGGTGAACTCGCTGCTCACCAGCCCCAGGGAGGGTCAGCGGTTCAAGCCCGGCGCCCAGGTCGAGGTGAAGGGCATCGCCTGGGACAACGGGAGCGGCATCCGCACCGTCGAGGTCTCGGCGGACGGCGGCCGCAACTGGCAGACCGCGACGCTCGACCAGGATGTCGGACGGTACGCGTTCCGTGGATTCCGGCACGCGTTCAAGGCCGGGACCGGCGCCGAGATGACAGTGCTGGCCAAGGCCACGAATCGCATGGGCGCCTCGCAGGCGTTCGAGCTGGTCTTCAATCCGGCCGGCTACCACAACAACGTCGTCTCCCGGGTCTCGGTCCGGGTCGGATAGGGGCGCGCCGATGACCTCGCTCATCCTCCTCGCTCTCCTCGCCGCCGCGCCCGGATACCCCGACGAGAACCGGGTCCAGCTCAAGGACGGTCCGGCCAAGAACCTCGTCCTCGGCCGCTGCGCCGCCTGCCACAGCCAGGACTACATCCCGATGAACTCGCCGTTCCTCGACCGCAAGGGCTGGGAGGCCGAGGTGAACAAGATGGTGAAGGCCTTCGGCGCGCCGATGGAGCCGGACGAGATGGCGAAGATTGTCGATTACCTCGCCGCCAATTACGGGAAGAAGTAGCTCCTCACTGGCCGGGTGCGGAAGGCGGACTACCTTCCGCCGTCCATGGACCGGACCCGGCTCGACGGCTCGCAGATCTTCTCCTGGCTCCTGGTGGGGCTGGCGCTGGTGCTGCTGTGGGCCATCCTCCAGCCGTTCTGGTCGGCCCTGTTCCTCGCCGCGGTGCTGGCCGGGGTGTTCTCCGGTCTGCAGCACCGGCTCGCAGGGCGGCTCCGCGGTCGCGCGGGTCTCGCCGCCGGACTGCTGACCGTCCTGGTGCTCCTGGCCATCGTCCTCCCCTTCGGCGGAATCGTCGGCGTGCTGACCCGCGAGGCCATCCAGGTCATCGACTCCGTGCGCGCGAGCCTCCAGGAGTCCGGCGTCTCCGGGCTCATCGACCGGCTTCCCGGTCCGCTGCGGGCGCTGGCCGATCGCGCGATCGAGGCCGCTGGCGGAGGCCAGGGCGGCCAGAGCTGGGTCAAGGTGGCGCAGTCGCAGAGCGGAAAGGCGGCCGCGGCGGCGACCGCGTTCTTCTCCGCCACCTCGCGCGCGGTGGTGGAGGCGGTGCTGATGCTGATCGCCTTCTACTTCCTGCTCCTCGACGGTGCCCGGCTGGTGGGGTGGCTCGAGCGGGTCGCGCCGCTCCCGCCGGGGCGCTTCCGCAGCTTCCTCTCCGAGTTCCGCAACGTGTCCCGCGCGGTGGTGATCTCCACCGTGGGCACGGGAGCGGTCCAGGCCGCCGCGGCGCTCGT
>JADGQZ010000279.1 GCA_017881345.1 Myxococcaceae bacterium | reverse complement strand
TCGTTCGCCGCGCCGCCGAGCGAGGCGCTGCGCTGGTGGGGCTCCCCGAGAACGTCTCCTGGATGGGCCCCGAGAAGGACCGTTCGAGCGTTGCCGAACGCCTGGACGGCCCGACCCTCTCGCGCTTCGCGGAGCTCGCCCGGGAGACGTCGGTGCATCTGCTCGCCGGCTCGGTGCTGGAGGCCGGCGCGCCGGGAGACAGGGTCTACAACACGAGTGTCCTCTTCGGCCCCGATGGGGAACGGCTCGCCGTCTACCGGAAGATTCACCTCTTCGACGCCGAGGTGGGTGACGGCGCCTCGTACCGCGAGTCGGACGCCGTGGCGCCGGGCGAGGGCCCGGTGACGGCCCAGACGCCGTTCGGAATCGTGGGGCTGAGCATCTGCTACGACCTGCGGTTTCCCGAGCTGTACCGGGAGCTGTCCGCCGCCGGCGCGGTGCTCCTCACCGTCCCCTCCGCCTTCACGCTCATGACCGGGAAGGACCACTGGGAGGTGCTCCTCCGGGCCCGCGCCATCGAGAACCAGGCCTACGTCCTCGCACCTGCGCAGGGGGGTCGGCACACGGATCAGCGCCTCACGTACGGGCACGCCATGGTGGTGGACCCGTGGGGTCTGGTCACCGCCCGGGCCTCGGACGGCGAGGGGCTTGCCGTGGCGGAGCTGGACCCCGAGCTGCTGGCCCGGGTGCGACGCAACCTCCCCGTCTTGCGCCACCGCCGGCTGAAGTAGGATTTCATCGAAGAAGTGCCTCGCCCCTGGATTCCGATGGCGTTGTGCCTGCCGCTGCTGGTGTGCGTTCCGGCGTGTCGCCGTGATGCCAAGGCTCCGCCCGCGCCCGCGGCGAAGCAGTCGGTGCGGGCCACCCTCGCTGAGGTGCGCGGAGCGGTGTCGGTGAAGCGGGCCGCCGGGGACGAGTGGCAGGCGGCGGTGAACGGCACCACGCTCTTCGACGACGACAAGCTGCGCACCGAGCGCGGAGGCTCGGCCGAGCTCCACTTCCCCTCCGGGACGACGGTCGTCGTCTCCGAGGACACCTTGCTCGGCATCGCCGAGACGCGGGCGGCCCCGGGGCGACCCCAGGCGGACGTCACGGTGCTCCGCGGCACCGTCGACGCCACCGTCGACCGCCCGGCCAACCAGTCCCTGACGGTGGGGACGCCGGCGGCCACGGTGCGCGCAGGACGGGAGATCGTCTTCCAGTGATCTCCACCCTCGCCACCACCCTGGCCCTGCTCGTCGCCACGGCCACCACGCCCCCCACCGGCGAGACCGTGGTGCGCCCGGGCGAATCGCTGGCCCAGCTCGCCGCCCGCACGCTCGGGAGCGAGGGCGCCGGGCCCGAGCTCCTGGCCTTCAACCACCTCGACGGCACGCCCGCGGCAGGCACCAAGGTGCTGCTCCCCGGGCCCGAGCGGGCCCGCGCGGTGGCCGCCATCGGTTCCGCCCGGAGCGCGGTGGTGCAGGCACCTGCCGGCAGCGCCCGGACCGAGGCCGAGGCCCGGCTGGCCGAGGCCGAGTCGCTGCTCGCCCACGCCCGGTACGGCGAGGCCGCCTCGCAGGCCGACGGAGCGTGGAAGCTCCTGGCCGAGGCGCGAGGCGAGCGCTCCCGCTTCGAGGTGGCGGTGGAACCCGACGGGCGGACCCGCGTCGCGGTGCGCGAGGGGGCTCCGGTCCGGGTGGAGGCCCAGGGCCGCACGCGCGCCGTCCGCGCCGGCGAGACGCTCACCGTCATCCGCGGTGAGCCACCAGGCGCTCCGATCCTCGAGGCGGCGGGCGGCCCCATCGGGGTCGAGGCGCCGATCCTCCTGTCGCCCGAGCCGGGGCTGAAGCTGGCCCTCGAGCCCGCGCCGGGCGGCCTCGGTCCGGTGCGCTTCGCCTGGAAGGCGGTCCCGGACGCCGCCGGCTACGTGCTCGAGCTCGCGGGCCCGCGCACCCACACCCTGCGCACCACCCAGCCCGTGGTGACGGTGCCCGGTCTCCCGGCGGGCAAGTACCGCTGGACGGTGCGAGCGGTGCAGTCGGACGGGACGCTCGGGCCCCCGTCCAGCCGGGCGGTGCAGCTCGTCCCCGGACGCATCAAGCTGGAGGTGAAGGAGGCTCCCTGGCAGTGAGGCTCTTCACCGCCATCTTCCTGCTGATGCTTGCCGTGGCCCTGGTCTCGACGGGGCTGGTGGGCCTGCTCGTTCTCTCCGACACCCGCGAGCTGCTCACCCGCGATGCCCAGGAGCTCGCCGCCGAGCGGGTGAGTCAGGTCTCCCTCAAGGCCACCGCCGCGCTCGACGCCCCGGTGCGCGCCGCCACCGCCCTCAGCCGGGTGCCGGGGTTCCTGTCGCTGCCTTCGCCCGAGCAGCGGGCCCACCTCGCCGCGGTGCTCACCGAGCGGCGGGACCTGACCGCGCTCACCGTCTTCTCGGCGCGCGGCGAGCGGCTCCCCGGGCTCCAGGCCTTCGCGGTGAAGGACCTGCCGCCCACCGAGGTGGCCGAGCACGAGGCGCGGGCCCGCGCCCTGATCGGTCCAGGCCCCGAGGCGGTCCGCTGGAGCCGGGCGACGCTGCTCCCGGATCGGCCACCGAGCCTCACCTTCGTCTTTCCGCTCGGAGACCCGGCCCGCGGCTACGTCGCCGCCGAGCTCTCGCTGGCCGCGCTCGGACGGGCGCTCGAGGCCGAGCACGTGGGCAGCACCGGCTTCGCCTACGTGGTCGATGTCCGGGGACGGTTGCTCGCCGGGGCGCCGGAGCGCGCGCGGCCGGGCGACGACCTCTCGTCTCGTCCGGCGGTCGCGCCGGCGGTGCGGATGCTGAAGGAGGCGCCCGAGCGCGAGGTCACCTGGGTGGGCAACTTCGGCGAGGGCGACGGACGGGTGGTGGCCGCCTCGGCCATCATCCCCGGCCCGGGCTGGGCGGTGGTGAGCGAGCAGCCACTCGACGCGGCGTACACCCAGGTCCGGCTGATGCAGCGGCGGATCGGGCTCGGGCTCGTCGCCGCCATCGGGGTGGCGCTGATGCTGGCCCTGGTCTTCTCCCGGGGCCTCACCCGGCCGCTCAAGGGCTTCACCCGCTCGGCGCTGGAGATCGCCCGGGGCAAGTTCGGCACCCAGGTGCAGGTGGAGACGAGGAACGAGCTGGGCGAGCTGGCCAAGACGTTCAACTACATGAGCCAGCAGCTGCTCGCGTACGACAAGGAGAACCGCGGGCTCTACGAGTCGCTCGAGCGCGGATACCTCGAGACCATCCTGGCGCTGGCCAACAGCATCGACAGCAAGGACGCGTACACCCGAGGCCACAGCCAGCGGGTCGGGGACATGGCGGCGGAGATCGGCCGCGAGATGGGTCTCACCGATCGCGAGGTGAAGCAGCTGCGCTACGGCGGCATCCTCCATGACATCGGGAAGATCGGCATCGCCGAGAACATCCTCTGCAAGCAGACCCAGCTCACCACCGACGAGATGTCGGTCATGCGCGAGCACCCGAGCATCGGCGCCTCCATCGTGGGGCCGGTCAGCTTCCTGGGGACGGCACGCGACGCGGTCCGGAGCCACCACGAGAAGTGGAACGGCACCGGGTACCCGGAGGGGCTCAAGGGCCAGGCCATCCCCCTCATCGCCCGGGTGGTGGCCTGCGCCGACACCTGGGACGCCTGCACCTCCACCCGGCCTTACCAGCGCGCGATGGGCACCCAGGCGGCCATGGAGGTGATGAACCGGCTCCGCGGCGTGTCGCTGGACCCGGACGTCGTCGACGCGCTCGCCCGCGTGCTGGAGAAGAAGGGTGCGTTCGCCGAGACGTCTCCGTCTCCCCGCGCCGTGCCGCTTGCATCGTGAGCCGCCAGAGGACATGGGAGCGCGCATGAGCTTCTGGGACAAGCTGAAGCCCGCGGCGCCGGCAGCGCCCACGGCGATCCACATGGACGTGACCCGCGACGGCAAGGTGCTCCGCCTGCACTGGGAGGACGGCAAGCGCACCGCCGCCACCGCCCGGGCGCTCCGGCTCGCGTGCCCCTGCGCGGCGTGCGTGGACGAGTGGACCAACGCCCGCACGCTCGACCCGGCCACGGTGCCGGAGACCCTCACCATCCACGAGGTCGCGCCGGTGGGGAACTACGCGCTGCGCCTCACCTTCAGTGACCAGCACGCGACCGGCATCTTCCCCTGGCCGGTGCTGCGCGACGTGACCGAGCGCGCTCCCGCGCCCAGCTGAACCTGCGAGTTGCCAGATGAGCCAGCCCCCCGACGACGAGCAAGATCAGATCTTCTCCGGCAAGGTGCTCGGAGACGACGGCGCGCTCCGGCCCGCGAAGCCCATCCCGCTCCGGCACGAGATCCCCACGCTCCACGAGGACTCGCTGGTCCACGACCCCGCCTACGAGCCGACGGTCATCTCGCACTCCCAGGCCCCGGCCCCGCTGCCACGCCGCGCGCAGGGACCGCTCATCGAGCTGGCCGAGCGGCCGCCGCCGCCGATGGTCTCCGACTTCACGCCGCCGCCGCCCGAGAAGCCGGTGCGGTTCAGCACGCCGGACATCGCCTGGGGCCGGTGGCTCCTCCGCGCAGCGCTGCTGGGGGTGGTCGTCGCTGCGGGCTGGGTCGCGATGAGCGGCAAGCTCCCGGCGTTCAAGGGCCTCTCGCTCGACTTCCTGAAGGCGAGCGCGCCGAAGGAGGAGGGGCCGCCGAAGCGGGTGGGAACGCCGGCACCCACGCTGCTCGTGCTCAGCGATCCCTCCGGCGCGACGGTGCTGGTCGGGGGGACCGAGGTCGGCATCACCCCGTGGGCCGGCGACAACGTCTGGCCGAAGGAGCCGCTCCGGATCGAGGTGCGCAAGGCCGGCTACAAGCCTTGGCAGGGCCTCACCATGGGCGGCAAGCAGGACACGCTCCAGGCGAACCTCCGGAAGCGGTGAGACGGGGCGTCTAGATGGGGAGTCACCGCTCGCTGATGCTCTAACGGGGACCGGCGCTGCCTAGGACTTGATGAGCTTCAGATGCGACCGGCCGCGGGGCGCTTCGCCCTCCGCGTCGCCGGACTTCCGCTCACCGTCCACCTCGCGAAGCGACACCGGTCGCGCCTCGAGCGACTGCCGGGCCGTGGCAGCGGCCCGCAGCTTCGGCGGAGGGATCTGCGTCAGCTCGGTGGGCATGTCGTCGGGGAACATCCAGAACTCGTGCGTCACCTTGCTGGTGATGGCGAACAGCGCACTCCAGGGCACTGCCACGGTGAAGCGCGCGCCGGAGAAGCTGAGCGTGCTCCGGATGCCCCACTCCCCCACCGAGAGGTCGGGTGGAACGAACTTGTAGCTGAGGTGCAGGCGGAGGTGGGACTCGCAGCGGAGCTCCTGAGGCACGAGGACACCGGGCCGCCGGGCGTCCAGATGGACCATGACCATCCCTCGCTCCAGGGCGGCAAGCAGGCGGTCCTTCTTCTCGGAGGCTCGATCGTCCATCCCCTCGTCCGTCCCCAGCCTCTAACGGCGCCGGAGGGCGCGATCCATTTCACGTCGGGTATCGCGCTCCTTGATGTCCTCGCGTCGATCCTCGTGCGTCTTGCCCCGGACCAGCCCCAGCTGGACCTTGGCCTTGCCCTTCTTGAAGTAAAGCACGAGCGGGACGATGGAATAACCCCGTTCGCGCACCTTGGCCTCCCACCGGTCCAGCTCGGCACGGTGCAGCAGGAGCTTCCTGGGGCGAACCGGGTCGTGGGGGAAGGCCGCGGCGGCCCCGTAGGGCGCGATCCGCAGGGAGTGAAGGTACAGCTCGCCCCCCCTGGGCTGGGCGAAGGCATCGGCGATCTGGACCGCCCCCGCCCGGAGGCTCTTGACCTCGCTGCCCAGGAGCGCCAGCCCGGCCTCGAGCGTGTCCTCGACGGTGTAGGACGCCCGCGCCTTCCTGTTGGTGGCGACGACCAGCTCGCCGAGGGCTTCCTTCTGCGCCATGGGGGGTCGCCCCCTAACAGCCGATGGCCGTGTTGTCGATGAGCCGGGTCTTCCCGACGAAGCCGGCGACGAGGAGGCGGGCATCGGCCCGGTCCGCCCGCTGGAGGTCCTCGAGCGTGTCGGGCGTGACCAGCGCCACGTAGTCCTCGCGGACCTCCGCGGCGCCGAGCTCGGCCCGGACCGCCTCTCGGAGCGCCTCCGCCCCCCGCTCTCCTGCGGCCCAGCGGGCCCGCGCCGCCGCGAGCCCTCGGCTCAGCGCGAGCGCCCGGGTCCGCTCGGGCGGCGAGAGATAGGCGTTGCGCGAGCTCATCGCCAGCCCGTCCGGCTCGCGGATGATGGGCATGCCGACCACCTCGACGCCCAGGTGGAGGTCCACTGCCAGACGGCGGAGAATCTGCAGCTGCTGCCAGTCCTTCTCACCGAACACCGCCACGTGCGGCCGGGCGAGCGCGAACAGCTGGGTGACCACGGTCGCCACGCCGCGGAAGTGCCCCGGCCGGCGGCCGCCGCAGAGCCCGTCCTGGAGGCCCGTCACCTCGACGAACGTCCGATGGCCCGGCGGGTACATCGCGCCCGCCTCCGGCGCGAACACGGTGTCCACCTTCGCCGCCCGGCACTTCTCCAGATCGCCCTCGAGGTCGCGCGGGTAGCGCGCCAGGTCCTCGGTGGGCCCGAACTGGGTCGGGTTGACGAAGATGCTGACCGCGGTGACGTCGGCGCGCTCCCGGCAGGCCACCATCAGGCTCAGGTGGCCCTGGTGGAGGAACCCCATGGTCGGCACCAGGCCCACCCGGCGGCCCTGGCGGCGCGCCGTCTCCGTCCACTCCGTGAGCTCGGCCGGGGTGCGGACGACGCGCATCAGACCGGGACGCCGTACACCGAGCCGATCCTCTCCGGCTCTCCCGACGCCGGAGACGATGCAGGCCGCTGCCCCTGCAGCACGCGCAGCGTCTTGCTGGTGAACGAGTGCTCGTCGTCCGGGAAGGCCCCGCTCTTCACCTCGGCGAAGAAGGTCTCGGCCGCCCCGCGCAGCACGCCATAGCCATCGGCGAAGCGCTTGACGAACTTGGGCTTGAAGTCGGGGTTGAAACCGAAGAGGTCGTAGCAGACCAGCACCTGCCCATCGCAGTGGACGCCGGCGCCGATGCCGATGGTGGGGATGCGCAGCGAGGCGGTGATGTCCCGCGCCAGCTCGAGCGGGATGCCCTCGAGCACCAGCGCGTAGCAGCCCGCGCGCTCCAGCGCCTGCGCGTCGCGGTAGATGGCCTTCGCCTGCTCCTCCTCGCGCCCCTGCACCACGAAACCGCCCATCCGGTGCACCGACTGCGGCGTCAGACCGAGGTGGCCCATGACCGGGATCCCCGCGCGGACGATGGCCTCGATGGTCTCGGCGAACTCGGCCCCACCCTCGAGCTTCACGCTGCTCGCCCCGCCCTCGGCCAGGAGCCGGCCGGCGTTCTTCACCGCCTCCGACACCGAGGCCTGGTAGCTGAGGAACGGGAGGTCGCCCACGACGTGCGCCCGCTTCGCTCCGCGGCTCACCGCACGGCAGTGGTAGACCATCTGGTCCATGGTGACGGGCAACGTCGAGTCGTTGCCCTGGATCACCATGCCCAGGCTGTCCCCGACCAGGAGCAAGTCGGCTCCGGCTTCGTCGAGGATGCGGGCGAAGGTGGCGTCGTAGGCCGTGACCATGGAGATCTTCTGGCCGGCCTGCTTCAGGCGCTTCAGCGTGTGGATGGTGACCTTGTCCACGGGTTCACCTCCGTCTGACTGCGGGTTGTGGTGCTGCCTTCCCTCGTGCCTGGTTCACCGGCCTTGCGGCTCGGCGACCCGAGGGACCCTCAATCTATCCTCACCGGACGGCTCCCGTGCCACTGGAAACTACTTTCGGGCGGACAGGGGCAGGTAGTGGTGGACACCCTTCCGCATCTTGCGAACCACCGAGACCAGGTTGTCCAGGTCGGCGGCGTTGTGGACGAAGTCGATGTCGCTGGTGTTGATGACCAGGAGCGGCGTGTCTGTGTAGTGGAAGAAGAAGTCGTTGTACGCGCGGGCGAGGGACTCCAGGTAGTCGGAGTCGAAGTGCCGCTCGTACTCGCGCCCCCGCCGCTTGATGCGCTGGAGCAGCACCTCCAGCCGGCACTGGAGGAAGATGACCAGGTCCGGCTGCGGCACGCGCGGCCCGAGCGCGTCGTAGACCCGGTCGTACAGCGCCAGCTCCGCCGGCTGGAGCGTCAGGGTGGCGAAGATGCGGTCCTTGGCGAAGACGTAGTCGCTCACCGTCGCTGCGGCGAAGAGGTCGGTCTGGAGCAGCTTCTGCTGCTGCTGCCAGCGGCTCAGAAGGAAGAAGAGCTGGGTCTGGAAGGCCCAGGCGCTCCGGTCCTGGTAGAAGCGCGCGAGGAAGGGGTTGTCCTCCACCTCCTCGAGGACGAGCCGCCCGCCCAGGCGCTCGGCGAGGAGCCGCGCCAGGCTCGACTTCCCCACGCCGATCGGTCCCTCGACGGCGATGTAGCGCTGGTCCAAGCCGGCGGCAGTCAACCACGCCCCGGGGGCTGCCTCAACGCCCGGGCCAGCCGCGCGAAGTCGGCCACCAAGAGCGTCTCGGCCCGGCGCGTGGCCTCGATGCCTGCCTCGGCCAGCGCCGCCCGGATGCGACCCGCATCCCCGAGCTCCCGGTCGGACTGGAGCGCGTTGGAGAGCGTCTTCCGCCGCTGCGAGAACCCGGCCTTCACCACCTTGCGGAAGAAGGCATCGTCGCCCAGGTCGGCCCGGGGGACTGCCCGGTGCTCGAGCAGGAGCACCGCGGAGTCCACCTTGGGCGGCGGGTGGAAGGCGGCCCTCGGCACCGTCCGGACGATGGACGCATCGAACCACACCCCGAGCAGCACCGTGAGGACTCCTCCGGCCCGCGTCCCCTCCCCCGCGGCGACGCGCTCGGCGACCTCCTTCTGGACCGTGAACACGCACGCCGTCAGATCTCGGTGTTGCTCCAGCGCCTCGAAGAGGATGGACGAGGTGAGGTGGTACGGGAGGTTGCCCACCAGCGTCAGCGGGCGCGTCCCGGCCACCGACGCGAGGTCCAGCCGGGCGGCGTTGGCGGCGAGCACGGTGAGGCGCGGGTCCTTCATGCCCTCCAGCACCGCGACCATCTCCCGGTCGCGCTCCACCGCCACGACCTTCGCCCCGGTCTCGAGCAGGGCGGCGGTCAGGTGGCCGAGCCCCGCGCCGAGCTCGACGACCACCGAGTCCGGGCCCAGCCGGGCTGCCCGCACGATGTCGGCGAGCACCGCCGGGTCGTCGAGGAAGTTCTGCCCCCAGGCGTGCTTCGGCCGGAGCCCGTGCTGCTGCAGCATCCGCCGGGGCGAGTCCACCTGCCGGGCCTCCTAGGGCGTCCAGCCCGCGTCCACCACGGGGTTCGTGTCGCGCGCGCCCCGCCGCCAGGCCTCGGTGCCGGCGACGGCGATCATCGCGCCGTTGTCGGTGCAGAGGGCCGGCGGCGGCAGGTGCACCCGGATGTCGCGGTCGGCGGCGCGCTCCAGGGTGAGCGCCCGGAGCCGCGAGTTGGCCGCCACCCCGCCACAGAGCACGACGTCGGTCTGCCCGAGCGCGCGCGCCGCGGCGACCAGCTTGCGCGAGAGCGAGTCGGCCACCGCCTCCTGGAACGAGGCGCAGAGGTCCGCGAGCGCCTGTCCCTCGGGAACGCCATGGGCGCGCACGTGGTTCCGGACCGCGGTCTTGAGTCCGCTGAAGCTCCAGTCGAAGACGCCGGGCAGGTTCAGCGCGCGCGGGAACCGGATGGCGCGCGGGTCGCCGCCCTGGGCGAGCCGGTCGATGGGGAGCCCACCCGGGTACGGCAGGCCGAGCAGACGGGCCACCTTGTCGTACGCCTCGCCTGCGGCGTCGTCCCGGGTGCTGCCCACCCTGGTGTACTGGCCGAAGTCCTTCACCGCGTAGAGGCTGGTGTGTCCGCCCGAGACGACCAGGGCGAGGAACGGCGGGTCCGGCGGCGTGGGGAGGAGACGCGCGGCCAGGAGGTGGCCCTCGAGGTGGTTCACCCCCACGAGCGGGATCCCGGTCGCCACCGAGAGCGACTTGCCGAGCTGCACGCCCACCAGCAGCGCCCCGACCAGCCCGGGCCCACGGGTGACCGCGATGAGGTCCAGGTCCTGGAGGCTGCACCCGGCCCGGCGCAGCGCCTCGTCCACCACCGGGAGCACCTGCACGACGTGGTTCCTGCTCGCCAGCTCGGGGACGACCCCTCCCCACCGGCGGTGGATGTCCACCTGGGTCGAGACGACGTCGGAGAGCGCGCGGCGGCCGTCCTCCACCACGGCAGCCGCCGTCTCGTCGCACGAGGTCTCGAGGCCCAGGACGCGCATCGCCGAAGGTGGGCTCTATCGTCCGGGGCGCCGTTGCGCCACGCCTGGCCGGTCCAGCTCGCGGACGACGGCGCGCACGTCGGACGCGTACGGACTCTCGGGCGTCAGCTCGAGGTAGCGCTTGTAGGCCTCGATGGCTGGCGCCGGCCGTGCCCCGAGCTGGCGGGCCATCCCGAGCACCAGCCAGGCGCGGGCGCGGCTCCGGTCGGCGGTGACGACGTCGGCGAGCAGCCGCTCCGCCTCGAGGTAGCTCCCGGCCTTGCCCGAGCTCTTGACGATGGCGGCCCCGAGACCCTCCTTCGCCTCGAGCGAGGCCGGACGCACCACCAGGGCGCGGCGGTACTCCTCCGCCTCGACCTCCCACTTCGCCGCCGCATTGGCCTCGCGGGCCGCGTGCAGCGCCGCGCGGTAGTCCGCGTCGCCCGGATCCTCGAGCGCCTGCGGCGCGTCCTGCTGTGGAGACCCGGCGAGCGCCGGCGAAGGGAGCGACGCCGGCGACGGGTCGGCCGCGGGGGTCGAGGTCGCAGCCGTAGCGACAGCCGGGGGCTCCTGGGGGACGGGGGCGGGCGGAGCCGGGCGCTCCGACACGACGGCAGGCGCTGGCGCGGGCGCAGGCTCCTCGCTCCGGTCACGCACGAGCCACACCGCCGCGCCGGCCACCGCGGCGAGCCCCACTGTGGCGAGGAGCCACCGCCCGCCGCTCCGGGGTCGGAGCTCATGCGGGAAGAGCGTCGGAGCGTCGGCGAAGGCGTCCGCCGCCGGAGGGGGAAGCGGTCCGTCCTTGGCCGCGCCGCCGAAGAGGGGCTCGCGCATCGCGGGCGCCGCCGGTGCCTCGGCCGGCAGGACCGCGGGAGAGGCCGAAGGATGTCCCCAGTCGGTCAACGACTTGGCCTGGGCCTGCTCGACCGCGCGCGCGGCCGGAGGCGGCGCGACGAGGAACGCGGACCCGGGGAGCCGCGCCGGGACGGCATCGGCGCGCGGGGGGAAGAGGAGCACGTCCGCCGAGCCCGGTGCCGGACCGGGCCGCAGCGCCACCCCGGTCTCATGCGGGGGCGGCACGGTGAGCAGCGCGTGCATCTCGGGCTCGGCGCTGGCCACCTCCGCAGCGATGGCCGCCGGGAGCGGGGCGAGCTCGAGCGCGTCCATTCCCTCGAGCGGCGACGGCTCGTCCGGTCCGGGGACGCCATCCGTCTGGGCTTCGCCCGGCTCGACGGCCGTGCCGTTCGCGACGAAGGCCTGCGGAGCGACGGTCGCACCCTCGACGGTCGCGGTCGCGGAACGGGCAAGCGTCTCGTCGGCCGACAGAGGCGCCACCGTTGGCACGGCTCCCGGAGGCGGTGTGTGGGCCGCCGGGTCGGGCTGCACTGCGACCGGTCCGGACCACACCGGCGTCGGCGGCCGTCCATCCAGCCAGGCTCCCAGGGTCCGGGACTCGCGCGCGCCGAACGGCGGCGTTCCGCCGGCTTCCCGGACCAGACCCTCGAAGTAGAGCTTGCTGATGATGCCCAGCGCCGCGAGGTCCTCGAAGTCCGAGTCGTCGACCACCCGCGCCAGCGTTCGCCGGGCGTCGAAGAGGCGGAGCAGGCCGTTCACCTCGTCGGGGATCTCGCTCAGCCGGTCCGCGAGCTGCCGGTAGTCGATCTCGAACACCGTCTCCAGCGGTGGCAGCTGCTCCAGCATCCGGCCCCACTCGTCGAGCCGGCGCATCCCCTCGAGGAGGAGCCCCTGGGTGGAGACCTCGATGCGCTCGGCGCGCTCCACCGGCACGAACTGGACCTCGAAGTTCCCCTCGAAGGTGTTGAGCATCCGGTAGAACGCGTTCTCGCCGGCGAGCCGCCCCAGCTCGGCGTCGATGACCCGGCCGTCACGGAAGTAGATGGTGCCGGAGCGCTCGCCATCGAGCCGGATGCTGCCGGTCTTCCGGCCCACCTCGAAGGTCTGCACCAGGTCGACGACGCCCAGGTCGCTCAGGCTCCCGGTGAAGCCGCCCCGCGTCTCGCGACGCTCGAACCGCTCCTTCTCCGCCTTCTGGAGGATCATCCGGGCGCGGGTGACGATCTCCTTGATGTAGATGGGTTTCGTCAGGTAGTCCTCGCCGCCCATCTCGAGCCCGCGGACCTTGAATTCCACGGCTTTCTGACTGGTCAGGAAGACGAAGGGGATGTGCTTCAGCCGCTCGTCGTCCTTGAGCCGCCGGCAGAGCTCGAAGCCATCCAGCTCCGAGAGGCGGGTGTCCGAGAGCACCAGATCCGGCAGGCTGATCTGGATCTTCTGGAGCGCGTCTTTTCCATCGGCCGCGGTGGTCACGGAGAAGCCGGCCTTCTTGAGGCTGACCTCCATCACCCGGAGACTCTTCGGGTCTCCATCCACGAGCAGGAGATGCTGCTTGGCCATGGGTGCGACGAGAGGCTATCAGGTAGCCTCCCTCCCGTGCTGACGAGCGAGGAGAAGCGCCGACACATCCGGCGGACCCTCTCGGTGGAGTTTCGCGCCGGGGGAACCGACGGGATGGGTGCGCTGCAGCTCTCCGGCGCCGACCTCTCGGCCGGCGGCGCGTTCCTGGTGTCGGACCTGCTGCTCGAGCCCGGGGAGAGCCTCTCGCTCGAGTTCCAGATCGCCGGACGGCCCGCCCCGGTGCAGGCCCACGCCCGGGTGGCCTGGGTCCGTCGCTTCCCGGGCCCGGAGCAGCCTGCCGGCATGGGCATCGAGTTCGCCCGGCTGGCCAAGGATGACCGGGCCGCGCTCGAGGCGTTCGTGCGCGACGCGCCCTGACCTCACCGCTTCTTCGGGCGCCGCCGCATCTCGAGCAGCCGGAGCTCCTGCGCTGCCTCGAGGTGACGGGGGTTGCTGCGCACCGCCTCGCGGAAGTGCCTCTCGGCGCGCTCGATGTCGCCCTCCACCCGCGCGATCACCCCGAGCTGGTAGTGGGCGCGGTCACAGTCCGGGTCGGCCTTGAGCGCCTCCACCATCATCGCCCGGGCGCGCGGGGCGTCGCTGCGGCGCGAGGGGTCCATGTAGATGGCCCAGGCCTCGGCGGCGAGCGTGGCCGGCCGCGGGTCGGCCTCGTGGGCCTGGCGGAAGAATGCCTCGGCCTGCGGGTAGTCGCGGCGGCGCATCGCCATCTCGCCCGCCACCAGCGCCTCGGACGCCGCGCCCGGGTCGAGAGCGGGGGCCGGCTCGCTGCCGGCGCGGGCCCGGGCGTGCTCGTTCCGGCGGACGTCGTCGAGCAAGAACTCCTGGGCCTCGCGGATGGCGTCGAAGACCCGCGCTGCCTTCGGACGGAGCAGCGCGAGCGAGCGCGGGAGCCGGTCCGGATGGAACACCTTGGCCAGCTCGATGAACGCTCGCTTCACGTCGTCGCGCCCTGCGCCCGGTGACAGCCCGAGCACCACGAACCGGTCCGGGTCGCGGGTGAGGGAGGCGTGGCGGGCCTCGATGGACTCGGCCAGCTCGGCGTCCTCCAGCGAGCGCGGCGGCGGCGTGGGGATGCTGCTGACCGGCTCGCGCTCCGCGGTGGCGCGGGCCTGCCGGAGAAGCTCCTGGCGGCGCTCGGCGGAGAGGGCGGGCGGCTCCCCCGAGGGCGGCAGCGGCCCGGGAACCGGCGTGCCGCTCAGCGCGGCGAGCGCGATGCGTCCGCTGTTCTCGGCGTTGCCGGTGCCGAGCGTCCACTCCCCGGACTCGAACGAGGCCTTCACCAGGGCGTCCAGGTCGCTGGTGGCCATGGGAACGGTGCCCGGGTTCTCGAGATCGACGGGGGCGCCGCGGAGCCCGGCGAGCGTCTCGAGCTGTCCGTCGACCTGACGGAGGGCGGCCTCGAACGATCCGGGCTGCCCGGTCGGCTCGGGGTTCACCAGCTTCCAGAGGTCGGCGTCCGCCTCCGCCGACTCGGGTCCCAGCCGCAGCGGGCTCCGCTCGGCGTGCTTGCTGCCCACCGCCTCGGTGCTCGGGCTCTGCCACAGCTCGGGCGATGCCTCGAGGCCGGCGCGACGGAGCGCCTCGCTCATGTCCTCCACCAGCGTCCCCGTGGCGGGCGTGGGGACGGAGTCCGCCTCGGAGAGCAGGAGCGCCTCGGGCTCGAGCACCAGCTCCTCGGGCTCGACGACGATGCCGCCCGGAGGAGTGCGAGCCTCGGTGGTGCCCCGCGGTGGGGTGGGCGTCGCTGCCGCCGGGAAGACGAACGGCTGCGCCGGCGGCGTGGGCAGCTCGTCGGAGGCCTGCGACTCGTCGGAGCGCGGCAGGGCCTGTGCGTACGGGTCCGTCTGGCCGGGCTCGACCTCCAGCCCCTGGGCGTACGGGTCGGTCCCGGACCGCGCGGGGGGCGGCGGGACGGACCGGCCCTCGACAGGCGGCGGGGGCATCGGGGCGTACGGGTCGGTGTGGCTGCGCGCCTGCTCCATGGCGCGCACCAGGGTGTCCTCGTCGCCCAGGCTCTCGGCGGAGGGCGACAACCCCATCGGATCGGTGCCCGGCACCGGCGCCTCGAACGGCGGGAGCGTGGAGCGGGTCAGCACCGGGACCATCGGCTCGTCGCCCTCGAGCACCGGCGCGGCGGCGACCGGCGGCTCCAGTGGAGGCATGTCCTCGGAGAGCGCGTGGAACTCGACCTCGGTGGTGTGGACGCGATGCGGCGCGGCCGGGAACTCGCGCTCGGTTCCGTGACCCCCGGGGACACCCGACTCTCCGTTGCCCTCGCGGGCCCGCCGCCACGCAGCCTCCGCCGCCATGGCGGCCTCGAGCGCCCGGCGCCCAGCGTCGGCCCGTTCGCGCATCTCGGCCTGGCGGCGCTCCTCGGCGGCCCGGGCTGCCTCGAGGGCGACCCTCGCGGCCTCCCGGCGGGAGTCCTCCTCGGCGCGGCGGGCGGCCTCGGCCCGCTCGGCCCCGGAGCGCGCCTGCCACTCCTCGGGCGCGAGGATCTCCACCAGGCCCGCGTGCTCCAGGGCGCGGAGCAGCGCCGACTCGGCGGGCGAGAGCGTCTCGGCGGTGCGGAACTCGCTCAGAGAGGCGAGGAAGGTCCGCTCGTCGGCGCTGCCGAGGAAGGGCTCGGCGGCGGACAGATCGCGGCAGCGGACCCACGCCGTCCCGGGGACCGGGGGGAGCGCCTCGAACGCGGCCCGCACCGCACGGACGCCGCGCACGCGGGGGAAGGTGACCTCCACCAGCGCCGGCATGAAGCTGGCCTCCTCGGCCAGGAGCGCCACGCGCCGCACCGAGGCGAGCGCGCGCAGCTCGGAGGCCGAGGTGGGGTCCACACCCGCCGCCTCGTGGACCCGGGCCGGATCGGCCAGCTGTCCCCGCGACCACAGCGTGTCCAGCACCGGCGGGACCAGCGCCCCGGCGGCGAGCAGCGCCTGCGCGTCGGTCTGGTGGCCGAAGCCGAGTCGCGCTCCGACCAGATCCCCGAACTGGACGTAGAGCTTCGCCTCGCGGCCGCCGCAGAGGAGCGTGAGCCAGCCGGTGCTCTTGTCCTGGTGCGCGCGGAAGAGCGCCTCGGCCGCGGGCGGGAGGGAGGGAGGAGCCATCTCTCGGGGAGGCGCTAGTCTAGCCGGATCCGCCGGAGCGCTTCGTAGACCCCGATGCCTGCAGCGGTCGAGAGGTTGAGCGAGCGGACGCCAGACACCATGGGGATGGCCAGCGGCGTCCCCGCACCTCCCTCCAGGATGTAGGGCGGCAGTCCACCTGGCTCCGACCCGAAGACCAGGTGGTCACCCGGAGTGAAGGGCGCGTCCCAGTGCGTCAGTGCCGCGTGGCCGGTGAACAGCCAGCGCCGGGCGCCGGGGCTCGCCGCGAGGTAGGCGTCCCAGTCGGCGTGCAGCGCGAGGAACACCTTGTCCCAGTAGTCGAGCCCCGCGCGCCGGAGGTGGCGATCGTCGATGGAGAACCCGAGCGGCTCCACCAGCTCGAGCCGGCAACCGGTCACCGCACACAGACGCGCCACGTTGCCGGTGTTGGGCGGGATGCGCGGCGAGACCAGCACCACGTGGAGTGGTGGGGCGATGGAGCGGGGGAGCGCCATGTCACGGGCCTCGCTCGACTTTTTGATTGATCGCGCGCGCCTTTGCTAGCGTGAACGAGACCAACGGATGCGCATCGAGGTCGCAGGCAAGAGCCACGTCGGCATGAAGCGCAACATCAACGAGGACAGCTTCCTCGTGATGCCCGACCAGCGGCTCTACTGCGTCGCGGACGGGATGGGCGGTCATTTCGCCGGCGAGATCGCCAGCCGCATCGCGATCGACGAGATTGCCGAGTTCTTCCGGCTGACCTCCAGCGACCGGGACATGACCTGGCCGTTCAAGATGGACAAGACCCGGAACTACGACGAGAACCGGCTCGCGACCGGGATCAAGCTCGCCAACGCCCGCATCTACGAGGCGGCGAGCGGCGACCCGAACTACCGGGGGATGGGGACCACCATCGCCACGGTGCACTTCGCCGACGGGGCGGCCTACGTCGGTCACGTCGGCGACAGCCGGGTCTACCGGTTCCGGAGCGGCAAGCTGGAGCTCGTCACCGAGGACCACTCCCTCCTCAACGACTACCTCAAGGCGAAGAAGCTCTCCCCCGAGGAGATCGAGGCGTTCCCCCACAAGAACGTCATCGTGCGTGCGCTGGGGATGAAGGACACGGTCCAGGTGGACGTGGCCCGCTTCGAGCCCGGTGACGGCGACCTCTTCCTCCTCTGCTCCGACGGGCTCTCGGGAATGGTGAGCGACACGGAGATGGAGGCGCTGCTCGGGACGACCGACGACCTGGACGAGGCCTGCACCCTGCTGATCGAGCGTGCCAACGCCGCCGGCGGGAACGACAACGTGACCTGCATCCTGGCCCGCTGCCGGCTGGAGTGACGTGAACGACGTCGCCGCCGTGTCGGCGCCTTCGGCCCCGGGTCCGTGGACGAAGCTGGCCATCGCCGCGGGCGCGATGGCGGTCAACGCCGTCCTCTACCTCGTTCCGAACCACCTGCAGCTGGTGACGCCACACACCCTGTGGTGGACCCGGGTCGATGCGGCGACGCCGTTCCTGCCGGCGACGGTGTGGATCTACTTCTCCGACTACGTCCTGGTCTCCTCGGCCTTCCTGGTCTCAGAGGGCTGGGACGAGGTGAGGCGCTTCGTCCGGGCGTACTTCGTGCTGCTCGCGATCGGAGCGGTCATCCATCTCTCGTGGCCCACGGTCTTTCCGCGCCAGGCATTCCCCGTGCCCGACAGCGGCCTGAGCGCGCGCGCCCTGACCGCCCTCCGCGGAGTGGACCTGGCGACGAGCTGTCTGCCCAGCATGCACGTCGCGGGCTCGTACCTCGCGGCGTTCTCGCTCTGGCATCGCCGCCGCGCGCTGTTCGCCGCCTACGTGCTGTGGGCGACCGCAATCGCGGCCTCCACGCTCACCACCAAGCAGCACTACCTCGTGGACGTCGTGACCGGGCTCTGCCTCGCGGTGGTGCTCGCCGCGGTGTTCTTCTGGATCCCCGAGCTCCGGGGCGGTCAGCGCAGAGGGTGGGCCACCGCCTCCAGCGCGCGGTGATCGTCCACGGTCACCTCCCAGAAGCCGGGCCGCTCGGTCGAGCTGCCGCCCCCGATGAGGTGCGGCCTGCCGTGACGAGCGCGGAGCCAGAAGCGCTGGTGCGAGTGCCCGTGGAGGAGCACCACCGGACGGTGCCGGACCGTCTGGAGGAGCGCGCCGGCGTCGAGGAGGCCTGACTCGTTCCACTCGAACCCACCGGACGGGCCAGCCGGGCCGTGGTGGGCGAGGAGCAGGACGGTGCGGCGCTCGAGTTTGGGATGCTCGAGGACCCGGGCCAGTGCGCGGAGCTGGCGAGCGCCGAGCCGGCCGACGACGTAGTGGCTCCAGCCCTGGACGCGCGTGCTGTCCAGGCCCACCAGCGCATGGCGCTCTCCCATGAGCTTCACGAAGGGGTAACCGCGCTCGTCCGCCAGGTCGGGGAGGTCGCTCCTCAGCAGATCCGCGAACACGACCTCGAAGGCCCGCGACCGCGCGTCGGTGTAGCGATCGTGGTTGCCCGGAACGACCACCAGGAGGCCTGCGGCGATGAAGGGCTCGAGGAGCGCGCGGGCGAGCCGCAGCTCCGACTCGTCCCCGAGCGCGGTCAGGTCCCCGGTGAGGATGACCCGGTCCGGCGCGAGCCCGAGCACCTGCTCCACCAGCCGCGCGATGCGCGGTCCCACGCCGGCGAAGCGGCGCAGTCGCCCCAGGGCGTGCAGCTCGATCCGGCCGGGCACGCCGCGCCACCCCGAGCTCCAGAGCGAGCGCTGGCGCCAGTCGATCTGGTGGTGCAGGTCACTGAGGTGTGCGAGGCGAAGCACGGCACTCACCCAGGGACGATGGATGCCCTGGCTGACCCCGGCAACTGGGCGACCGGAGGGAGGTCCGGAATGTCACGGACCCGTCACGTCGGCGATGCGCCGGGCGAGCGCCGGTACGAGCCCTCCATGAACTTGACCCAGCTCTTGCCGCCGTCGAACGAGTTCTCGATCTGGAAGTGGTACCGATCGTCACCCTGGAACCGGTAGGTGTAGCGGCCCTCGGCGCCGGGGCTGGTGACGTTCAGCACGAGCAGCTCACCGTCCCACTTGCCGCGAGCCGGCGACGGGGGGTTCGCGCCCATCGAGTCGAACCAGTACCAGGTCACCGTCTTGGAGGACGGGTCCCAGCCGAAGACGCTGTGCCCGCGGAAGGAGACCTCCCCGTCCTTCTTCTCGACGTAGTCGGAGACGACGAACATCCCGTCGAGCGCGACGGTCGCCGAGATGCGGCCGACCGCGGGGCCGCCCGGGCCCCACGGCGACGGCTCGAGCTTCTCCTCGCCGATCCACTCTCCTGCGAGGCGGTGAAGCTTCCGGTGGTCTTCGGTCGGCGTCGGCATCTGCATGGCGTGGTCCCTCCGGTCCGTTGGCGCTCGATCGGAACGGACCCCGGCTCCGCACGCAAGCGGACCCGGTGAACGGCGACTGACGGCGGTGAATGGTCTCCGACGGCCGGCCGAACCTCGAGGACCGCTCGGGCGGGCGCCTCCAGGGCGGCGATCAACCGCTCGAGGTGCTCGAGGAGAGCCGCCTTCCTCCCCAGCGGATCTCCTCCTCCACCGTTTCCCCGGCATCGACGCTCGCTCCTGCGAGCAGCGCGCTCCGACGGAGGCACGCGCCCGCGGGCACCTCGACGCCCGAGGCGACAAAGACATCGGGCGCGAGGTCCGCTGAGGGGTGAACGCGCGCACCCGCCTCGAGCAGGGGTTCGGCTTCGGTCCGGCCCGCAAGCGGCGATTCCGACCCGAGCGGGTCGGGCACGTGCCCGAGCAGCAGGTCGGACTGCGCCTCGAGGTAGGTCGCCGGCGATCCGAGGTCCGACCAGGGCACATCCACCACGATGCCGCGCACCGCCCCGGCGCCGAAGAGCCGCGGGTAGACGTCGTGGTTGATGTCCTCGGATGCCTCGGGGCTCATCGCGTCGAACACGGCCGGCGAGAGGAGGTGCACGCCGCTGAAGTGCCACTCGCTGCGGCCCGGCGCGAGCGCGGCCGCGGGCCGGCCGATGCGGTGCACCCTTCCCTGCGCGTCGGTCTCCACGACGCCATAGCCCTTCCCCTCGGGCATCGGCAGCAGCACCAGGGTCGCCGCCGCGCCGGAGGTCCGGTGCACCTCGAGGAGCTGCGCGAGGTCAGGGGCGAAGAGGATGTCCCCGTTCCAGGCGATGACCACGTCGTCCCCGGGGAGCGCACGGGCCAGGCCCCGGAGCCCGCCGCCCGTCCCCTGGATGACGGGCTCGTGCACGGTGGTGATGGCGAGGTCGCGCCGGGCACCCTCCTCGCGTGCCACCCGGGCCATCGCCTCGGGGAGGTGGTGGGTGTTGAGCGCGACGCGGTCCACGCCCGCCCTCGCGAGCACGGCGAAGGTCCGGCGGAGCAGCGGCGCCCCGAGGAACGGCACCGCCGGCTTCGGATAGGTGTCGGTCAGGGGCCGGAGCCGCGTCCCGAGGCCGGCGGCGAGGACGAAGGCTCTGGAGCGCGGCGGCATCAGCGCAGCTCGGGCACGTAGCGGACGGCCACCTCGCGGAGGGCGACGACGTCCCCGTCGTCCGCGAGACGCTCCATCGCCGCCCGGGCGTAGCGAAGCGAGGCGGGGACGGACGGAAGGAAGCCGGGGTTCTTCTTCACCCGGTGGATGAACTCGAACCGGGCAGCGTCCTTCAGCTTGCGCTGGACGGTGAGCAGGTCGAAGAGCTGGCGGAACGCGCGCCGCTCCGGGGTGTGGCTCGCAGCGCGCCCGTACTCCAGCAGCCAGCGGTCGATCATCGCGTCGACGAGCTCCGGCGCGAGCTCGACGTAGCTGTCGCGGAGGAGCGCGACCAGGTCGTACTGCCACGGGCCCTGGAGGGCGTCCTGGAAGTCGATGACCACCAGCTCGCCGTTGGTCACCATGAGGTTCCGGCTCTGGTAGTCGCGGTGGGTGAAGCCCCGCGGTGCCGCCGCCAGCCGCCCCGCGATCCCGGCGAAGGCCCGCTCGAGCTGCGCGCGTTCCGCCGTGGTGGGGGTCTTCCCGCTCCACGCTTCCAGACCGTATTCGCGGAAGTGGTGGAGCTCCCAGGTGTAGAGCTCCTCGTCGAAGGCGCGGGTGAAGGCGAGGCAGCCCGGGTCGGGCCTCGCGTCCGCCGCGGCGCGCATCCGCGCAAGGAGGTCCACCGCCCGGCCGTAGAGCGATTCGTGCGAACCGCTCTCCAGCGCCCGCTCGAAGGTGAGGTCCCCCAGGTCCTCGAGCACCATCATCGCCGCCACCGTGTCGTAGCGGAGGATGCGTGGGACCCGGACCCCGAGGCCGTCGAGGTAGCGCTGCACGTTGAGGAACGGCAGCTCGTCCGGGGGACCGCCCTTGCTGGCCTCCTCGCTCCTCGGCGGCCCGGGCGGCATCACCATCACCACGTGGCTGTCGGGCCAGCGCCCGACGCGGAGATAGGAGCGGTTGCTCGCGTCACCCTTCAGCTGGAGGACCGGGGCGCCGTCCTGCGGACGACCCGTGGCCAGCGCCACCTGGTCGCGGAGGGACTGCTCGCTGTGCATTGACGACAAGGGTAGCACTAGGCTCGATGTCCATGAACCGGCTGACTCGGGCCACCGCTGCTGCTCCCGCCTCCGTGGGGAACGTGGGCGTGGGCTTCGACATCCTCGGCCACGCCATCGTCGGACCGGTGGACCGGGTGACGGTGCAGCGAATCGACGCGGCCGAGGTGCGAATCGCCGGCATCACCGGCGTGGTCAGCGGGCTCCCGCTGGACGCAGAGAAGAACACCGCGGGTCGCGCGCTGCTCGCGCTCCGCGGACGCCTGGGGCTGACCCACGGGTTCGAGGTGACGATCGAGAAGGGGATCCCGCTCGGCTCTGGCATGGGTGGCTCGGCGGCCTCGTGCGTCGCGGCGCTGGTCGCGGCGAGCGCGGTGCTCGAGCAGCCAGCGCCGATGGACGTCCTCTACCAGTGCGCGATGATCGGCGAGTCGGCGGCGAGCGGGGCCGAGCACGGGGACAACGTGGGCCCGATGCTCCTCGGGGGACTGGCGCTGGCCACGCACCACCGTCTCATCTCCATCCCCGTCCCGGACGGCCTGACCTGCGTGCTGGTGCATCCGCACCAGATCCTCGAGACCAAGACCGCGCGGGCGGTGCTCCGGCTGCCGTTCGAGCTCCCACAGTTCGTGGAGCAGAGCGCCAACCTCGCCCTGGTCCTCGCCGGCTGCTACCGGAACGACCTGGAGTGCATCCGGGCCGGGCTGCGCGACGTGCTGGTGGAGCCGCTCCGTGCGCCCCTGGTGGGCGGCTTTCTGCCGGTGAAGGCCGCGGCGCTCGAGGAGGGTGCGCTCGGCGCGAGCATCTCCGGCGGCGGCCCGAGCGTCTTCGCCTGGTGCACGAAGGATCGGTCGGAGCGCATCGCCGCGGCGATGGAGCGGGCGTTCCGGGGGGCGTTCATCGACTGCGACGTGTGGATCTCCCCCGTCGCGGCTCCGGCTGCGGCGGTGGTGGGGTGAACGTCGGCAGCACGCGGGGCGGGGTCGCGGACCTGCCCCTCGCGGACGCGCTGCTCCGGGGAACGGCGCCGGACGGCGGACTCTTCGTGCCGGCGCGCCTGCCCCGGGGCGAGGTGCGAGCGCCGCGAGATCCGTCGCTCGGAGCGGCGGCGGTGGCGGTCCTGTCACCCTTCTTCGTGGGCGAACGGCTCGAGCCCGCGCTGCCGGCGATGGTGGCCGAGGCGTTCAGCTTCCCCGCCCCGCTCGTCCCGCTGCGCGGCCCGGACGATTTCGTGCTCGAGCTGTTTCACGGGCCGACGGCGGCCTTCAAGGACTTCGGGGCGCGGTTCCTGGCCGCGTGCGTGCAGCGGCTCCAGCCGGCGGGCGGCCGGCCGCGGACGGTGCTGGTCGCGACCTCCGGCGACACCGGGGCCGCGGTGGCCGCGGCGTTCCACCGCATGCCCGGCGTGCGGGTCGTGGTGCTCTATCCGGACGGACGGGTCTCGCCCCGGCAGGCGCACCAGCTCGGGGCGTTTGGAGACAACGTGACCGCGCTGCGCGTGGCCGGCACGTTCGATGACAGCCAGCGGATGGTGAAGGCCGCCTTCGCCGACCCCGGGCTCGCGCCGCTCCAGCTCACCTCGGCCAACAGCATCAGTCTCGGGCGGCTGCTCCCGCAGCTCGGCTACCACGCGCACGCAGCCTGGATCTCCGGGACGACGCTGAACCTCGTGGTGCCGACCGGAAACCTGGGCAACGCGCTGGCCGCGGTCTGGGCTCGGGAGATCGGCGCTCCCCTCGGGGACATCGTCCTGGCGACCAACGCCAACCCGACGCTGTCCGAGTTCTGGGCCTCAGGCGTCTACCGTGGCCGCCCGAGCGTGGCGACGCTGGCCAACGCGATGGACGTCGGCGATCCGAGCAACTTCGAGCGGATGGTGTGGACGTTTCCCGACCCGCCGGTGCTCCGGTCGGCGCTCCGGGCCCGCGCGGTGTCCGACGCGGACATCACCCGGACCATCCAGGAGGGCGAGCGGCGGCATGGCCAGGTCTTCTGTCCGCACACCGCCGCCGGGGTTCACGTCCTGGAGCAGCTCCGGGCCGACGGGGCGACGGGCGCGTGGGCGGTGGCCGCGACGGCGCATCCGGCGAAGTTCGAGAGCACCGTCGAGCCTCTGGTGGGCCACCCGGTCGCGGTTCCCCCGGCCCTGTCCGAGCTGCTCGCCCGCCCGTCGCGCGCCGAGCCGCTCGCGGCCGACCCATTCGCCCTGCGCCACTGGCTCCTGGACCACGCGGCAGGGTGAGTCCGGACCGGGGGCGCGTGGGTCTGTGGCTAATGTTATGAGCGGGGGCGCCATGAACGTGCACTCCACGATCCTCTCGGCCATCGGCCACACCCCGCTGGTCCGGCTGAACAAGCTGGTCGGCCCGAACGACGCCACGGTGTACGCCAAGTGCGAGTTCATGAACCCGGGCGGGTCCATCAAGGACCGGATGGCGCTCCACATCATCGAGAAGGCCGAACGCGAGGGAAAGCTCAAGCCCTGCGGCACCATCGTGGAGAACACCTCCGGCAACACCGGGATGGGCGTCGCGCTGGCAGCGGCGGTGAAGGGCTACCGCTGCATCTTCACGATGCCGGACAAGATGTCGGCCGAGAAGATCAACCGCCTGAAGGCCCTCGGTGCGCAGGTGGTGGTGACGCCGACCAACGTGGCCGCCGACTCGCCGCAGAGCTATTACGAGACCGCGAAGCGCATCGCCCGCGAGACGCCAGGCAGCTTCTACCTGAACCAGTACCACAACCCCGACAACGGGGAGGCGCACTACCTCACCACCGCGCCCGAGCTCTGGGAACAGCTGGAGGGACGGCTCGACGTCTTCGTCACCGGCCTCGGCACCGGCGGGACGATGACCGGCGTGGGCAAGTTCCTGAAGGAGAAGAACCCCGCCATCCGCAACGTGGGCGTCGATCCGGTGGGCAGCGTCTACCAGGGCTACTTCCAGACCGGGAAGCTGCCCGAGCCGCACGTCTACAAGGTCGAGGGCATCGGCGAGGACATGCTCTGCAAGGCGCTCGACTTCTCGGTCATCGACGAGATCCGCCAGGTCGACGACCAGCAGTGCTTCAATGCCGCGCGGCGGCTGGCCCGCGAGGAAGGCCTGTTCGGAGGCGGCAGCTCCGGTGCCGCGGTGCACGTCGCGGTCGAGGTCGCTCGCGAGCTGGGCAAGGGCAAGGTGGTGGTGGTCGTGCTGACCGACACCGGCAACAGCTACATCAGCAAGTTCTTCAGCGACGAGTGGATGAAGGACAACGGCTTCGCGGTGGACGAGAAGTCGCCCGGCCGGGTGAAGGACCTCATCGGCTCGCGCAAGCAGCACGTCCTGTTCGCGGAGAAGGGCCAGCGCATCGACGCCGTCGTCGAGCAGATGCGGAAGCACGGCATCAGCCAGATGCCGGTGCGCGACGGCCACGGCGGCACCCTGGGAATGATCCACGAGTATGATCTCCTGAACGCACTGGTCTCGAAGAAGCAGGGGTTCCAGGACCTGATCGACCCGCTGATCGCCCCGCTGCAGGGCGTGGTGAGCCCCGAGGCGACCCTGAGCCGGCTGCGCGAGGTGTTCGCGCAGGACAACGTGGCGGTGGTGAAGGAACACGAACAGGTGGTGGCCATCGTGACGAAGATCGACCTGATCGAGTACCTCGCGGGGCGCATGTGAGCGGGCGAGCCAACGCCGTCTACCGGGTGACGATCGAGGTGGCGCCGGTCATCGAGGAGTCCTGGGCCCGGTGGCACGCGGCGGACCACATGCCGGACGTGGTCCGGCAGCCCGGGTTCCTCGGCGCGACGCGGTGGAAGGAGCAGGAGCGCGCCGCCGACGGGTGGATCCGCTACGTGGTCCACTACCGCGCCGACAGCGTGAAGGCGATCGAGGCGTACCGGAGCTCGGCCGAGGCGGTGCGGCTGCGTGACGACCACAACAACCGGTACGGGAACGTGACCCGGCTCACCCGGTCGGTGCTGGCCGAGCCCATCTTCGTCGGGCCGGAGCGCTGAGCCAGGTGTCACCGGCACATCGCCGCCGGGCGTGCGCGGTGGTGCTTCTCCTCTTCGCCGGTGCGTGCCGCTGCGGGAAGTCCCCCGCCGATTCGGCGGGCGACGACACGGTCCAGCCGGTCTACGCCGGCACCGTCGCCACTCCGGACCCGCGCGCCCGGCGCCTCTGCGAGGCGCTCCATCTCCTCCCGGACGAGCGCCGCGCTGCCTGCTGCGGCGGCGCACCCCGCCGCGCGCTCTCGGACGAGTGCACGCGCATGCTCTCCCTCGCATTGCGCGGCGGGGGTCTCGACCTGGACGCCAAGCGCACCGCCGAGTGCGTCGACTTGCAAGTCGCTGCCCTCCAGGGATGTGGCTGGATCGGTCCGGCCAGCGTGGCGCTCCCCGAGGCGTGCGAGGCTCTCACCCTCGGGAAGCTCGAGCCCGGCGCCCGCTGCCGCTCGGCGCTGGAGTGCCGCGAGGGCCTTCGCTGCCGCGGCCTCGGGCCGACGCAACCCGGAGTCTGCGACGCTCCCGGGCCACCGGCCACCGCCTGCGAGCTGGGGACGGACCCGCTCGCCGTCTACCTGCGCCAGGACGCGCGGAGCCATCCGGAGTGCTCGGGCGCCTGCGTGCGGCGGACGTGCGTTCCAGCCGTTGCGATCGGAGAGGCGTGCACCTTCACGGCGCAGTGCGGATCCGGCAACCACTGCGCAGGCGGCCGCTGCGCACCCGGGCGATGGGCCTCCGAGGGTCAGCCGTGCGTGGTGGGTGCCTGCGAGCCTGGCACCAGCTGTCGGGAGGGGACCTGCGCACGCCGCAACCGCGAGGGGGAACGTTGCCGGGTTGACCAGGAGTGCGTGGGTGCGTGCCTCCGTCCGGACGGTGGTGCGGATGGTACCTGCGGCATGCGCTGCGGGACCTAGGGCCGACGAGCCTCTCGTCCCGAGCCGGCGAGCAGCGTCCGCGCCTCCGAGCTGGCCACCGGGTCGAAACGGGGATTGAGGGCGAGCGCCCGGCGAATCAAGGCGATGCCCACCTCCTCCTCTCCCTGCGCCAGCCGGATCGCTCCGGCGTGGTACAGCAGCCGGGGCTCCGGCGTGCCGTGAGCGGTGGCGCGATCGATGGACGCGCGGGCCTCGGCCAGCCGCCCGGCGCGGAGCAGTGCCCAGGCGTACGCGTCCTCGACGGCGATCCCGGGGCGCGCCCGGTGCTCCGCCTCGAGCAAGCGGACCGCCTCGGCGACATCGCGCTGCCTCGAGGCGAGGAAGAGTCCGAGCATGAGCGGGTCGCCCTGCCTTCCGTCACGGACGAGCCGGTTCTCCAGCTGCTCGGCGCCGCCGCCGTCGCCGGCGTGCCTCCTGGCGTCTGCCAGCAGCCATCCAGTCTCGACCAGAGGCTGTGCAACGTAGGCGCGCTCGAGCACAC
The DNA here is from genome assembly GCA_017881345.1 of Myxococcaceae bacterium. GTDB lineage: Bacteria > Myxococcota > Myxococcia > Myxococcales > Myxococcaceae > RPRB01. Next base: position 10,559 of record JADGQZ010000279.1, on the reverse strand, counting down.
GACGGGCACCGGCGTCGTCTCCCGCCCCCAGGAGGCAACGCCCCTGGAGCACCAGCGCCGGCCCGTACTCCGGCACCAGCGTGAGCGCCTCGTGCGCGCCGGCCAGCGCCCCGTCGAGATCGCCCTCGTTCCAGAAGATCAGGCCGGCCTGGACGATCATCCATGCCACCGGCTCCGGGTCCCGGGCGCCACGTCCGGCCTCGATCGCCCGGGCGTAGAGACGCTTCGCCCCCGCGACGTCGCCGGTCACCCAGCGGAGGTGGGCGGCACGACCGTAGGCTGCGAGGCCGGGCTTCAGATCGACGAGGCGCTGGGCAGAGTCCAGGGCTGCGGGCAGGTCGCCCATCTCCAGCGCCGCGTCGGAGAGCGTGGCCAGCGCCAGGAGATCCTCGGGATGACGGGCCAGGACGGTGAGCGCCTGCTCGCGGGCCCGGGCGAACTGATGCTGGTTGAGCAGCACCAGCGCCCGGAGACCGAGCGCACCCGCATGGCCGGGAACCATCGCCAGCGCCGCGGTGCTGGCCCCCTCGGCGGCGAGGTAGAGGCCGGGGTCGCCGGAGGCCCGAGCCTTCTGGACCCAGGCCTGGCCGAGCAGGACCCAGTCGTCTGCCGTCGGGCCGTGCCCGAGTCTTTCTTGTATCCGGAGGATCTCCCGGTCCGCCGGACGGCCCCCTCCCGCGGGCGCGAGCGCCAGGGCACGCGCCTCGGAGAGGGAACGTTCCGCGATCGGTGAGGTGGAGGACCGGCACGCCGACCCGAGCAGGAGGAGACAGAGCGACAGCGAGGTGGCGTGCGGGATGCGCATGGGGAGCTCGTTCCCGATCAGGGCGTCGGCTTGCCGTGGCCCTGGTCGAAGCCGGCCCAGGGCCTTGCCAGCCACGGCGAGCGGGTCAGGTACGTGGCGTCGTTGTGGTCCACCCCGTCACTGATTCCCGACGCCGCCTTGGTCAGCAGCACCGAGAGCAGCACGTCGGTGACGTCGTCCTCGTGGTTGGTGCCGCCGTAGATGACGCGACCGTTGGGAAACCCCGAGTCGGTGGTGAGATCCACGCGCAGCACGTCGCCGATCGCGGTCACGCTGTAGCCGTTCTGCTTCAGGCCGATGATGTCGAGGATGTCGGTGCGGTTGGTCTTGAACGGCGTCGGGTCCACACCCAGCGCGGAGTAGATGCCCACCGCCTCGGCGTCCCGGACGATGATCGGGTTGAGGAAGTACGCGGCGAAGTTCGCCACGTCGCTCGCCGGAGTGGTCCGGTTGTACTTGTCCTTGTCCTGGAGCCCGATGACCGCCTCGTTGATCAGTGGCAGACCGAGGCGAGAGACCTGCACCCACGGGCCGATCGACTCCGGCGCTCCGTTCTGCCGCTGGATGGTCAGCTTGCGGCGGCTGGCGGACGCCCACACGCCGATGATCGAGTCGTCCGTCCTGGTCGTGGGCAGCTGTCCGCCGGCAGCGACCTTGGTGACGGGGATGTCGAGGGCGATGGCGTGGCAATTGAACCCGGCGACCCCATCCTGGGCCGTCCCCTTGGGACGCAGGTTGGCGAGATCGAAGATGCCGCCGAGATCGACGTAGAACCCGTCGTCGCGTGGACCGGCGAACACGGTGCCCTCGGCCCCGCCGCTTCCCATCGGCTTGACGAACTCCTGCGTGAAGTCGTCGTTGTACGCGTTCTGCGGCGTGCTCAGCAGCCCCAGCGCCTTGAGCGTGGCGAACGTTCGCGGACCGGCGTTCGGAGGAGCCACCGGAACGTCCTGGGCGATGACCGTCGACTGTCCGCCCTGCACCTTGGTCACGGTGTAGGTCTGTCGCTGGAAGCCCACCGCGCCCGAGAGCTGCGCGAAGAACTCCTTGCCCCCGCCAGGGCCCTTGGACAGGTCGGCGACGTCGACGCGGGTGAGCGGCTCGGTCCGGAAGCGGACCTGGTAGGTGATGACGTCGGCGAGGCTCGCGACCCCCCGCACGATGTGCACCTCGTAGAGCACCTCGTCCGAGAACTTGTGGAAGTTCGGGCCACCCGACGGCTCCTCCAGCGGGTTGTAGGCCGCGACGATGTACAGCCGGTCGTGCGTCCCGGGCTTGATCCATGCCCAGAGGTCGGTGTTGTCCGCCGCGGGATCGAACGAGATCGCGGGGGCTTCACGGTGGCTCGAGCCGAGCGCGACGAGGGGAGACAGCAGGCCGGCCAGCGCCAGGCCCATGAGACGAGAACGAAAACGCATCGGGTTCTCCTTCGAGGAAAGCGGTTACTGAGGGTTCACGACGAAGACGGTGCCGCTGCCGCTCGCACCGGAGTCGACGTAGGCGTAGGTGTCGGAGAGGGCGGCCCGGTGGAGCCCGGCCGGCTCGTCGAAGCTTCCGATGGTCGTCGCGACGGGCGCGCCGGCGGTGGTCCCGGAGAGACCGAAGCGCTCGAAGCGCGCGGTCCCTGTCGCCGGATCCGTGCTCGCGACCACCAGGTTCAGTCCGTTCTCGGCCATGGCGAGCCCTGACGGGAATCCGACGCGGAGCCCCTTCACCAGCTCGGTCCCGGCGCCCGACGCCACCTTGAGGATGCGCCGCGTGCTCGACCCGTCGCCTTCGGCGTCGAGGACGTAGACCTCACCGCCCGACCCGATCGACACCCCGGACGGGTCGAACAGGCCGGTCTTCAGCAGGGTCGTGACTCCACCGCCGACGGTGGTCTCGAACACGCCGGGGACTCCGTCGGCAGGATCCACCCCGGTGAAGACGACACGGCTACCGGAGATCGCCACCCCACGTGGGAGGGAGCCTTCGGTCCCGGAGAGCACCGCGGGCGTGCCGCCCGAGGAGGAGACCGAGACCAGCGCACCGAGGGCGCCCGTGCTCGACTCGACTGCAGGGTCCGCCACCACCACCGTGCGGCCATCGGCGGTGACGTCGAGGCTGCCGGGACCGACCAGGTCGGCCACCTTGGTCGCCGCCCCGCCCATCACCGGGCTCTTGAGGAGCGCCGCGCCGTCGTCGACCAGCGCCGTGAAGTAGGCGGTCTTCCCATCCGGGCTCAATGCGGCGTCGAACGGCAGCCGGAAGGTCGTACCGCCGCTGACCACCGTGGCAACGGACTTCACCGTTCCGTCGCCCTTGGGCTTCGGCGGTGTCTCGTTGCTGCTGCCGCTGCAGGCCCCGAGCGCGAGAGTCAGCGCCACCGTGCCGAACCAACCGACTCCTCTCCTCATGAGAACCCTCCTGATTCCTTCGTTCGGCCGGAGGTACGAACGGCCCCCTGCCTCCGGATGTACGGGGCCCTTCGACCTACCCGAGCCCTGCGATCCGCTGCCCGAACCAGACGAGCCCGAGCCCGGCGATGGACCAGGAGAGCGCGGGCGCTCCGGGCCGGCCGGCGCCGGAGAGCCGTCCGAGCGCACGGAGCAGCGGCACCGTGGCCAGCACCAGCAGGAGCTGACCGGTCTCGACCCCGAGATTGAACGACACCAGGCCGGCGGCCAGGGCCGCGCGTGGGAGCTCCAGCTCGCGCAGCGCGTTCGCGAACCCGAAGCCATGCACCAGGCCAAAGCAGAAGGTCAGCCGCCAGCGGCGCCCGATCGCCTCGGCGACACGGGCCGGAGAGTCGGCGCTCCGGCGGAGCGCCCACAGGTTCTCGGCCGCGACTGCCACCACACTGGCGGCGATGGCCGGCTCGACCACCGCCGAGGGCAAGGACACCACCCCGAGAGCGGCCACGGTGAGCGTCACCGAGTGAGCGAGCGTGAAGCTGCTGACGATACCCGCCAGCTGCGAGACCGTTCCCCCGAGGAGGAGGAGCCCCAGCAGAAACGCCAGATGGTCGTACCCGGTGAAGATGTGCTCCACGCCGAGGCGAAAGAAGCGACCCAGCGCGTGGAAGACCGAGGGGCGAGCCTCGACCTCGAAGCTGGGGAGGGATCCCCGTGCGACGCGCTCGACGGTCTGCCCCTCCGCGGTCACGCGGGCGAGGTGGGTGTGACCAGGCGAGAGCTCGGACAGGAACGGCAGCTGCACCGTCCACAGCGCACCAGACGGGGGACAGCGCCAGCGCAGGTCGATGCGCGACCCGTCTCCTTCCACGGAATGGAGGCCGCTCTCCTGGAGCTCACACCGCTGTCCCGCGAGGCGCACGTCGGAGACGACCACGCGCTCGAGCGCGGCCCGTTCTGCCGTCCCTTCGTCGACCCTCTCGGCGGCGAGCAGGAGGAGCTCTTCACGGAGGAAGGTCAGATGCGCCTCGACCCGGCCCTGCTCCATCGACCACTCGCCGCGGGAGAGTCTCAGCGCATGCGCCCGGCCGGTCGCGGGAGCGAGCGCCACGGCGGTCGTGACGAGCACGGCAGCGAACGGTCTCGACCCGAAGGCTCGATGCACGCACCTCTTACGGGCGACGCGCGTTCCTGGATGTGTCAGCCAGTGAGGAGCTCGGCGAGCCTCTGCAAACCCAGGCGAACACGGGTCTTCACCGTGCCCAGCGGGTCCCCGGTGTGCTCCGAGATCTCGCTCTGGGAGAGCCCTTCCCAGTAGGCGAGCTCGAGCGCACGGCGCTGCTCCGGCGGGAGCGTCCCGAGGGCCCGGCGGAGGCGGGTCTGGGCGTGGACGTCCGGAGGGTCAGCGGGCGGGGGCTCTGCGGGGGCCAGCTGCTCGGTCTGCCGGACCAGGCGCAGTCGCGCACCCCGGTGGCGAATGCGATCGATGGCCCGGCTCCGGGCGATGGTGATCAACCAGGCCTCGACCGAGCCGCGGGACGGCGCGTACTCACCCGCGCGCTTCCAGGCATCGACGAAGGTCTCCTGGAGGATCTCCTCGGCATCCGCGGTCTCGCGGAGGATCCGGAGCAGGAGCGCGTGGATGCGCGGGGCGTGGCGCCGGTACAGGTCCTCGAGCGCGCGCGAGTCGCCGTGCCGGATGGCCTCGAGCACCCCTCCCTCCTCGGTGGAGGCGCTCATGGCGAGGCGACTGCTCCGAGGAAGATGACCGGGCCGACTGGCGTGCCCGTCACGCCGCCCTTCTGCTCCAGGGAAACCGCGAAGTTCTGCGGCCGGCCGCCCGTCAAGACCTCCGGGCGAACGTCGGCGAAGACGCGTCCGTCGGGACCGGGGGGAAGGAGGCCGGCGGCGATCGTCTTCCCGTCACGGATCAGCCACAGCTCGTAATCGCGCGTGGGCTCACCCGGGAAGCTCTTGCCGAGAAAGAGGGCCCGACCGCGCGGATTGTTGAAGATCACGACTCCCGAGCTCTGGGCGAGCGGACCCTTCGCGTCTGGTGTGGGCTTGAGCGACACCAGCTGGGTCCCCGGCTCGACGAGGAGCTGGAGCGCGTCCTCCTTGCGGAGCACGTCGATGCGCGCCTCGGCGAGCTCACGGGCGCACGCGGCGGCGGTGGCGCTGGCCTGGGCCTCCGAGCGGCGTGCCTCGCGAACACCGAGGCCGCTGACCACCAGCGTGAGCACCGCCGCGGCGGCGATCGCGTAGGCCCACGCCGGGGCCCGACGACGCGGCGGAGCCCGGAGCGGCGCGGGCGCCCGCGGGGATGCCGGGCCGGAGATGGAACGCGCGACGGCCTCCCAGACACGGGGCGGTGGAGTGACGGGCTCGAGGTCCGAGGCGAGATCCGCGACGACCTGGTTCGCACGGGCGAGCGCCGCCTCGCAGCCGGGATGGGGGCCGCCGCTGGCGAGGTGCGCCTCGAGTGCGCGCGCCTCCACCGGGTCCAGCGCCCCGAGGGCATACGCGTCGACCTGTTCTAGGAACTCCTGGTGGGTCACGGGTCGTCGTTTCTTTCAGAGGGCGGGGTGCTCGCGCAAGCGAACCGCACCCCGCATCCGATCGGCTGGCTCGTTCGTAGTCCTCCGAAGGGCCGGGCTGACCTGCAACGGACTCAGCGCGCCCGGCGGTCGAGCGCCGCGGCGACGTCACCGAGCCCGACCCCCAGCGCCCGGAGCGCCACGGTCAGGTGATACACGACGTCCGCGGCCTCCTCGGTCGCACGCTCCCGGTCACCGTCGGCACACGCCGTCACCAGCTCCGCCGTCTCCTCGCCGAGCTTCTTGAGCCGGAGGTTCCGGTCGGCGAGCAGCTTCCGCGTGTAGCTCTTCTCGGCCTCGCTCGACTCCGAGCGCGCGCGCACCACGGCGTCGAGCCGGGCGAAGGCCCCGGACGCCTCGCCCGCTTCGCGGAAGCAGGAGGTCGTCCCGTCGTGGCAGGCCGGACCCGCCGGCACCACATCGGCGAGCACCGCGTCCGAGTCGCAGTCGGGAGTGAGCCGCACCACCTTCTGCACGTTCCCGCTGGTCTCGCCCTTTCGCCACAGCCCGCGGGTCCGCGAGGTGTAGTGCATCTCGCCCGTGGCCTCGGTCCGGGCGAACGCCTCGCGGTCGGCGTGGGCGACCATGAGCACCGCGCCGGTCCGCGCATCGCGCGTGACGACGGTCACCCGTCCGCCTCCCTTGTCGAAGTCGAGCGTCATCGCTCCACCCCGAGCGCCGCGCGGACCTCGGCGGCGAGGGCGGCATTGGTCGCCACCGAGCTCCCGCCGAACGCCGTCCGCCTTCCGCTCCAGTCGGTGAACACCCCACCCGCCTCCTCGATGATCGGCTGCAACGCGGCCGCGTCCCAGGGCGCCATCACCGAGTCGGTCATCGCCTCCGCCCGGCCGGTCGCGACCAGCAGATAGCCGTAGCAGTCGCCCCAGGTGCGGACGAGGCCAGCCCGGGACGACAGCGCCTCGAGCCCACGGAGCTGCGCCTGGGTCCCCATCCGGGCATCGGTCGTCAGCGTGACCGCCTCGGAGAGCGTCGAGACCGAGGAAACCCGGGCGGGCTTCCCGTTCCAGAGACACCCGGCCCCCTGCGCCGCGACCACCAGCTCGTCCACCGCCGGGAAGAACGCCGCGCCGGCGAGCACCTTCTCACCCTCGGCCAGGGCGACCAGGGTCCCCCAGAGCGGCACGCGACGCACGAAGGTCTTGGTCCCGTCGATCGGGTCGAGGATCCACCGGCGGCGAGCGTCGGGCCGCGTCGACCCGAGCTCCTCGCCGAGGATGCCGTCCTCCGGGCAGTGCGTCTCCAGCCAGCGCCGCGCGGCCTCCTCCGCCTCGCGATCCGCCACCGAGACCGGCGTCCCGTCTCCCTTCGTCTCCACCACGACCCCACGGTGGTAGTGGCGCAGCGCGACCCCTCCCGCCACCCGGGCCACCGCCTCCGCCGCCTCCATCCACGACCGTGCCTCGCTCATCACGCCTCGCCGCGCACCGGCACGCCGGCCGCCGAGAGCGCCTGCTTCAGCGCCCGCACGGTGGTCGTGCCGTCATGGAGAATCCCCGCCACCAGCGCCGCGTCGGCGCCCGCGTCCTGCAGCACAGCACGGAGATGCTCGGCCTCGCCCGCGCCACCGGACGCGACCACCGGGACGTGCACCGCGCTGGCCACCGCGCGGGTCAGGGCGAGGTCGTAGCCGGTCCGCACGCCGTCGCGGTCGATGCTCGTGAGGAGGATCTCCCCCGCCCCGCGCCGCTCGGCCTCCCGCGCCCACTCGATGGCATCCAGGTCCACCGCCGTCCGCCCGCCGCCGACCACCACCTGCCAGCGGTCACCCGAGCGCCGGGCGTCGATGCTCGCCACCACGCACTGTGCCCCGAAGCGCCGTGCGCACTCGGAGAAGAGCTCGGGCGCACGCACCGGCGCCGAGTTCAGCGCCACCTTGTCCGCGCCTGCCCGGAGCGCCCGCTCCACGTCGTCGACCGAGCGCATGCCACCGCCAACCGTGAGCGGGACGAAGAGCCGCTCTGCCGTGCGGCGGACCACGTCGAGCAGGGTCGCCCGCTGCTCGGGGGTCGCCGAGATGTCGAGGAAGGTGACCTCGTCCGCCCCATCCCGGCCGTAGGCCTCGGCCAGCTCCACCGGGTCCCCCTGGTCGCGGAGGTCCACGAACTTCGTCCCCTTCACCACCCGGCCGCCGGTCACGTCGAGGCAGGCCACGATGCGCGGCGCCAGCATCAGCCGCCGCCCTCGGTGACCTTCACCGAGCCCTTGAGGCTGAACACCGTCCCGCCCTCGGCCAGGGCATCGCGGAGGGCGAGACCGAGCGCCTTGAACGCGCACTCGACCACGTGGTGCCGGTTGCGCCCGCGCAGCACGCGCAGGTGGACCGTGGCCCCGGCGTTCTCGGCGAAGCTCCGCATCCAGTGCTCGTAGAGCGCGTTCGGGAGCCGGCCCCGGTAGTAAGCACGCCCGCCCACGTCCACCGCCGCCTGAACCAGCGCATCGTCCATGGGCACGGTGCGCTCGCCGAAGCGCGCCGCCGTCGCGGGGATCATCTTCCGGAAGGCGAGGCCCACGGTGATGGCCACGTCCTCCATCAGGTGGTGCGTCAGATCCCCGCGCGCCCGCACGCCGAGGCTCAGCCCGGCGTACCGCGCGAACGTGGCGAGCATGTGGTCGAAGAACGGCTTCCCGGTCTCGATGCGGGCCGGATCTGCCCCCGGACCGATCTCCACCTCGATGCGGCTCTCCCTCGTCTCGCGCACCAGCCGGACGGTCACGGGAATTCTCGCGCGGCGGCCGCGGCGTCGATCCTGCCGGTGTAGAGCGACATCCCGAGCACGGCGCCCGCGACGCCGGCCGCGGACAGCTTCCGCAGCTCGTCCATCGAGGCGATCCCGCCGGAGGCGATGACGGGATGCCCGCTGGTCTCCACCAGCTCGGACATGAGGGCGAGGTCGGTCCCCCCCTCCAGTCCCTCGACGTGCACCGCGGTGACCAGGATGCCTGCGAGAGGAAGGGCGTCCACGCCGGCGACCAGCGCGCCGACGTCCTGGGTCAGGGTGCGCGTCCACCCCCGGGTGACGACCTGGCGGCCCCGTGCATCGGCGCCGAGCATCAGCTTCCCGGGGAAGCGAAAGGCCATCTCCTCGAGCCAGCGCGGATCCTCGAGCGCCCGCGTTCCGATGATCACCCGGTGGGCGCCGAGATCGAGCAGCCGCTGGATGGACTCGGCGTCGCGCACGCCTCCGCCGACCTCGGCCTCCAGCCCGGAGTCCTTCAGGATCGTGGCGATGAGCGCGGCGTTCGAGCCGGTACCGAGCGCCGCGTCGAGGTCCACGAGATGGAGCGCCTTGAAGCCGGCCGTCTTCCACCGGTGCGCGACCTCGATCGGGTCCGGAAGACGGATCTTCTCGGCCTCCGGGACGCCACCCACCCACTGGACGCAGGCCCCACCCCGTAGATCGATCGCTGGAAAGACCCTCATCTGCCGACCTCCTCGAGCACCGCGGCCAGGAACGCCAGCCCCGGTGCGCCGCTCTTCTCCGGGTGGAATTGCACGCCCACCATCCCTCTGGACCGAATCATCGCCGGAAACCTGACGCCTGCGTGCTCCGTCGTGGCCCGGACGGCGTCTGCATCCACTGGACGGCAGACGAAGCTGTGGGCGTAGTAAGCCGTCCTCAGCCCGGAACGGGTCAGGAGGGGGTCCTCGCCCTCCACCCGGTTCCATCCCATGTGGGGGACGCGGGGCGCCTCGAGCCGCACTACCCGTCCGGGAATCACGCCGAGTCCGGCTCCGGGGCCCTCCTCGCTCTCGTCCAGGAGGAGCTGCATCCCGAGACAGATCCCCAGGCCGGGGGCGCCACCGAGGAGCCGCTCCCGGACCGCCTCGCGTGCCTCGGCCAGGAGGGTGCTCGCCGCCGGGTACGCGCCGACGCCAGGAAGCACCAGCATCGGCGCTGCGAGACAGGCCTCGGGTCGCGACTCGAGTCGAGGCTCGCCGCCCGCCGCCGCCAGGGCCTTCAGGAGCGAGTGGACGTTCCCCACCCGCGTGTCGAGGACCGACACCCTCACCTGAGCACCTCGCGCAGCGCGGACAGCAGCCGCTCCATCTGGTCCCACGGCCCCACCCCGACGCGGAAGGCGTCGCCGATACCGGGGAGCGACCGGAGCACCCGGACCTTGATCCCCCGGACGAGCAGCGCCTTGCCGAGCGCGGCGGAGTCGGGCACCGGAACGCAGAGGAAGTTCGCCGCCGAGGGCAGCGGCCGGAGCCCGAGCGACCCGAGCGCCGTGCGCAGCCGCACCCGGATGCCCAGCGCCTCCTCGACGTGGCGACGAACCCATGGCCCGTCCTCGCGGAGCGCCGCCAGTGCCGCGCGCTCGCCCAGCGCGTTCACCTTGTAGGGGCCGCGGACCTTCTCCAGCACCTGGACCACCTCGGGCGCGGCGAGCCCGTAACCCACGCGGAGCCCGGCGAGACCGAAGGCCTTGGACAGGGTCCGGGTGACCAGGAGCTGCGGCGCGCGCGGCAAGAGCCCGACCGCCGTCTGACCCGAGTACTCCCCGTACGCCTCGTCCACCAGCACCAGCCCCTCGGCCTGCGAGACCACGGTCTCGATGGAGGCCGCGGAGACACCGCTGCCGGTCGGATTGTTCGGGCTGCAGATGTAGGTGATGGCCGCGCGCTGGCCGAGCAGCGCGTCGGGGTCGATGTCGCCGTCCTTCCGGAACGGGACCGGTGCAGGCTCGAGGCCATTCACCCGGGTGAAGTTCACCAGCATCGAGAAGCTCGGGGCCGAATAG
>JADGQZ010000278.1 GCA_017881345.1 Myxococcaceae bacterium | reverse complement strand
CTCGGCCTCGGCCTCCGGCTCGGGCTCGGTCTCGGCGCCGAGGTCGATGTCGCCGCCCAGGCCGAGCAGGTCGTCGCCGAGCTCGATGCCCTCCTCCTCGCCGGTGGCGGTCCGGAACTCCTCCGCCGTCCGCTTCGGTCGCTCGCGGCCAGGCGGGAACAGCACGACGTCCACCGAATCCTCGGCGTCGACCTCGGCCACGTCCAGGCTCGCCGCCAGCTCGGCCACGAGCAGGTGCCGGGCGTTGTCGTAGAGCTCGCGCTCCTTCGTCGGAAGGGGGCGGAGCTCGGAGAGGACCTGCAGCCCCTTCACCACCTCGGCCAGGCCCATCAGCCCACCCAGGCTCATCCGCTCCACGTTGGTGCGGGCCCGCTGCTTCCAGTCGAGGTTGGCCTTGTCGCTGTCAGAGCGCAGGAACGCGAACACCCGGTCGACGTCGGCGCGTCCGGCCACCTTGCGGAGGCCGATGGAGCGCACCTTCGCCTCGGGGACCATCACCACCGCGCCGTCCTCCTCGCGCTTCATGGTGACGAAGGTGAGCGTCTGCCCGGCGACCTCCTTCGACTCCACGCTGGTCACGCGGCAGACGCCCTGGTTGGGATAGACGACGCGGTCCCCGACGGCGAAGGTCAGGGGCGGCGGGGTGGTCTCGGCCATGTCGAGGGCGAGGGCCTACACCATCCGGCGACACGGTGCGAGGGCATCGGCGTGGGCGATTCGCTCGGCGACCAGCGCCAGCAGGGCCGGGGGGTCGAACGGCTTGCCCATGCACCACCGGGAATTGTCCCGCAGGAAGCGCTCCGCCTCGACGTGGAAGACGCCTCCGGTGAGGAACACCATCCGCCCGGCGACCTCGGGTCGAGTCCTGCTCAGGCAGGCGTGGAGCTCCATCCCTGTCATGTGCGGCATCATCAGATCGCACAGCACCGCGTCGAACGGGCCGCCCTCGAGCATCGTCAGCGCAGCCTGTCCGCAGTGCGCCACCGCCACCTCGTGCGTCCGGGCGAGCAGCCGCCGGGCGGCGCTCGCCACCAGCGGCTCGTCGTCGACCACCAGGACCCGCGTCTTGCGCACGGCGGGTTGCCCTTGCGAACCCCGCGCCAGCGAGGGAACCCGCGACTGCAGAGGGCTTCCCGATCGGGGCCCCCGGTCACTGTGGGGCGGGTGAGTCCGGGGTGACCTGCGGTGGAGGGAGCTCGGCCTGGAGGTGCACGGTGGTCCCCGAGCGGCCGTTGATCTCTCCGGTCCACTCCGCACGTCCCGGCACCCTGAGCCGGACCTGGTGGGACTGCTCGGCGGCGAGGTGGGTGATGCGCATCGGCGTGGTCCCCGGGACGGGGCTCCCGTCCACCTCCACGCGCGCGCCGGTGGGCTCCGACCGTAGCTCGAGCTCGAAGGTGGGGACGCGGCCCAGCACCGCCGCCAGGATGGTGCCGATCACCAGCGCGACACCGAGCAGCGCCACGAGCTGCCACGGACGGCTGCGCGCGGGTGGGCTCGCCTGCACCGCTGCCGTGGTCAGCGAGGGAATGGCCTCCGGCGGTTCGCTGTGCGGTGGCCCCTTGCGCCACTCGGGGATCTGCTCCAGCAGCCCTCGCGGGAGCTTCACCTCGTGCCCCTCGGCGAGCAGCTCGGGCTCGAAGAGGAAGGCCATGAAGTCGGCGATGGGAGGAGGGCGCCGGCCGAGCGCGTGCAGCGCGTCGGCGAGAGCGTGCTCCATCTCCTGGGCGGAGCCGAAGCGATCGGCCGGGGCGTACGCCATCGCCTTCACCAGGGTGGCGTCGAGCTCGGGCGACAGCCGCGGGTTGAGGCTCCGCGGCGCCGGGAACTCGCCTCGGATGATGCTCTGCATCGCAGGCACCATCTTCCCGAGGTGCGGGAGGCGTCCGCACAGCATCTGGTAGAGCACCACGCCGGTCGCGTACAGGTCGGTGTGCAGATCCACCGGCTCGCCGCGGGCCTGCTCGGGCGAGAAGTACGGGAACTTTCCCTTCACTCCCGTGGCCTGCATCACCGCGTCGGTGGCGTTGCGGGCCCGGGCGATGCCGAAGTCGACGACCTTCACCTCGCCCCCGTAGCCGAGCAGCACGTTCTGCGGCGAGACGTCCCGGTGGACGATCTGCAGCGAGCGCCCGCGGTCGTCGACGCGGGAGTGCGCGTAGTGCAGGCCCCGGCACATCCCCATCCCGATCTGCAGCGCGACGGCCTCGGGCAGGAAGGGGAACTGGAGCGCGTGGGCCCGCCGGAGCACGCGGCTCAGCGGCTGGCCGTGCACGTACTCCATGGCCAGGAAGTACTCCCCGTTCACCTCGCCGAAGTCGAAGACCTGGGCGATGTTCCCGTGGCTGAGCGAGACCGCGATGCGCGCCTCGTTCACGAACATCCGGACGAACGATTCGCTGTCGGCGAACGCCGGGAGGATCTTCTTGATCACCACCGGCTTGCTCACTCCCGCCATCGCCTGGAAGCGGGCGCGGTAGAGCTCCGCCATCCCGCCCACGGCGAGTCGCTCGAGGAGCTGATACTTGCCGAACGCGACAGGGACCGGAGAGGGCACGCCGAGACACAGAGGCTAGCACCCCTCGTCATGCGCTCCGGTGACCCGTTGCGTGCGCGGATCGGGCATGCTGCGCAGCCGTTCCGTGCGGCGCGCGATCTCTCTCGTCATTTCATGGGTGTGCGTCGTCTGCTCCGGGTGCGAGGAGCACCGCGCGCCGCCGCTGTCCTCGCTGGCGCCTGCTCCGCTGCAGCCGCTCGGTGCAGCGCCAGCGGATGCGGGGAAGGATCCACACCGTCTGGCCCCCGCACCGGTGTGGGGCGCTCCTCTCCCGGCCGGCGCGGTGCGGGTGACGTTCGAGCGCGGGCACGCACGGGCGGCCGCGGCCTCGGTGTCGATGGTGGTGGATGCCGGGGTCGCCCCGCTGCTCGCGGCGATCGGGAAGGCCCCCGCGCTGCTCGTGCCGGACGACACGACCTACGTCGCGGAGCTGGCGCCGCTGCTGGCCGCGCTCGAGGACGCGCACGTCGCGACATGGATTCTCCACGGGAGTGGAGCGGTCGCCTTCCCGGTCACCCTGCGCGACGAGCGGGAGTTCGACGCCTGGCTCGACGAGCCGAAGCCCGGCAAGCTCCGGATCATCCAGCGGCAGGACGGGCTCGAGCTGGTGAGCGCCATCGGGAAGATTCCCGGGCCGGACCCGAACGGCCCCACGGTCCCCCTCCGCGGCGGCCGCCTGGACGTGGGCACCACCCGCGAGGGGCTCCAGAAGATGCAGCTCCGCTTCCACGCTCCGGATGCCTGCCTGGTGCCCTCGTTCGGGACCGAGCTGCGGGCGGTGGCCACCGTGCTCTCGGCCTTCTGGGGTGGTCCCGGCGAGCCTCTCTTCGAGACGGTGTGTCTGGTGTACCCGCGCCCACGCTGAGCGCGCCCGAGGGGGTGGAAAGACCGGGCCGGTTCGGGTATCCGTTGACTCCAGAATCAGCCGCCGAGGAACCCCATGGCCGCCGTGCTCGAGCCCACCCATCCCGCTGCCGTTCCCCAGGGAGGCGGATTCCTGTTCCAGGAGGCGGGCCGGACGCGCATCACGACGCCGGAGACCTTCACCGAGGAGCAGCGGATGCTGTTCCGCACCGCGCTGCAGTTCTGCCGTGAGCAGGTGCTTCCCCAGGCCGACGCGATCGAGGCCAAGACGCCCGGCCTCCTCCGCTCCCTGCTGACGAAGGCCGGCGAGCTCGGGCTGCTGATGGTCGACATCCCCGAGCGCTTCGGCGGGCTCGCCGGCGACAAGACGACGTCGCTCCTCCTCGCCGAGGCCAACTCGCTGATGGGCAGCTGGAGCGTGACGTTCGCCGCGCACGTGGGCATCGGGACACTGCCCATCGCCTGGTTCGGCACCGAGGCGCAGAAGGAGAAGTGGCTGCCGAAGCTCGCCACCGGCGAGATGGTCGCGGCCTACGCGTTGACCGAGCAGGGCAGCGGGAGCGACGCGCTCGGCGCCAAGACCAGGGCGGTGAAGAGCCCCGACGGCAAGTCGTGGGTCCTGAACGGCAGCAAGCTCTACATCACCAACGCCGCGTTCGCGGACGTGTTCGTGGTGTTCGCCAAGGTGGACGGCGAGCACTTCACCGGCTTCGTGGTGGAGAAGGGGACGCCCGGATTCACGGTGGGGCCCGAGGAGCACAAGATGGGCATCCGGGGCTCGTCCACCTGCCCGCTGTACCTCGAGGACGCGCGCATCCCGGTGGAGAACCTGCTCGGGGAGATCGGCAAGGGCCACAAGATCGCCTTCAACATCCTGAACCTCGGCCGGCTGAAGCTAGGGGCGGGCGTGCTGGGTGGGATGAAGCTCCAGTTCGCCAGCGCGCTGAAGTTCGCGGAGGAGCGCAAGCAGTTCAAGACGCCGGTGGCGAAGTTCCCGCTGACCCGCGAGAAGCTGGCCCGGATGGCGGGGTCGATCTTCGCGATCGAGTCGATGACCTACCGGACCACCGGGCTCATCGACGCGCTGCTGGCGAGTCGGAAGGCGGGCGGTGACGACGAGGCGCACACCATCGCCGCGTTCGAGGAGTTCGCGATCGAGGCGTCGATCATGAAGGTGATGGGGAGCGAGGCGCTCGGCCTCCTGGTGGACGACGCGGTGCAGATCCACGGCGGGGCGGGCTTCATCCAGGAGTACCCGGTGGAGCGGGCGTACCGCGACGCGCGCATCAACCGCATCTTCGAGGGGACGAACGAGATCAACCGGATGCTGGTCACCGGGATGCTGCTCAAGCGCGCGGTCAAAGGGACGCTGCCACTGTTCGCGCAGGCCGAGGCGGTGGAGCGCGCGCTGGCCGAGAAGCAGCTGCCGGCGGCGTCGGGTGGCGATGCGCTGGCGGGCGCGGCGCGGGATGCCGAGGCGCTGAAGATGGCGGCCCTGTACGCGACGAAGGTCGCGGCCGAGCGCTTCGGGAACGACATCGAGAAGCACCAGGAGGTGATGGCGGCCATCTCCGACGTGGTGATGGACGCCTACGCGGTGGACTCGATGGTCACCCGGACCCGGCAGGCGGCCTCGTCCTCCGGCCTCGACCCGGTGATGGCGGCCATGACGCAGGCCTACGCCGCGGATGCGATCGCCCGGAGCGGGGAGCGGGCCCGGCGCGCGCTGTGCGCCTCGAGCGAGGGGAGCGCGCTGGAGACGCACCTGCAGCGCATCGCCCCGCTCTTTGTCTTCCGTCCGTTCGATCCAGCCGCGCTGCGCGAGACGGTGGTCCACGCCGCTGAGGAGACGGGCGGGTATCCGCTCGCGATCAGCTGAATCGGAGCGCTTGAGGGGCG
>JADGQZ010000277.1 GCA_017881345.1 Myxococcaceae bacterium | reverse complement strand
CGGGTGTACAGGTTCCAGCTGCCGGAGCGCTGAGCGCGACCAAACGTGCCATGTGGATACCCGACCCTCGGAAGCTGGTGAAGGTTCGACTCCAGGACGGCGGCGAGGACATGGAGACGCCGTGGGCCGAGGTCATTCGCGAGATCGGCGACTTGGGTGAGGTCGAGGTCCGGCTCGGGAACGTCCCGCTTCTCCACGTCAAACCCACGTACGAGGACGTCATCCGAGTTCGCCCGGACCCTCACGACGGCGTGCTCACGTGGGATCGCGGCGGCGTCGCGTGGGAGGAGATTGGCCGGACCATCCAGGCAGATTCAGGCCGGTGGGTGATGATCCTCGACTGGAAACCGCGGAGCCAGAGGATCGACGCGCAGCACGCGTTCGAGCAGCTCGACCGAGCCGCGGCGTTGCTGGACGTGGCGGCTGAAGGAATGGGCCAGGTCGAGGGCGCCTGGCGCGCGTATTTCGCCGTTCCGAAGACTCTCGGTCGAGCAGGTGCTGAACGCGCTGAGGGTGACCCGGCCCGATCCCGAGATCGTTCTCGTTCATCCGAAGGATGACGCCTGAGCCGGTGCGGCCTGCGGACGCGCGACGGACTGCCGGCTGCCTTTCGGGAACCAGGGCCGGGCAGGGTGTCAGGCACCGGCGAGCTCGTCGCTGGCCTCGGCGTGGCTGCTCGCAGGTTGTCGCAGAGCGGGGAGAGCTCCGTGGCCACGCCCCCGGGCTCCCTGTCCGCTTTTGTGCGTGGAACGCGCGACCAGGCACAAAACCGGACACCCAGTGCAGGCACGCGGCCGAGGTGCCGGGGCTGTCGCGGTTTCGGGAAACACGGCTGCGCGTGGAAGCCCGGGGTCGCGTTTCCGGGAGCTGCTCCGGCCGGCGCGTCCGGTCCGGCCGCCGTCGCATCCCAGGAGATCGATCCGTGACAACCCGCCCAGGCCCGGGTGGAGGCCATCGCGTTCGCGGCATGGCAACGGTGTCCCGCCGCCTCGGCGTCCCCACGAGCTTCATGCTCCGCCGGATCCGTGTTCCGAAACCTCCGACTCAGACGAGATAGCCGGTGAAGAAGAGCCGGCCCATCCCCTCGGCGAGCACGACGAGCCAGATCAGCAACGGGCCCAGCACCCACGCCGGAAGCTCGATCAAGAGCAGCAGCACGGGCAGGACCAGCGCCTCCGAGCGGTAGAGGCTCACCCCGCGCCCGACCACGAGCGGAAAGACCCAGAAGACCACCGCCGAGACCGCGGCCCAGCTCCGGATGGGGCTCGGCCGACGGCGCGTGGCCACTGCGGTCCCGATGCCGAGCAGCACCAGGGCGGCGACGGTGAGCGTCTGAGCTCCAACGGTCCGCGCCCTCGGATCGGATCCGGCATCGAACGTGGGCCCCACCACCCCGAGGAACGCATCCACCGGCCGGGCCATCCCGTGAAGCCCCTTCCGGTGCACCCAGTAGAACGCGTCCCAGTGTCCGAGCAGGACCTGATGAAGGACGAGCACGAGGAGAAGCCCGCACACGGCGAGTCCTCCGGCCACCACCGCGGGCCGGAGCCCGCGCGTCCGCAAGAACGCCGCCACGGCATTCGGCGCCGCCACCAGCACCCCCGTGACGTACGAGAGCGCCACGCCCGCGCCGAACACGCCCGCGAGCGCCCATCGCTCGCGCACGATGAAGAACCCGGCCAGCAGCAGACAGAGCAGCGCGAGCGACGTGGGGAAGATCGCGTGCTGGTACACGGCGCCCGGGAACACCGCCGCCATCCCGAGCACGAGCCACCCACGCACCCCGCGCCGTCTGAGGAAGCCGTTCCACAGCGCAACCAGCATCCCGAGAGCCCCGAGCCCCGCGACCCACGCTCCCGCCGTGGCTGGTGCCGCCCCGAACGCGATCAGAGGCTTCAGCATCCACGGATACAGCGGGAACCACGCCGCGTTCCCGCAGACGTCGCCGGGACGTCCACCGATCCGTGCGCAGGAGAAGTACTCGTATCCCGTGGTCGCGATGGCCAGGTAGTGCCCGCTGTCCCACCGGAACCAGCTCGCGGCTCTCGAGGCGTCGAACCCCACCGCGGCCGCCGCCTCCGAGAAGAGGATGCGCACGGCGATGAACGCACCGAGCGGCGGGAGCACCGCCGCGCCGGCCCGGAGGCCTCGATTCACGCGGGCTCGAGCGCCCGCACCACCAGCTCGAGATCCGTGTCCAGGTGGGGCAGCTCCATCAGGAGGGCGTCTGGATCGTAGACGAACTCCGTCGCCCGGGCCCGGAGGATCTGCGTCAGCGCCTCCTCCCCCCGGACCGGACCGGCCCCTGCCCACACCACGCGGCCCCGCTCGAACTGGAGGAGCCCCTCGGCGCCATCCGCCCGGAGCGCCAGCCGCCCGGACTTCCTGCCGCTCCCGAGGATGCGGAGCACGTCGCGCGGCGGGAGCTCGTCGGCCGTGCCCTGGACGGCCCGCGCCGGGCCTCCATTGGCGATCCGGTCGCGGATCGCATCGAGGACGCGGCCGGCGACGTCCGGTGGTTCGCCCGACCCGAGCAGGGCGGTGACTCCGGACTGGAGCAGCCGCTCGGAGCCGACCTCGTCCAGATCTCCGCTCACCAGCAACGGTGTGCCGGCCAGCCGCGGGTCCGAGCGAAGCTCCACTGCCGCCTGGGCAATCTCCGGAACGCCGAGCGCGGACGAGAACAGCCACAGGTCCGACGCGGCCGCCGCCTCCATCGCGCCCTCGAGCGTGCTCGTGGCGTGCACCACCAGCGCCTTCCTGCCGAGGGCGTGCACCACCGCGTCGCGACGCGCCGGCTCGGGGTCGGCGACCAGCACCTGGCGCCCGTCGCTCTCCAGGCGGCGCCGGAGCAGCTCACCCGAGTGGAGCAGCTCGACCATCTCGACGACCCGGGGGTCGAAGAGTGTCCCCGCCTGCTCGGCCATGAAGCCGAGCGCCTGCTCGCGAGTGAAGAGCCGGCCGAAGGTGTTCGCCGGATTCCGGGTGAGGTCGAGCCAGCTGTCCACCGCGGCGAGGATCCGTGCCCCGATCGCGATGTCCTCCCCGCGGGCGCCCTGCGGCGTCCCCGAGCCGTCCCAGGCCTCGTACAGCTGGGCCAGCGTCCCTCCCACCTGCGCCGGGAGGTGCACTGCCTCGAACATGTGCACCGGCGCCAGCGCGAGCTTCCGCGCCTCGGCCTTCCACTCGGGGTTCCGCGCGGTGCCGGCGATCGTGAGGTGGATGGGGCCCTTCCCGAGGTCGTGGAGGTACGCCGCCAGGGCCACGCAGGAAACCTCGCGCGACGGGAGCCCGAGCCGGATCGCCACCAGCGACGCCTGGCGTGCGAGCTGCGCCGAGTGTCCGCGCAGCTCCCCGCGGCCCCGCTCGAGCTGGTCGACCAGCACCCGCAGCGTCTCGAGGTAGTCGGTCTCGCCCACGCCGCGCTGGGCGACGAGCCCGCTCTCGCCGGTGGTGGGGCGGCTGGTCCGGCCCGCTGGCGTCCGGGCCTGGCTGTCGCCCCGGAGTCGGAGCGGCACGGGAGGCACGGCCTGCTTGCTGCTCCCCGCCGACTCGTAGGCTGCGGCGATGCCGGTGAGGTCGGCGCGGGTTGCCCGGGGTCCTGCGGTCAGCGAGGCGAATGCGGTGGTGTCCGCGTAGTAGTGCTTCTGGATGCCAGCCCGCACCACGCTCCGCAGCGCGATGTACGCGTAGACCTCGTCCACGTCGGCGATCGAGGCCACGTCGCGGAGCAGCTTCTCGTTCTGCGGCTCGGCCGCGACGATGGAGAGGATGCGGCGCTCGTCGTCCACCGCGAGCGGCAGGAAGTGGTGGGCCTCGGCCAGCCGCACGGGCACCCGATCCAGCAGGTCGCTCGGGATCTGGGCCCGGGCCAGCTTCTCCGCCGACACGTACCGGGTCTTCAGCTCGGAGGCGAGGAAGCGCAGGAGAACGGCCTCGCCGAGCAGGCCCATCTCGACGAGCGAGTCCCCGAGCCGGTGCCCCGTGAGACGCTGCTGCTCCAGCGCCTGTTCCACGGCCTCGCGCGACACGAGGCCGGCCGCGACGAGGCGATCTCCGAGCTTGGGACTCATCCCTGAACGTCAGGGATTCTGCCGGATCCGCCCCGGGAGGAGAATTGCCGCCCCCCTGGTTTCGTTCATTCCTCGGGAGGTCGCTCGGGAACCGGGGTCCCGGCTGACTCCGCGGGCTCGGTTGGCGCCGGGGGACTGGCCTCTCCGGTGAGCGCCTCCAGCGGCTTGAAGCTGAGCTTCGGCGCAGAGGGCGTCGCCGCGGGCGTGGCGGTCGAGGTCGCAGGCCCTCCACCGCGCTGGCGCTTCCGCTTCTCGGGCCGTCGGCCGCGTCCCTCCACCGGGGCGCGCCCACGCGACGTCGGCGACGGACCCTTCCAGAGGTGGCGGTCGTAGAGCTTCGTCTGCTCGGTCCAGGTCTCGCCCGGGTCGCGGGCCATGAGGTCGAGCCAGCTGTCGATCCGCGAGTCCAGCGAGTCGATGGCGTGCACCACGTACGCCTCGAGCGTCATCGGCACCTTGGGCGAGCCGAACTCGAGGTGCCCGTGGTGGGCGAGGACCAGGTGCGTGACGTGCGCCTCGAGCAGCGGCGGGAAACCCGGGATGTGCGCCGCCTTCTCGTGGATGGCCTGCGCGGTGAGGACCAGGTGGCCCACCAGCCGGCCCTCGTCGGTGTAGCGGGTGTTCCCGCCGTCCCAGGCGAGCTCCTGGACCTTCCCGATGTCGTGCAGGAGCGCGCCGGCGGTGATCAGGTCACGATCCAGCATCGGGTAGTGGTCGGCGACGCGCTGTCCGAGCCGCATCACCGACAGGATGTGCTCTGCGAGGCCGCCGCGGTGCGCGTGGTGGATGCCCTTCGCCGCGGGCGCCGCGGGGAGCCGCTGGACCACCAGGGGATCGTCGAGGAAGGCGAGCAGGAGCGCCTTCACGTGCGGGTCGGCCACGCGCTCGACGAGCTCGCGGATCTGGACCACGGCGCGTGCCCCGTCGGGAGCGGGGCGAGGCGAGTCGTGCGGCGCCCGTGCGGGTGCGGCTGCGGCCGGATGTCCCGCACCGGGAGCGGGTGGGTGTGCCGAGGCTGGTGTCGGCGTCGGCGCCGGTGGCGGCGGGGGCACCTCGAACTCGGCCGGATCGATCGGCTCCGGGTCCAGCCGGTCCACCGTCTCGAGGAGGATCTGCGGCTTGCCCTGGAAGTGCGTCACGTGTCCGCGGATCAGGACGAGATCACCGGTCTGGAACGTCGGCTCGAGCGCGTCGACCTGCTCGAAGACCCGGGCGTCCACCTCTCCCGTCCGGTCTCCGAGCCCCACCACCAGGAACACCTTGCCGCTCCTGGCCGTGACGCGTGCCTTGCGGGTGACCTTGAACACGGTGTGAACCGGCTGCTTGTCGCGCAGGTCGCGCACGTAGACCTTGCGCACCACCTCGTCGCCGGGGCCTGTCTCGCTGGAATTGACGTCGGTCGTAGTCACGGGGCGCGGACCCTACCAGACCAGGGGTGCTCCGGAGAGCCAGGCAGGTTAGGAGTGCGGGCAGGTTGATCCTCCCGCTCCGAGACAGCCCCCGACCGAGCACCCGGCCCGTGGTGGTGATGCTGCTGGTGGCGGCGAACGTGGTCGTCTTCCTCTGGCAGCTCAGCCTCCGCAGCTCGGGGCAGCTCGACGCCGTGATCAACGCCCTGGGCTTCGTTCCCCTGCGCTTCTTCGCCTGGGAGCAGATGGGCGGGGCAGCGCTCGACCCGCAGCGGTTCGTCCCGCTGCTCACCGCCAACTTTCTCCACGGCGGCTGGCTCCACATCATCTCCAACATGTGGTTCCTCATCGTCTTCGGCGACAACGTCGAGGACCGCCTGGGGCACTTTCGCTTCCTCGTCTTCTACCTGCTGTGCGGGGCCTGCTCGATGCTGGTCCAGGGCTGGGTCCTGCCGGGGTCGCGGGTGCCGGCCATCGGCGCCTCCGGGGCAATCGCCGGCGTGCTCGGGGCCTACCTGGTGCTGTACCCGGGCGCCCGGGTGCTGACCCTGGTGTTCTTCTTCTTCCAGGTGGAGCTTCCGGCGGTGGTGTTCCTCGGCGTCTGGTTCCTCACCCAGCTGACGAACGGGGCGGCCTCGCTGTCCCCGGCCGCAGGAGAGGCAGCCGGGGGCGTCGCCTGGTGGGCGCACATCGGCGGCTTCGTGGTGGGGATGGGCCTGTGCGTGCTCCTCAGACGCCGGGCAGTCCCGCAGCCGCGGCGAGACTGGACCACCCGTCCACCACGCGGGCTGTGGACCTGATCAGCGTCGCCACTCGAGCGGGATGGCCTCGCGGGCCGCGGCGCGCTCGAGGTCGTGCAGCTCCTCCCGGGCGACGTTGAGCTGGTACTCGTCGTCCTCGAGCTGGAGCTTGAGCGCTGAATACCGGCTGTCGGTCACGAGATTGCCGGCGGTGTCGTAGGTCGTGGTGATGTCCTGACCAGGGAGGCGCGCCAGGGAGTCACGGGTCCGCGTCGCCTTCCGCTCCGCCCGGTAGACCTTGTCGTTGGCCTTGCGGAACATCGTCCGCCACTGATCCTCGGTGACCTTCTCGTCCTCGCGCGGCGCGTGGAGCGTGGCCTCGATCGGCTCCGGGGGAGGGGGCTGCGCGTCGGTCGCCGGGCGGGGATCCTTCGGCGGCTCGTCGGCGGGGGCCTTGGGCAGCGAGCTGCCCTCCCCGGGCTTCACCGCGCCGCGCGGCGCGACCGTCGGTTGATCGTTGTCCAGCTTGCGGGCCGTCCGACGAGACTTCTCCGGGATGGTCGCGACGTCGTTGGTGTAGTGCGTCTCGCCCGACGCGTCGGTCCAGACGTAGATGTCGTCGGCGCGCACGGGCGCGGCATGCAGAACGAGCAGCAGGACGGCGGCGCGAAGAATGCGGCGGCAGCTCATCGACGCCGGGAGTCTACCCGGTTGGCCGAGCGAACCCGCGTCGAGCGCAGCGCCAGGCGGGTCGACAGCCACACCGCGACCAGGACCGCGCCACCCACCACCCAGTAGCTCCACCCGGAGAGGATGCCGGTCACCGCCGCCAGGGCGGAGGCCACCGTCGCCCCGAGCTCGAGGCCGGCGAGGGCGCTCCGGGGCCGGGCGCCGCCCGCCGGCCGGACGTGGGCCTTCAGCGCCGAGTGCTCCGCGACCCGGACCCAGCTGGTCTGCCCCGGCACGAGCAGCTCGTCGTCGCCGTCCACCAGCCCGTGCCGGAGCGCGTTGGAGATCTCGTACAGCGAGGCGAACTCCATCTCGCCCTCGGGCGTGCGGACGCGGTAGCTCAGGTGAGCTCCTTGCCGATCTGCTCGGCGATGCGGAGCCCGTCGATGGCCGAGCTCACGATGCCCCCCGCATACCCGCAACCTTCCCCCGAGGGGTAGAGGCCGCGGACGGAGACCGACTGGAGCGACTCGTCGCGCGGCAGCCGGACCGGGGAGCTGGTGCGGCTCTCGATGCCGATGAGCTTCCCCTCGGCGCTGACGAAGCCCCGCATCTTGTGGTCGAAGCGGCGGAGCGCGGCCTTGATGGCGTCGGTGAGCTCCTGCGGGAAGAGCACGTTCAGGTCGGTGTGGATGAGCCCCGGGCGGTAGCTCGTCCCGCCGGGCGGGGTCCCCTTCCGGCCAGCGAGGTAGTCGGGGATGGTCTGCGCCGGGGCGAAGAAGCGTCCCCCGCCGAGCCGGTACGCCTCCTGCTCCCAGTGCCGCTGAAACTCGAGCCCGGCGAGCGGACCGTGGAAGCCGGCCCGGGCGAAGTCGGCGGGCGACACCGAGACCACGATGCCGGCGTTGGCATAGCGGGCGTTGCGCCGGCTGTTGCTCATCCCGTTCGTGCACTGCAGACCGTCCTCGGTCGGCGTGGGGACCACGATGCCGCCCGGACACATGCAGAACGAGTAGACGCCGCGCATCTCGCCGCCGGTCTCGAAGTTCTCGGCCAGCTTGTAGTCGGCGGGTGGCAGCTCGGGATGCTGGGCAGCTCCGCCGTACTGGATGGAGTCGATGAGCCCCTGCGGGTGCTCGGCCCGGAAGCCGATGGCGTACGGCTTGGCCTCGATGGCGACGCTGCCGTCCCGGGCGAACCGCTCGAAGAGCTCGCGGGCGCTGTTTCCCGGGGCGAGCACCACCCGGTCCGAGTCGAGGCGCGTGCCGTCGGCGAGCCGCACGCCGGTGGTGCGCCCGTCGGTCGACAGCACGTCCTCGACCCGCGCCTCGAAGCGGACCTCGCAGCCGCCGGCGATCAGCTCCTCGCGCAGCCGGGCCACCGCGAACGGGAGGAGGTCGGAGCCGATGTGCGGCTTGCCATCGACGAGGATCCGGTCCGGCGCCCCGTACCGGGCGAAGGTCTCGATGACCTTCCGCACGAGAGGGTGGTTGATGCGGGTGCTGAGCTTCCCGTCGGTGTACGCGCCGGCCCCCCCCTCGCCGAAGTTCATGTTGCTCTCGGGGTCGAGGCTCCCATCGCGCATCAGCCGCGCAACGTCCTTCCGGCGCTGCACCACCTCGCGTCCGCGCTCGAGGAGGACGGAGGGCACGCCGCGCTCGAGCAGGCCCAGGGCGCAGAACAGGCCCGCCGGGCCCGTTCCGACGATGAGGGGACGCCGCTCCGGGGCACGGACCTGTGCCGGCGGCGGCGGCGCGGGCTCGGTCTCGGTGACGCCCGGAGGCAACCGGGTCGGAGCGCGGCCCTCGGCGAAGGTCACCTCGACGGTGTGGATGGTGCGGGGCGAGCCCTTCTTGCGGGCGTCGAGGACGGAACGGACGGCACGCACCGTCGCCAGGTCGTCCGGGCGGACCCCGAGCGACTCGGCCGCGCGACGGCGGAGCAGCGACTCCGGCTCGCCGAGCCAGAGCGGAACGTTATGAATCCTGAAGGGCAAGTCTTTGCTGTTAGGGGCGAAGGGGGTCTGGCGCAATCTCCGGGGTGCGGCGCACCCAGTTGGCAGTGCGTAGGTAGTTTCGCACCCCGCCAGTCCCGGCGCTTAGCACAGTTTGAGTGATTTCAGTTGCTTGGAATGCTGGATGGTGGTGGCACGGCTGTGGCACTCTGTTCCCGCCCGTGAGCACTGACGCCAAGGCGGCCAAGATCCTCGCTCGGACGTTCTTCAATCAGCTGCGTTCCAGCGGTTACACCCCGACCCAGGTGATTGCAGTGGCGACGGAGCTGATCGACCTCGTCGCCACCGGGATCCGGGAGGCAGACAAGACCCCGGCCGCGAGCTCGGCCGACGCGGAGGAGAGCCGGCCAGCTGCCTAGCCTGGCCTAGACAACGCCGAGGGCCGCGTTACACTGACAGCAGTTTCCCTCGACCGGACGCGCGCGTTCCGGACGGGTTTCGGGGCCAAGGCCCGGGCGAGCGGAAGCAGTTTTTTTGGAGTGACCCTGCAGCCGTCACGTGGCCGCAGGGTTTTTTGTTGCCCGCGATCCGGCCGCGGCCCGCGCCCGGCCCCGCTCCCGGGCGGCGGCCAGCGCCAGCACCAGGAGCCCCACCGTCATCGCGGTGAAGACGGCGCTGGTCGTCCAGGTCGCAAGGATGCCGGTGAGCACGAGCCCTGCAGCGAAGGCGAGGGCATCCTGCGACCACGGCCTGGGCCGGTCCCGCATCAGGAGCGCCGCGCACCCGGCCAGGGGGAGCCCGAACAGCACCTGCCGCTCGATGCGCGGGACGTTGGCCACCACCGTCTCCCAGTTGTGCACCAGGAGCGCGGCGAAGATGACCGCCGAGCCGATGGAGAGGACCAGCACGGCGGCGGCGGCGGCGTCCTTCGTGACCCGGGCCTTCTCGTCGAACTCCTGGGTGGCGAGGTCGACCAGGGTCTCCAGCGCGCTGTTGAGGATCTCGGCAAAGAAGACCAGCAGCACGCAGAAGATGAGCGTGACCTTCTCTGCCAGCCCGAGCGGAAGCCCGCTCCCGACGAGGGCCACCAGGATGGCGGACACGACGTGGACCTTCATGTTCGGCTGGTGCACGACGGTGTGGACCAGGCCGTTCCAGGCATGCAGGGTCGAGGACCAGAAGCCGTCCCCGCGGCGCGGCGGGTATGGCGGCTTCCGGAGGGGGACAGGGGCGGGTGCGGTCATCGGTGACGATCGGTGACGGTCAGCAGCACAGAGTCCGCCCAGGGGCAGGAAGCAGTCAACGCGTCCCCCTGGGAGCGTTGAATTCCGGTCCCGCTTCTCCTAGAGGACGCGCATGGCCCCCATGAAAGTCGCGATCAACGGTTTCGGTCGGATCGGGCGGTGCATCCTCCGCGCGGCGCTGGCCCGGAAAGAGCCGATCGAGTTCGTCGCCATCAACGATCTGGACGCGCCGGCGACGATGGCCCACCTCTTCAAGTACGACTCGGTCCACCGCACCTACCCGGGTGAGGTCTCGGCGACCGACAAGGCGATGACGGTGGATGGGCGGACCATCGCCTTCACGGCCGAGAAGGACCCGACCAAGCTGCCCTGGAAGGCGATGGGCGTGGACCTGGTGCTCGAGTGCACCGGCCGGTTCGCCGACCGCGAGGGCGCGAGCCATCACCTGGCCGCGGGGGCGAAGAAGGTCATCATCTCGGCCCCGGCGAAGGGCCCGGACGTCACCGTGGCCTTCGGGGTGAACACCCAGGTCTACGACCCGGCCAAGCACACCATCCTCTCCGCCGCCTCCTGCACCACGAACTGCCTGGCGCCCACGGCGAAGGTGCTGCTCGACACCTTCGGCATCGAGCGGGGCCTGATGACCACCATCCACAGCTACACCAACGACCAGCGCATCCTCGACCTGACGCACAAGGATCTGCGCCGGGCCCGCGCGGCGGCACTGTCGATGATCCCCTCGAGCACCGGCGCGGCGAAGGCCATCGGCGACGTGCTGCCGGCGCTGAAGGGCAAGATGCACGGCCTCAGCGTCCGGGTGCCCACGCCGAACGTGAGCCTGGTGGACCTGACGGTGGTCCTCGGCAAGAAGGCCACCGCCGAGGAGATCAACGCCGCGTTTCGCAAGGCCGCCGAGGGGCCGCTCAAGGGCGTGCTCGACTACAGCGAGGCCGAGACGGTCTCGGTGGACTTCAACGGCAACCCGCACTCGGCGACGGTCGACGGGACCAACACCTTCGTGGTCGATGGAACGCTGGCCAAGGTGATGGCCTGGTACGACAACGAGTGGGGCTTCAGCAACCGGATGGTCGATCTCACGAAGCTGGTGATGGCGAAGGGCTAGATCAGGGCGGCCGCGGTCGAGGTCAGGGCGGCCGCACTCGGCTAGGGTCACCGTCCATGCCCTACAGGCTCCTAGCCCGAGGAAAGGGGCACTGAGATGGCCCGCTCCATCGACGACCTGCAGCTGTCCGGGAAGCGTGTCTTCGTCCGGGTGGACTTCAACGTCCCGCTGGACGAGCACCAGAAGGTCACCGACGACACGCGCATCCGTGAGGCCCTGCCGACGCTGAAGCGGGTGTTGCAGCTGGGCGGCAAGCTCATCGTCGCCTCGCACCTCGGCCGGCCGAAGGGCGTGGACCCGAAGCTCTCGCTCGAGCCGGCGGCGCGGGTGCTGTCGGACGCGCTCGGCAAGCCGTACGAGGTGCTGCTCGCCGACGACTGCGTGGGCGACGGCGTGCGGAAGATGGTGAAGGACCAGACGCCCACCCAGGTGGTGCTGCTGGAGAACCTCCGCTTCCACAAGGAGGAGGAGGCGAACGATCCGGCCTTCGCCCGGGAGCTGGCGGAGAACGCCGACGTGTGGGTGATGGACGCGTTCGGCACCGCGCACCGTGCGCACGCCTCGACCGCCGGGATGGCGCCGTTCGTGAAGGAGCGGGCCGCCGGGTATCTGATGGTGAAGGAGCTCGAGTTCCTCGGGAAGCTCCTGAAGTCGCCGGCGATGCCCTACGTGGCGGTGCTGGGCGGGGCGAAGGTCTCGGACAAGATGAAGGTCATCGAGAACCTGCTTCCGCGCATCAGCTCGCTGATCGTGGGCGGGGCGATGGCGTACACGTTCCTGAAGGCCCAGGGCGTCGAGGTGGGGAAGAGCCGCGTCGAGACGGACAAGCTGGATCTGGCGCGGCGGGCCCTCGAGGCGGCGGAGCGGCTGGGCAAGGCGGTGGTGCTGCCCATCGATCACATCGCCAGCACCGATCCCACCGGCAACGGGCCCATCCGCGAGGTGAAGGAGCGGGCGCTCCCGACGGAGATGATGGGCCTGGACATCGGACCGAGGACCCGCGCGCTGTTCGCCGAGCACCTCCGGCCGGCGCACACCGTGCTCTGGAACGGGCCGATGGGGCTGTTCGAGGTGGCGGCCTTCTCCGCCGGGACGAAGGCCGTGGCCGAGACCATCGCCGGGCTGCGCGACGCGACCACCGTGGTGGGAGGTGGGGACAGCGCCGCGGCGGTGCAGGAGTTCGGGCTGGCGAAGAAGATGTCGCACGTGTCGACCGGTGGTGGCGCTTCGCTCGAATTCCTCGAGGGGAAGGAGCTGCCCGGGGTGAAGGCGCTCGAATCCTGAGCGAGGAGGGGTGATGACCTCGCAACGTCGCCGTCCGCTGGTGGCCGGGAACTGGAAGATGCACCGGACCGGGCCGGAGGCGGTGGAGCTGATCCGCGAGCTCCGCGACGGGCTGTCGGCCACCCGCGCCGAGGTGATGGTGGCGCCGCCGTTCACCGCGCTCGAGCCGGCGGCGCGGGCGCTCGAGGGAAGCGGCATCGCGCTGGGCGCCCAGAACGTGCACTGGGAATCCCAGGGTGCGTTCACCGGGGAGATCTCGGCCGCGATGCTGAAGGCGGTGGGGTGCACCCACGTCATCGTCGGCCACTCCGAGCGCCGGCAGCTCTTCGGGGAGACGGACGCCTCGGTGAGCAAGAAGACCCGGGCGG
>JADGQZ010000276.1 GCA_017881345.1 Myxococcaceae bacterium | reverse complement strand
CTGTCGCGACCTGTTCCAGCGGGCGCAGGTCCAGCCATCCATCGTCGTGCGGACCTGCCTCGAGGGCGGGGCGCGGCTGGACCTTCGCGCCCACCGCTTCGTCGAGGCCCAACAGCTGCTCCTGCCGCTCCTAGCCGCGTGGGAGCGGGTCAACCCGGAGGCACCGGGGCACGGCGAGGCCCTTCACTGGTTCGCCGCGGCCGAGCGCGGCGAGGGCAAGGTCGCCGCTGCGAGGCGGGACGCGGAGCGCGCCGATGTGATGCTCCGCCGGTCCCCTCTTCCCGCGCTGCAGCGCCTCGTCCACGCGCCGACGAGGTCCCGGATGGAGTAGGGCGCGCGGGCGGCGCGCCCCGGCTTTCAGCCGCCTCCCGACTTGACCCGCGGCGGCTTCTTCAGATCGAGGGCCGGAACCGGATTCGCTGGATTCTGTAGATTCGGGCGCAGGTCGTCCGACGCTCCGCCCGGGAAGCGCTTGATGTTCGGAAACTTCATGATCGTCTTGTCGAATTCGATCAGGACCGGCCCCGGGGCGCTCGGCCCCATGGCTCAGAAAGCGCCGCGTAACCGTTCGGACGCGGCTGCGGAACTAGACCTTGGTCCAATCTCCCCGGTTGGCAACGTCGTCATCATCGGACAGCGACCACAACGGAGCGCCAGAGGCCGAGCTCGCGGTGGGTCATGCGACGCCGGGAATCAGGAGGAAGGTGACGTTGCGCGCGCATCTCTCACGGATGACGCGCGCCTCCGCGTAGGCGGCGCTCTGGTGCCACGCCCTGGCGGCCTCGACGCTGGGGAACTCGAGGAGGACCACGCGCCGTCCGTCGTGGGTTCCCTCGAGGACGCTCTCCCCTCCCCGGGCAAGGGATCGCCCACCGGCGGCGGCGATGGTGGACGGAACGACGGCCTTGTAACGCTCGTACGCTGCCGGGTCGGTGACCTCCAGCAGCGCGATGACGTAAGCGGGCATGGTTCATCCTCCTCGGAAGTGTGGTCGGTGGTCAGTGTCTCCAGCCGGTGACGTCCGCACCGCGCGGCGCATTCCGGCGCCAGCCCTCGACGAGCTTCGGAATGAGGCGCTCATGGTACGTGAGGCGTGAGTACGCGTTGAGGTGCTCGCGGTCGCCGCTCCAGCAGTGCCCGTCCGTGTCCCCGTAGGCGAAGGCGAACTGCGGGATGGGGTTCCGGAGGGCCCGTGCGCGCTCCTCGAAGCGGCGCACCGCTCCGTCGAGGAAGAAGGTGTCGGCTCGGCCGACGTCGATCTCCACCAGCTTCCCCCGGAGCTTTGGACCGAGCGTCGCCCAGTCCCGGGTCAGGATGTGGCCGAGGTCGTAGTGGTCCTTCATGAAACGCACCGTCTCGGCGTCGATGTGGCCGGTCCGCTTGTCCCAGACCCGGCGCGGGTAGCCATCCGGACCCACGGGGGCGAAGACCGCTTCCCAGATGTCGTACTGGCCGCCGGAGCGAGAGTGGGTCCCGACGACGAGCTCGTGAAGGTTCTCCTGCTCGATGGTCGAGCGCGTGTCGCCCAGAGCGAACCGTGAGCCCGGCCGGGGCGTTTGCCGGAAGGTTCCCGAGGAGACGTAGGCATTGTGGTCCTCGTAGAGGTCGACCGTCACGTAGCGGCGGAAGTCGATCGTGTCCGGGCAGGCGACGATGGCGCCGTCGAACAGGTCCGGGTACAGGAGCTGCGCGGCGAGCGCCTCCCAGCCCCCGGTGCTGCCGCCGTAGGTGCCGCGGGCCCACGGGCCGAGGCCACGAAACTGCCGCTCGAGCTCGGGCAGAAAGTCCAGGTACAGCGCGTCTCCGTACGGCCCGAGGTTCTCGGAGTTGACCGCATAGGAGTCGTCGAAGAACGGATTCGCATGCTGGAGCTGGACGAGAAGGACCCGCGGGAAGCTCGCCGACGTCCAGACCTGGTGGAAGCGCCAGCCGGCCTCCTGGACGACGCGCTCGTAGCCGTGCTTCTCGCAGAGGGCGTCGTGCCCGTCCGGGCAGTCGCGGGCGATCCCCGCCGCGTCGACCGGTGGGAGCGCGGGGTCGGGCGGGGTCTCACGCCAGCCGGAGAGCTCGCGGGAGAAGTGGCCGTGAGCGAGGACCAGGGGATAGCGCTGGTCCGGGTGGGTGTCCCAGCCCTCGGGCACGAGGACGATCGCCCCGAGGAACACGTCGCGTCCCCAGAAGCGCGAGAGGCGTTCGCTCCGGTACCGGACGTGCTTCACGTACTTCGTGTCCGGCGTCGGCGGAAGCGGCGGGAGGACGTGGTCGAGGGTCAGGGACACCGTGCCGCTGGCGTGCGGATCGAGCTCGACACGCACCGGGGTCGAGACCGGATTCCCGGGCGCGAGCGCCCACTGCTGCCCCTCTCCCCGATCCGGAGGGAGCTCGAGGACGCGGCCGTCCGAGCGGCGGAAGGTCTCGTACCGGTGAAGCACTGCCTGGGCCCGGACCGACCCGGCGGGAAGCGCGCCGAGGCTCGTGACGGGGTAGCCGAGCACGTCGCCCTCAATCGTGGCGGACGCACCGGGCGCGAGATCACGGACGTCGATTCCGAAGATCTGCGCCGTGCGGTCCAGGTCGGTCACGTGCTCGCGCGGCTCCCCCTTCTGCTGGCTATCGAGGACCACCATCAGGCGGCCGGTCACCGGCCCGTCGACGACGCCGGGCGCGAGCCGCACCTCGAAACGCAAGGGGCCGGTCTTTGGGGGAGCGCCGGTCCCGGGGGATCCGGAGGTGCAACCGAGGACCAGGGCGAGCGAGGTGGTGGAGATCGCGCGAAACACGGCGCCACTCTGGACGAGCAATCCCGTTGCTGTCGCGATCGATCTCGCGCCGGTCCGCGACACGCTGCGCCGGTCTACGCTTTCAGCTTGCCGGAGGCCTTCGCCGCATGGGTGGCCAGCACGTCCATCAAGGTGGGGTTCAAGCAGTCATACGGCTCGAGGCCGAGCTGCTTGAGACGGGCCCGAACCTCGCCCATCCGCGCGGGAGGAAACCCCGACTCGATGATCGAGGAGACGAAGGCTGCGAACTCCGGCGCCGACCAGCCCGTCTGCGGGGAGAGCTCGGTGTGGACGAAGTCCAGCCCGCAGAAGGCGTGCTTGGGGTTCTCCACCGGTCCGTACATGTGCACGCCGCAGCCGGTGCAGGCGTGGCGGAGGATGGTGGCCGTCTTGTCCACGATGGAGAGCTTCTGGCCGTTCTTGGTCACGGCGAGCTTGTCGTGGGGCACGACGGCCACCACCGAGAAGAGGGCCCCGGTCGGCTTCCAGCACTTCGTGCAGCCGCAGGCGTGGTTGTGGGCGGTCTGTGCCCGGATCGTCACCTCCACCGGATCCCGGGTACAGCGGCAGACCAGGGTCCCGCCCTGGAAGTCCTTCGTCCCGGGACGGATTCCACCATCGACCGACGGATGAATGGAGAGCATGGTCTCCTCCTCTCGCTTCGATGCTGATGACACCAGCCGGGGCGTTCGTTCAACGTCCATCGGCTGCAGCAGCTCCGGTTTCGAACGGTCCGGCCCCCGGCTACAGTCGCGACGCTGCGCAGCATGGAGGTCGCTCGATGAAGACGCGCGCCGCCGTTGCCTTCGAGGTGGGAAAGCCGCTGGTGATCGAGGAGGTCGAGCTCTCCGGTCCTCGTCCGGGCGAGGTCCTGGTCGAGCTGAAGGCAACCGGGGTCTGTCACACCGACGAGTTCACCCGGTCGGGCGCGGACCCGGAGGGCATCTTCCCCGTCATCTTCGGGCACGAGGGGGCGGGCATCGTCCAGGAGGTCGGGCCCGGGGTCACCACGGTGAAGCCGGGGGACCACGTCATTCCTCTCTACACGCCGGAATGCCGGCAATGTCCCTCCTGCCTGAGCCGGAAGACGAACCTCTGCACCGCCATCCGCAGCACGCAGGGCAAGGGCCTGATGCCCGACGGGACCAGCCGCTTCTCGCTCAAGGGCAAGCCGCTGTTCCACTACATGGGCTGCTCCACCTTCGCCAATCACACCGTCCTCCCGGAGATCGCGGTGGCCAAGGTCCGCTCCGACGCCCCGTTCGACAAGATCTGCTACGTCGGCTGTGGGGTCACCACCGGTCTCGGAGCGGTCATCTTCACTGCCAGGGTCGAGCCCGGAGCCCGGGTGGTGGTGTTCGGGCTGGGTGGGATCGGGCTCAACGTGGTCCAGGGCGCGCGCCTCGCCGGAGCCACCCAGATCGTCGGCATCGATCTGAACCCGGCGCGTGAGGAGCTGGGCAAGCAGTTCGGGCTCACCCACTTCGTCAATCCCGCCACGGTGCAAGGTGATCTGGTCGGGCACCTGGTGGAGCTGACCGGGGGAGGCGCGGACTACAGCTTCGAGTGCGTCGGCAACGTGAAGCTGATGCGCCAGGCGCTGGAGTGCTGTCACCGGGGCTGGGGCGTCAGCGTCATCATCGGTGTCGCCGGCTCGGGACAGGAGATCTCCACCCGCCCCTTCCAGCTGGTCACCGGTCGAGTCTGGAAGGGGACGGCGTTCGGCGGAGCGCGCGGCCGCACCGACGTTCCCCGCATCGTCGACTGGTACATGGACAAGAAGATCGAGATCGACCGACTGATCACCCACAAGCTCCCGCTGGAACGGATCAACGAGGCGTTCGACCTCATGCATGCCGGAACGTCCATCAGGACGGTGGTCGAGTACGGCTGAGATGACCGACCTCGTCCGGCGGAGCGAACACCGCTGCCATGGCGGAGTGCAGGGCTTCTACGAACATTCCAGCCTCGCCTGCGGTGGCCCGATGCGCTTCTCGGTGTTCCTCCCGCCGTCGGCCCTCGAGGGAGATCGCGTCCCGGTGGTCTACGCCCTGGCCGGCCTGACCTGCAGCGAGGAGACCTTCGCCATCAAGGCGGGCGCCCAGCGCGTCGCGGCCGAGCTGGGCCTGGCGCTGGTGACCTGTGACACCAGCCCGCGGAGCACCCGGTTCCCGGGGGACGATGCCTCCTGGGACTTCGGGCTCGGCGCCGGGTACTACGTCGATGCCACCGAGCCGCCGTGGTCGACCGCATACCGGATGGAGTCGTACGTCACCGAGGAGCTGCCTGCGCTGATCGAGGCGCACTTCTCGGTGGCGTCCGATCGGCGCGGAATCCTCGGTCACTCGGTCGGGGGCCACGGGGCCCTCACCCTGGCCCTGCGGCATCCGGATCGGTATCGCAGCCTCTCCGCCTTCGCCCCGATGGTCGCGCCCACCCAGGTGCCCTGGGGCATCCAGGCCTTCGGCCGGCTGCTCGGACCAGACCGGACACGCTGGGCGGAGCACGACGCCACCGAGCTGGTGCGCGGCCGGGGCTTCCCGGGCGTCATCCGGATCGACCAGGGCACGGCGGACCAGTTTCTCGCAGGTCAGCTCCGCCCCGAGCTCTTCGCCGCGGCCTGCGCGGCGTCGGGACAACCGCTCGAGCTCCGGATGCGGGAGGGCTACGACCACGGGTACTGGTTCATCCAGACCTTCGTGGAGGAGCACCTCCGGCACCACGCTGCGGCGCTGTTCTGAGGAGGCGGGTTCGGGCCCTAGCCCGGACGCCGCCTTTTCGCCAGGGTTCGCACAGGTGGGCGCAGGAAGCTGAAGGTGCGACGGGCGTGGCGAGCGCGCGGCAAGCACGGTCCTCCAGCGCCTCCGGGGTAGCATCGCGGCGCGTGACACGTTCCCCGGACACGTCTCTGACCGTCGCCCTCGGAACCCGTCGCGTTCTCCTGCCGGCCTTCCTCCGGGCACTTCGGGAGCGGAGCCGGCTGGTCGTCGAGGCCGGCGAGAGCGGTGAGCGGCTGGTCGCGCGGGTCCGGCTCATCTCGATGGCGCTGCTTGCGCTGATCCAGCTGACCCCCCTCCTCGAGCTGGACAGCGTCCCGGCCCGGCTGGCCTTTCGTAGCCAGGAGGCCGTCGTCGGACGCGGCCTGACCGGCGCGGGCCTGCTCGTCGCCGTCCTTCTCTGTCTTGCGGTCCGGTACGCCTACCGGCCCTGGATGTGTCTGCTCAGCATCTTCCTCGACGTGACGCTGGTGAGCGCGGGCCTCGCCGTCTTCTTCGCCTTGAATCGGCCCCTCACCGGGCTGAACAGCCGGGTGGTGTTCGAGGTCTACTTCCTCGCCGTCGCGAGCGCCGGGCTTCGATACGACTGGCGGCTCTGCGTGGCGGCATCGGCCCTCGCGGTGGCGGAGTACCTCGGGCTCTCCTTCTACGCGACGCGCCACTGGGATCTCGCGGCGGCCTTCCGGGCCGAGTCCTCGTATGGCGAGTTCGGGTGGGCTGCGCAGGTCGCTCGCAGCGTGGTCCTCGTCGGCGCAGGGGTGATCGGCGCTGCCGTCGCTCTGCGCGGGCATCGGTGGCGTCACCTTTCCTGGAGAGACGGCCTCACCGGGCTCGCGAACCGGGCGTGGTTCGAGGAGCGCCTCGAGGAGGAGATGAGCCGGGCACGCCGGAGCCAGCGGCCTCTGACCTTCGCCATCGCGGACCTGGACAGCTTCCGTGAGCTGAACAGCGCGCACGGCCACGCCGGGGGAGACCTGGCGCTGCAGACGGTCGCCCGGCGGTTGCGGCATTCCATCCGGAAGAGCGACCTGGCCGCCCGCCTCGGGGGAGACGAGTTCGTCATCGCCTTTCCCGAAACGGATGTCGCTCAGGCCCTGATGCGGATGGAAGGTCTGCGCCAGGAGGTCGCTGCCCTCCGGATCCATGCGGGGCGAGCGGTGGTCACGGTCACCGTCAGCGTCGGCGTCGCCAGCTGGCCCGCGGATGGCGACGAGGTGGAAGAGGTGCTCGCCGCGGCGGACGCTCGGGCATTCGAGGCGAAGCGCCTGGGGAAGGACCGGGTGGTGGGTCCACCCCCGGCGCGGGCCGCGCTCCTCGCCCCGCATGGCTAGCCGTCGGGCTGGCAAGGCTCTTCATCACGTCGAGGTTCGACTGCGCACACCCTGGTCGGCGCCGGAACGTTCCGGCTGTCCATCCCGGCCACCTCGTGCGCTATTTCCGCGGGGACCGCTGCCTGGCGCGTGCGCATCCGGAGGCATCACATGGCGAGGAAGACCGCGAAGGACTTCGATCAGGGACTGCTCGATCTCTTCGACAAGTACGTGCACGGCGACATCGACCGCCGCGGCTTCCTCGAACGCGCCACGAGGTACGCCGTCGGCGGGATGACCGCCTCGATGCTCCTCGACCTCCTGAGTCCCCGGTTCGCCGAGGCCCAGCAGATCCCGAAGGACGACAAGCGCCTCCAGGCGAGCACGGTCGAGTACGCGTCCCCGCAGGGCCAGGGACGGATGCGAGGCTACCTGGTCCGCCCGACCGGCGTGTCCGGCAAGCTGCCCGGCGTCCTCGTCGTGCACGAGAACCGCGGGCTGAACCCGCACATCGAGGACATCGCCCGGCGAATCGCCCTCGATGGCTTCATGACCTTCGCACCGGACGCGCTCGCGCCGCTGGGGGGCTACCCCGGCGACGAGGACAAGGCGCGGGAGCTGTTCGCGAAGCTCGACCAGGCGAAGGTCCGCGAGGACTTCCTGGCCGCGGCCCGCTACCTCGAGAGCCGCCCGGACTGCACCGGCAAGATCGGCGTGGTGGGGTTCTGCGTCGGCGGCGGAATCGCGAACTACCTCGCCACACGCCTTCCCGAGCTGGCGGGCGCCGTCGCCTTCTACGGAGCCCAGCCGACGCCCGAGGACGTCGCCCACATCAAGGCACCGCTACTTCTCCAGTACGCCGAGCACGATGACCGGATCGACGCCGGGATCCCAGGCTACGAGGCGGCGCTGAAGGCCAACCACGTGCGGTACCAGATCTTCACCTATCCAGGCACCCAGCACGGGTTCAACAACGACACCACGCCTCGATACGACAAGGCGGCGGCGCAGCTCGCCTGGCAGCGGACGATCGAGTTCCTGAAGAAGTATCTCGCCTGAGCGGGGCGCCGCGGCCCTGGCCAGGCTAGGTGTACGCTGGATCCATGACCAAACTGGAAGGGACCCTCCGGCGGGAGATCGTCATCGACGACAAGCCGTTCACGCTTGCGATCTCGCCGGAAGGCCTGAAGCTCACCCCGAAGGGACGGCGCAAGGGACACGAGCTCCGCTGGAAGGACCTCGTCAGTGGTGAAGCTGCGCTCGCCGTCGCGCTGAACGCATCCCTGAGCGGAACGCGCTGAATGCAAGACGGCCCGCGCCGGTGACCACGCCCCGAGCAGGGTCGCCACCGTGCACGCAGGGCGACGGTTCGACGGGTGGGCCAACACCCCCGGGAACCTCCGCGCGCCGTCCAGCATCTCGAGCCTGCGCTCGCGACCAGCAGCAGGCCGATGAGGTTGGCCCATCCCGAGCCGTCGCCCGTGGCGCTGCAGCCCGATTTGCCCGAGGAGGTGGGGCCGCTCACCCCGGGCGTCGCCCCCAGTCCTGGACATTGCCCACCTGATCACCCCACCGCTGCCCGACGGCAGGCCGGTCTCTCTTCAACCGAGTTGTTCGCCTCTGGATCCGTCGGGGCGTGTGGCCTCCGACAATCCACCACCATGACGATCACATCTGGGTGCCAGCCCGGTTCGTGCCGGTGACGAGCAGACGCGTTCCGTGCGTGACGGGCCAGGGCCTGGAGCCTCCTGGAAGGAGAGATCATGGCGCAGGAATACAGGAAGGTCGCCGTCGCCGGCGCGACGGGCCGGGTCGGCCGTCCCCTCGTCGAGGTGCTGAAGACCCGCGGATACGAGGTCGTCCCCATGTCGCGAGCCAGCGGTGTGGACGTCACCACCGGGGAAGGTCTGGCGAACGCTCTGAGCGGCGTGGACTGCATCATCGATACCTCGAGCAGCCCCTCCCCGGAGCAGAGGCCAGCGACGGAATTCTTCGTCGCCGCGGCGCGGAACCTCCACGCGGCGGGGAAGCAGGCCGGCGTCCGGCGCCTGGTGGTGATCTCGATCATCGGAATCGACCGCTTCACCGGCGGCTACAATGCCGCGAAGGTCACACACGAGAAGGCGGTCCTGGCCGGACCGATCCCGGTCCGCATCCTGCGAGCAGCGCAGTTCCACGAGCTGGTCGGACAGTTCGTGGAATGGGGCAGGCGCGGCGAGCTGAGCTACATCCCCCGGATGCGTACCCAGCTCGTGGCGGCGACGACCGTCGCCGAGGCGCTGGCCGACCTGGCCACCGGACCGTGGGCCTCGAGCGGATCCTCGAGGCCGCCGTTCCCGGAGATCGCCGGACCGCGGGCGGAGAATCTCGTCGACATGGCGAAGCTGCTGGTGGACCGGCGCCGCGACCCGGTGCGCATCGAGGGAGTGAGCAACGCCGCGGACCCCGACCACGGGCTCTACGAGTCGGGAGCCCTGCTGCCCGGCCCCGGAGCGACGCTCGCGGGCCCGACCTTCGAGCAGTGGCTCGCCTCGGGGAGCTGAGCCCCTCTCAGGCCTTGGCCCGTTCCGCCTCGGTTCTCAGGTCACTGGCAAAACGCGCGAACACCGGCCCGAAGTCTGGAAGCGAGCCCTTGACCAGCGGCAGCACCAGACCCGAGAAGCGCTCCTCCATCGAGAAATCGACCGAGCCATCGTTGCGCGCCCTCAGCTCGAAGGTGCGCACACCCTACGAGAAGCCGACGGCACGGTGGCTCCCGCGCCTCCGCTGCATGAGCGTCCAGAGGCCCCGCGCCTACAGCGGGGCCGAGGGTGCGTGTGGCGCTTGTTTGTTAGGTCGGGCGAGGGCGCGAGACTACGGGGAGCATGGAGCTCGACGAGTGCCTGCGCGTGCACGGCCCTGCCCTCTGGCGGGTGGTCGGCAGCTATGCGCCCGATGGGGCCGAGCGCGACGATCTCGCGCAGGAGGTCCTGCTCGCGGTGTGGAAGGCCCTCCCCCGCTTCCGGGGCGAGAGCTCGGCGAGGACGTTCGTCCTCCGCATCGCCCACAATCGTTGCCTCTCCCACGCCTGGCGCCGCGCACGACGACCCGCGGGTTCCGACGTGGCCCTGGTCCATCTCCCGGATCCGCGGCCGGCGCCCGACGAGCAGGTGGCGAACCGGCAGCGGACCGAGAGATTCCTCGAGCACCTCCGGACACTTCCGCTCGGCCAGCGTCAGGTCCTGACCCTCGCCCTGGAGGGGCTGTCGCACGCCGAGATCGCCGAGGTGGTGTGCATCACTCCGGAGAACGTGGCGGTCCGGCTGGGAAGGGCGCGCGAGGCCCTCCGCCGTTCCATGGAGCAGGAGGCAGCATGACCGGCTGGGAATCATGGCAGTCCACCTGGGCGGGGGCCTCGGGGCCTCTCCCGGACATCCGCGCCCGGGCCGAACGGGAGGCCCGGCGTCACCGCCGGACCAACGTCAGCGTGTTCCTGCTCCTCGTGGGCGCCTCGCTCGGCGCCGTCCCCGCATTGACCGCCCCGGAGAGCATGGTGAACCTCATCGGCTGGGGAATCCTCGGGTTCTGCATCGCGATGCTCGTGGGGTTCGTGCTCATCCAGCGCGGCGTCGGGTCGTGGCGGGTCGCGAGCCCGCGCGAGGGCATCGGATTCCTCGAGCGCCGCCTCGAGGGAGAGCTCCGCGTCGCTCACCTCGGCCGCTGGGTGTACCTCGCACTGTGTCTGCTCGGCGGCATCGCGACCCAGGTCCTCTACGTCGAGCACGGATCTCCGCTGCCGGTCCGGGTGATGACCCTGACCTGCTTCCTCTTCGGCATCGCCCTGAGCTTCACCGCCCCCTGGTGGTTCGGGCGGATCGCCCGCCGCCGACAGGCGGAGATCGACGGGTGGCGTCGCTGGATGGATGAGCAGAACCTCTAGAACACCTGGACGGGACCGACACGCCGATCGCCGGCCCTCACCAGCCGTGCAGCGCCTCCTCGAACAGATGCGCGAGATCCGTCTCCGTCACTGGTCGCGGTGAGAGCTTCGTCACCCGCGCCTGGGGCAACGTCCCTTGCACCAGCGCCGGGATGTCCGACTTCCGGTATCCCACGGAGCTGAGCCCGTTCGGCATCTTGAGCCGCTGCATCACGCCGACCAGCCGATCGGAGAGAATCTTCCCCGCGTCCTCCGGCTTCGCCCGCGAGACGTCCGCCCCGAGGATCTCCGCCGCGATGAGGTGCCGGTCCGGACAGGCCTGCGCCGTGAAGCGGAAGACCGCCGGCGCGTTGAGGATGACCGACATCCCGTGGGGCACGATCGGGTGGTCCACCGGGAAACCGTGGGGGTGGAAGTCCTTGACCATGCCCGAGACCGGATACGACATCCCGTGCGGCAGGTGCACGCCGGCGTTGCCGAAGCCCACCCCGGCGAAGGCGGCCGCGAGCTGCATCTTCTCGCGGGCCTCGTCGTCATCCGGATTCTCCACTGCACGGACGAAGTACTTCGAGACCCAGCGCATCGCCTCCAGCGACCAGACGTCGCTGATCGGGTTCGAGCCCTGATACGCGGGACGCACGATGGGGCGATCCGGGCGCGGGCGCTGGTGGTACGGCAGCGCGGTGAAGGACTCGATGGCGTGGCTCAGCACGTCGAATCCGCTCGTCGCCGCCACCTGCGGAGGCATGCTCCGGGTGTTCTCCGGGTCGAGGATTCCGAGGAGCGGCTTCAGCCGCCGGTGCGCGATGCCGGTCTTCGCGTGGAGCGGCGTGTAGTCGAAGATCGCGACCCCGGTGGTCTCGCTCCCGGTCCCGGCAGTGGTGGGGACCGCGATCAGCGGCCTGAGCGGACCGGGGACCGGCTTCCCCTTTCCGATCGGCGCATTGACGTAATCGAGGAAGTCCGCCGGATGGGTCGCGTAGAGGTCGGCCGCCTTCGCGGTGTCGATGGTGGACCCTCCACCCACGGCGACGAAGGCGTCGAACCCGCCCTCGGTGGCGAAGGTGATCGCCTCGCGGAAGGAGACGTCGGTCGGCTCGACCCGGACCCGGTCGAAGAGGGCGTGGG
>JADGQZ010000275.1 GCA_017881345.1 Myxococcaceae bacterium | reverse complement strand
TCGCGGCGACGCTCAGCCCCGGCTGCATGACCGGGCTGCTGCGCGAGCGGCTCGGCTTCCGGGGTGTGGCGGTGAGCGACGACCTGGAGATGAAGGCCATCAGCGATCCGGCGGCCGCTGCGGTGGAGGCCATCCGCGCCGGGGTGGACGTGCTGCTGGTGTGTCACCATCCGGCGGTGCAGCACCGCGTGCTCGACGCGCTGGTCGACGCCACGCGCAAGGGCCACATCTCGGACGAGCGCCTCCGCGAGGCGCACGCCCGCATCGACGTGCTGGTGCAACGGTTCGTCCGCCCCGCCGAGGATCGGGTCACCGAGCTCGGCTCGGTGGAGCACAGGCGCCTGGTCGAGGAGCTCGCGCTCGGCACCGCGGCGCTGCAGGTCGCCGGACGCGACCCGACCGCCCGGCACGACGCCCCGGGCTGACCCGAAGCGTGCGTCCCCGCGCCCACCACGCCACCGAGCGGCGCGTTCCCGCCCCGGTGCCGGCTAATGTGCGTGCTCAGACCGACGGACGGCTCTCGAGCAGGCGCGTCCACCTGAGGCCGCGCCGGTGCTCGGAGGTACCGCGTCGGCGCTTACCGCATCCGGGTGCCGGCGTCGGCGCCCATGCCAGCATCACCCGAGCCGCCCGTGCCCGAGCCGCCCATGCCGCGATCCGGGGTCAGGCCCGCCGCCGAGCCGGTGCTCTGTGCCGAGCCGGCGCTCGGATCGATCGCGCGCTCTCCGCTGGGGCTGCGGGAGCTCGGCGCCGAGGTCGTGCTGCCCCGCTCCGAGCTGCTGCCTGGCCCGTTCTGCTCACAGGCCGCGCCGAGCGCCAGCCCACCCATCAACGCAAGAAGTCCAAACCATCCCGCTCGCATCACTCGTCTCCTTGTGAATCGTGAAATGCCGGTTCGCGCGCACGTCGCTCGCTGCCGCGCCGTCCCCGCGTCCAGGGGTTCCCGCAAACGGGGCGCCCCCGCCTCCACTGAAGGGGTGAGGCCGCCACAGGTCGCGCGGAAGGGATTGACAGCCCGGCGCCCGGAGGCCCGCCCGCCAGCCTTCCCGACCCGTGCTAGAGGGACAGCTCGGAGGCCCCCTGACCACCGCCACCGCCTGGTTTCTCGGACTGCTGCTGGGCATGCGTCATGCCCTCGAGCCCGATCACCTCGCGGCGGTGTCGACGCTGGTCACCGAGGAGGATGACCCTCGCTCGGGACTGTGGCTCGGTGCCTACTGGGGCCTGGGACACACGGTGGCGCTGCTCGCGATGGGCGGCGCGCTGGCGCTCTTCCGGACCACGCTGTCCACCCGGCTGACCGCGGCATTCGAGCTCGGCGTCTCGGTGATGCTCCTCTTCCTCGGGTTGCGCGCCCTGGTGCGCGCCCGCGCCGAGATGCTGCACGGCGTACCGCGCCGCCATGAGCACCGCGGGCGGCTGCACGTGCACGCAGGCGAGGCGCCGCACGTGCATCTCGGACACCGCGCCTTCGCGCTGCGCCCGCTGCTCGTCGGGGTCATCCACGGGCTCGCCGGGAGCGGGGCCCTGACCGCCCTCGTGCTCGCCGGGTTCGACACCAACACCGAACGCATCGCCTACACCCTGGTGTTCGGGGGGGGCTCCGTGCTCGGGATGGCGCT
Organism: Myxococcaceae bacterium; assembly: GCA_017881345.1. Lineage (GTDB taxonomy): Bacteria > Myxococcota > Myxococcia > Myxococcales > Myxococcaceae > RPRB01. The sequence continues at coordinate 3,031 of JADGQZ010000275.1, read as the reverse complement.
GCTCTCGGGACTGGCCGGCTGGCCGCTCGCGCACCTGCTGCAGACCCGGCGAGCTCGGGCCTGGACCAGCGCCGCCGCGGGGACGCTCAGCGTGGCGATGGGCATCCTCTGGGGCTGGCCGCTGCTCCCGCAGGTCCTCGGCTAGACCGCGGCCTTCTCCAGCGCCTGGACCGCGACCAGCGAGGTCAGCGTGAGCTGCACCACCGGCTCTGGCCGGCGGGCATGGGCGATGAGCTCGGCGACGGTCCGCGTTCCGTCGGCGTGCGACAGAAGCTCCGTCTCCCAGCGCTCCAGCTCGATGTCGCTCGGCGGGTACACCGGCTGACGTGAGGGCACCAGCCGGTCCTCGAGCGCCAGGATGCGCTTCACCCGCTCGACCTTGTAGAGCTTCTTCACCCCGCGGACGATGAGGTTGGCCGGGTTGACGTCGAGCTTCAGGGTTTCACCGCGGGCCTTGCCCCCGAAGGACATCACGTAGGTGCCCTCCTCCCACGCGAAGAGCGAGTAGATGATCGACTTGACCTGCTGCCCCACGTAGTAGAGCCGCTCGGTGTCGCGGAGCAGTCCCCTCTCCACGAGGATGTCGCCGGTGCGCCGCTTCGTCTTCTGCGCCATCAGCGCCACGTCCGCGAGCTGCTCGGGCCGGACCTTCCCGGTGCGAACCAGGAACTGCCCCAGCCGATCCGAGAGGAGGTTCGAGAGCGCGAACACCGGCATCCCGTCCTCGAAGTAGACGACCTTCTTCACCTGGCCGCGCTGCACGCCGAGCTCGCCCGTCTCGCGGGTCTGGAAGAAGGCGGTGATGAGCGACGGCAAGTTGTCCCGGAGCTCGCCCCGCCGGAGGGCCTTCGCCGGCAGGGGAGGCGGCTCGCCTCCGGCCGGCCGGGTCCGCACCAGCGTGTCCGGGTGGCGCTGCATCGGCTTGGCGCGAAGGTCTGCGCCCCGGAGCTCGGCGCTCACCTCCCCCGCGTCCATCACCTTGATCTTGCCGGTGAGCTCCATCGTGTCCGGCTGCTCTTCCTCCTCGATGTCGATGTCCAGCTCGACCTCGAACTCCTCCGTCCCGCCGGAGCTGCTGCGAGTCGCGGGGACGAACTGCGCCACCGCCTCGAGGAGCTTGCGCGCCTCGAACGGTTTCTCGAACCAGGCCACCGCCCCATGCTTCGCCTTTGCGTCGGCCGCGTGCTTGCCGCCCTTGAACACGCCGGTGACGAAGATGACCGGGAGGTGGGGGAACTCCTTCCGCAGCTGATCCGCGAGCTGGTAGCCCATGACGTCCGGGAGGAGGACGTCGAGCACGGCGAGCGCCGGCGTGTTGCCCCGCGCGACGTCGAGCGCCTGCTTGGCCTTGGAGGCCGAGACGACGTCGTATCCGGCATCCTCGAAGAGGTGCGTCAGGAGCGACAGCAGCTCGAGGTTGTCGTCAACCACCAGCAGGCGCGGGCGCGTCATCTCGTGACGACGTTAACAAATCTCCTGCGTAGGCGAGGCGCGCACCCGCTGCGACACACGGAGCTCGCGCAGCTTCTGCAGGACGGCCCGCGAGCTCCCCGGGCGGCGCGGACCCGTTCCAGTGCCAGTGATCGCGGCACGCCTCTGCCCCGCTCGGGGCACCTTCCCGGCACGGGCCCGGGATGCGAGCTTGAACCGCTTGACCTCTCCCGTCCCGCGTGACCTTCTCGCCGGCGAGATGAGGCGGGCCTGCGGCGCGGTGGGGGTACTCCTGATGTGGATGGCGTGCGCACCCTCCGGCCAATCGAGCCGACCGGCGGCTCCCGAGCCGCCACCGTCCACGGCGATGATCAACACCCTGGGCTTCGACCAGGCGGTCCAGATGGGCAGCGACTACGTGCAGAAGGCCGCCGGACCGGGGAAGCCCACCCTGGTCGCCAGCCAGGAGCTCTCGGCCGGCCTGGTGCTGCTCACCTTCGACATGGGTCCGGGCAAGTTCCCGGTCCAGGTGACCGTCGACCGGCTGAACGGGCAGGTGAAGTCGATGGAGCCGGTGAAGCAGGTGGTGCCGAACGCGACCGAGCCCGGGAAGTGACGCCGACTCGGCGGTCCGTCTGACCCGTGCCAGGAGTTGCACTGCCCCGCGGCCTCCGGTACGTGACGCCTCCTGCCGCGCAGGAAAGGGTGAACGGAACGTCATGGCCGAGAAGCTGACCCCTCGGGAGAAGAACTTCTCCGAGTGGTACGTGGACGTGGTCCTCAAGTCGAAGCTGGCGGATTACTCCGACGTCAAGGGCTGCATGGTCATCCGCCCCAACGGCTACGCGCTCTGGGAGAACATCCAGCGCGTGCTGGACGGGATGTTCAAGGCCACCGGTCACAAGAACGCCTACTTCCCGCTGCTCATCCCCGAGAGCTTCCTCCGAAAGGAGGCCGAGCACGTGGAGGGCTTCGCCCCGCAGCTGGCGGTGGTGACCCACGCCGGGGGCAAGAAGCTCGAGGAGGCCCTCGTCATCCGGCCCACCTCGGAGACCATCATCAACTCGATGTTCGCGCGGTGGATCCAGAGCTACCGGGACCTCCCGATGCTCCTGAACCAGTGGGCGAACGTGGTGCGCTGGGAGATGCGGACTCGCCTCTTCCTCCGCACCAGCGAGTTCCTCTGGCAGGAAGGGCACACCTGCCACGAGACGGAGGCCGAGGCGGAGGAGGAGACCCTGCGGATGCTGGAGGTGTACCGGACGTTCGCCGAGGAGTGGATGGCGATGCCGGTGCTCGCCGGGAAGAAGTCCGACAGCGAGAAGTTCGCCGGCGCGGTCCGCACCTACAGCATCGAGGCCATGATGCAGGACAAGAAGGCGCTCCAGGCGGGCACGAGCCACAACCTCGGGCAGAACTTCGCCAGGGCGTTCGGGACGCAGTTCCAGGGGCGCGACGGGCAGCAGCACCTCGTCTGGCAGACCTCGTGGGGCGTGTCGACGCGGCTCATCGGTGGGCTGGTGATGACCCACTCGGACGACGCCGGCCTGGTCATCCCACCGAAGCTCGCGCCGACCCACGTGGCCATCGTGGTCATCGG
>JADGQZ010000274.1 GCA_017881345.1 Myxococcaceae bacterium | reverse complement strand
AGGTGAAGTTCCGGCACACGTACGCCGCGGCCGGCGCCCCGGCCGAGGTCTTCCCCTCGGCAAGCTCGGCCAGCACCGGCGCCGCCGCTCCTGCCTCGAACGCGGCGACCGAGACCGTCGGGGCGTACGTCCTCCCGAGCAACCCGAGAAACGGCCCGAGCGCGTCCCGGCTGCCCACCAGCGCCACATCCGGCACCCCGTCGGCGAGCACATCCGCCGCGCACCAGAGGTGGCCGTAGGCGAAGGGGTTGGCCAGCGCGGCGTCGCGCATCCGCGAGAGGTAGGCCTCGGCGCGATCGAGGAAGACGTGCCGGCCGGTCAGCGCCGCCAGCGCGACGTTCGCCTCGGTGAGCAGGCTCGCCCCGGAGGGCACCGCGTTGTCGTGCAGCGCATACGCCTCGACGACGAGGTCCGCCTGCCCGCGTGGTGCCGTCCGGTAGGCCTTGTGCTCCGGATCCCAGAACCGCTCCTGTGCTCCATCCGCCAGCTGGACCGCCGTCTCGAGCCAGCGCGGGTCGAACGTGGCCTGGTAGAGCGCCACCAGTCCGGCGGCGAGCCCGCCCCAGTCCTCGAGGAAGGCGTCCACCTTGCTCACCCCGTCCTGGTGCACGCGGAGGAGGCGCCCGTTCTGCAGCTGGCGCTCGAGCACCGCGCCCGCTGCACGGGCGGCCCGCTCCGCCCACTCCGGCCGCTCGAAGACGCGCGCGGCGAGGGCGAGTCCGCGGATCATCAGCCCGTTCCAGCCCGCGAGCACCTTGTCGTCCCGCCCCGGTGGGATGCGCGTCGACCGCTCGGCGAGGAGCCGCGCACGGACCGAGTCGAGCCAGCGCCGCGTCTCGTCCTCGCCCGTGCCCGCGTCGCGGGCCAGCTCGGCGATCGGCACCCGGCGCTCGAGCACGCTCCGCCCATGCTCGAACGTACCCTGCGCGGTGGCCCCGAACGCCGTCGCCGCCCGCCGGCCGTCCTCGGGCCCGAGCACCGCCTTCAGCTCCGCGGGGCTCCAGACGAAGAACTTCCCCTCCACGCCCTCGCTGTCGGCGTCCTGGGTGGCGTGAAAGGCGCCCGCCGCGTCGGTCATCTCGCGGGCGAGCCACGCGACGAGCCGCTCCGCGCTCTCCACCCAGTCGGCCCGCGGCGAGACCTGCTGCGCCTCGGCGAGCAGGTGCAGCAGCAGCGCGTTGTCGTAGAGCATCTTCTCGAAGTGGGGCACCCGCCAGAAGCGGTCCACGCTGTAGCGGTGGAACCCGCCGCCGAGCTGGTCGTGGACGCCGCCGGTCACCATCCGGTCCAGCGTGTGGAGTGCGCCCTCGAGGAGCGCCGCGTTGCCGCTCCGCCGCCACGCTCGCAGGAGCAGCGCGAGGCCCATGGTGTTCGGGAACTTCGGCGCGCCGCCGAAGCCGACCTCGACAGGGTCCAGTGCCCGGGCCAGCGCCCGGCCCGAGGCGATCAGGTCCTCGCCCGAGACCGGGGTGACCAGCGTTCCGAGCCCGTAGGTGGCGAGCTGCCGGAGGCCGTTCTTGAACTCGCCGGCCTGGGCGAGCACCTCCTCGCGCTTCTCCGTCCAGGCGCGGGAGAGGGCGTCGAGCAGCATCCGGAACGACGGCAGCCCATGCCGGGGCTCGGGCGGGAAGTACGTCCCCCCGTAGAACGGGACGAGGTCCGGGGTGAGAAGGACCGTCAGCGGCCAGCCACCCTGGCCACCCATCAGCTGCACCACGCCCTGGTAGATCTGGTCCAGGTCGGGCCGCTCCTCGCGGTCCACCTTCACGTTCACGAAGTGCGCGTTCATCAGCGCTGCCGTTGCCGGATCCTCGAAGGACTCGTGCGCCATCACGTGGCACCAGTGGCAGGCCGAGTAGCCCACCGACAGGAGGATGGGCCGCTGCTCGTCGCGCGCGCGCCGCAGCGCCTCGTCGCCCCAGGGGTACCAGTCCACCGGGTTGGTGGCATGCTGGCGCAGGTACGGCGAGGATTCGGCGGCGAGTCGGTTGGGGCGGCCGTGGGGATGCATCCTTGCGCCCTTAAGCCCGGCGGCGGGTTAGGACAACCCGGCCCCATACTTTCCCAGGAGTCGTCATGTCCCCGAGATCACACCGCGTCCTGGTCGCCACCGTGGTGCTCGCCGGTCTGGCCGGCTGCAGCACCACCAGCAACAAGGGCACGCACTTCGTCAGCACGTGGAAGGCACCCGACGCCGCGCCGCTCACGGTGAAGCAGGGGGACAAGGTCGTGGCGATGGTGATCTCCCAGGAGGATGGCACGAGGCGGAAGGATGAGGACGCCCTCTGCGACGAGCTGCGCGCGCGCGGGTTCCGCCCCATTCCCTCCTACACGCTCGTCCCCACCGACCAGGTCGACGACCAGGCGAAGGCGCTGGCGACGATCCGGAGCTCCGCGGCAACGGCGATCTTCGGCGCGCGCCCCATCTCGGCGGACACCAGCGAGAAGAACGTTCCCACGCAGTGGGCGGGGGGCAGTCCGCTCTACGATTTTGGAACCTTCTACAACCTCGGCTGGCAGTCGCAGACCACCCCCGCTCACACGGTGACCACCACGGTGGTTCGCATCCAGCTGCTGGTCTACACCCTCCCCCAGGAGAAGCTCCTCTGGTCGGCGGAGAGCGTGACCACCGACCCTGGTCAGCTCGACAGCTTCTTCGCCGAGCTGGTGAAGGCAGCGGCAGCGCAGATGACGCGGGAAGGGGTCCTCGCCCCACCGGCCTCCTGACGGAGGGCACGGCTTCGGACGCCGAGAATGATAAGGACCGGCCATGACCCCGACGCAGCCCCGAGCCTGCACCCTCCTCATGAGCCTTGCGTTCGTGGGGCTGACCGCCTGCAGCACCACCAGCACCCGGTTCGTCAACACCTGGAAGGCGCCCGACTCCGCGCCGCTCTCGGTGAAGCAGGGCGATCTCGTGGTCTGCATGGTCATCATCAAGGAGGAGAGCACCCGGAGGTCGGAGGAGCAGGTCCTCTGCGAGGAGCTCCGCAAGCGCGGGTTGCGGCCGATCCCCTCGTACACCCTCATCCCCACCGACCAGGTGCAGGACCGGGAGAAGGCGCTGGCCGCCATCCAGTCCTCGGGGGCGGCGGCCGTCTTCGCCCTGCGACCGCTGGCGGTGAACAAGCAGCAGACCTACGTGCCCCCGACGTACATGGGCGGCGCGGGGCCGTACGGCAGCTGGGGCCCGTACTATGGCTACGGGTGGAACGCAGCCTACAGCCCGGGCTACGTGGTGACCGACACCGTGGTCCGGGTGGAGATGCTGGTCTACGACCTCCGTCAGGGAAAGCTCCTCTGGGCGGCCCAGAGCGACACCACGAATCCCAGTGAGCTCGACAACTTCGTCGCCGAGCTGGTGAAGCAGGCGGCGGCGCAGATGGCTCGCGAGGGAGTCATCGCCGCACCGGCCTCCTGACGGCAGCGGCATGGCCGCCACCCCGCCGGGCCCCGAGCACTTCGAATTGCTACGGCACCTCCTCGCGCTCGAGCGACGGGCCGAGGAGCAGCGGCTCGCCGAGGAGCGCGCGCAGCTCACGCAAGGGGAGCGCGAGGCGCGCGGGCTCTCGGCGGGCGAGCTCGAGGCCGCGGAGGAGGACGTGGGGCTCGGCGGCCGGTTCCTGGTGACGCTCGCCCGCGCCGGCGGGACGCCCTGGAGGAATCCCTTCGGTCCGGGAGACGTGGTCGAGGCCCGGCCGCGGCGCGCCGAGGTGGCGCCCCCGGAGCGAGCGCTGGTCGCGCGTGCGGGCCGGGACCGGGTCCAGCTCGCCTTCGACCGACCGCCGCCCGACTTCGTCCGCGCCGGCCGGCTGGTGCTCGACCTCGTGGCCGACGACGTCACGTTCGGCCGGGCGGACGCTGCGGTCACCGAGGTGGCCGCCGGGGACCGGGGTGCGCCGGGGCATCTCCGCTCGGTCCTCCTCGGAAGCGAGCCACCGAGGTTCGAGCCGGCGCCACCGGCCGAGGGAGTGGAGGCGCTCAACCCCGAGCAGCGGCTGGCGGTGGAGCGCGCGCTCTCGGCCCGGGACCTCTTCTGCGTCCATGGGCCGCCCGGGACCGGGAAGAGCACCGTGCTCGCCGCCGTGGCACGCAACGCCGTCTCGCGCCACGGACGCATCCTCTGCACCGCCGCGAGCAACGCCGCCGTGGACCATCTGCTCGAGCTCTGCCTCGGAGAGGGCCTTCGCGCGGTCCGCGTCGGTCACCCCGCGCGGGTCTCGCCACGGCTGGTCGAGCACACGCTCGACGTCCGCGTGGAGCAGCATCCGGATCGCATCCTCGCCCGCGAGCTGTTCGACGACGCCTTCGAGCTGCTCGGGCACGCCCGGCGGCAGCGGCTGCGCGGGAGGAGCCGGGAGCGCTTCTCCAACGCGCGCTCCGCGCAGGCCGAGGCCAGGAAGCTGTTCGCTGAAGCCCGGGCGCTGGAGCGAAAGGCGGTCCGGGACGTGCTCGACGGAGCGGACGTGCTCTGTGGCACGCTGACCGCGCTCGGAGGCTCGGCGCTGTCGTCGCTCCGCTTCCCGCTGGCGCTGGTGGACGAGGCGACACAGGCGACCGAGCCGCTCACCCTGCTCGCCTTCCTCCGGGCCGAGCGGGTGGTGCTGGCCGGCGACCACCAACAGCTCCCGCCCACGGTCATCTCGCAGGAGGCGGCGGCGGGAGGGCTCGGCATCAGCCTCTTCGAGCGGCTGCTCGGCCAGCACGGCGACCCGGTCCGGCAGATGCTCCGCGAGCAATACCGGATGAACGCCGAGCTGATGGAGCTGCCCTCACAGGCGTTCTACGGCGGTGCGCTGCGGGCGCATCCTCGGGTCGCGGGGCGCACCCTGGAGACGATCCTCCCGGGCACGACGCTCGACGCCCCCCCGCTCCTCTTCCTCGACACCGCCGGCAAGGGATGGGACGAGGCCGCGCCGGAGGGGAGCGAGAGCCTGGAGAACCCCGGCGAGGCCGACGCCGTGGTGGCGCGCGCCCGGGCGCTGCTCGCCGCCGGGCTGCCTCCGTCCGAGATTGCGGTCATCACGCCCTACCGGGCCCAGGCAGCGCGCCTCGGGCCGGCGCTCGAGCCGCTGGGCATCGAGGTCGACACGGTGGACGCCTTCCAGGGGCGCGAGGCCGAGGCAGTGCTGGTGAGCTGCGTGCGGAGCAACACCCACGGCCAGCTCGGGTTCCTCACCGATCTGCGCCGGATGAACGTGGCGCTCACCCGCGCGAAGGTGCACGCCTTCGTGATCGGCGACAGCGCCACCCTCGGCCGCCATCCGTTCTACGCGCGCCTCGTGGAGCACGCGCAGGCGCTGGGGGGATACCGGAGCGCATGGGAGTGGAGTGACCCAGGGGATGCTGCAAAGTTTGCATAGCAGCGTCTGCAGACCGCACTTTCAGGAACAGGTCTGCGCGCGTGCAACCTGGCGTGGACACTGAACTCTGCCGCCGGCATGGCCCCTGCTCGGAAATGGGGGCGGCGCGATGGAACAACTCTCCGACAATCTGGAGCTGGCGACCGTCACCCGCGACGAGGACATGTGGATCCTGCGGGTGGAGGCGAACGGGAAGGTCCAGGAGTACCGGTGCAACAGCGAGGTACAGGCGCGTGCACTGGCCATCCTCCTGCTCCCGAGCTCCGAGCAGCAGCTGCCGACGGACCCGTCGCCGGCGCTGTCCTGAGGCTCGGCCCACCGGGGCTCAGCCTGCCCGGGCGACCGGGGGGTCGACGCTCGTCTCCGGACCGTCCCAGCGCGGTGCGACGTTCCGCCCGATGCCGTCGAGCGCCCGACGCACCGGGAAGACGAAGAAGCGGAGTAGCAAGAGCTGCCCGAAGGTGAAGACGCAGACGTCCGAGATGAGCTTGGCGAACACCACCGGGAGCCCCATCCCGTCTGCCAGCGTCCGGACCAGCGCGGCGTGGAGCAGCATCCCCACCGTCGTCCCGGCGATGAACCGCAGCGCCTCGGGGACCCACGAGCGCGCCGAGCTCCGGAAGGCGAAGCGCCGGTTGCCGAGGAACGCCACGGTGCTCCCCACCGCGACGCCGAGCATCGCCCCGCCCGCGCTCGAGGCGTGAAGCCAGCGGATCGCCGCGAGCAGGACGACCACGTCGACCGCGGTGGCCACCGCACCCACGAGGAGGCTCGGGACCGCCCATGCGCGCAGGGAACGTCCGCCGGCGGAGAGAGGCAGGTTCAAGCGGGGAGTTCCCATCGTGACGGAACCGTCACCTCGCCGAGGCTCCGCCCGAACAGCTCCCGGTGGCCGAGCTCCGGAGCCCGCTCGAGTCGCTCGGCCCGCAGCACGTCGCGCAGGAGCGTCGTCCCCTCGGGGATCTCGCGGATGGCGAGCAGTCCGCGCTCCAGCCGGACGGCCTCGGCGATCGGGACGTGCGGAGCCACCACCCACGCGTCGTGGAGCGCCGCCATGGTGCAGGCGAGCACCCGGACGTCCCTGGCGCGGCCCGGAGCGACCTCCTCCACCGCATGGCGGAGATCGTGTCCTTCCGGCGGAGCGAACAGCGCGGCCACGTCGGCGTCTCCCTCGAGGAGCGCCTCGAGCGCAGCCTGGTAGCTGCCGAGGAACAGCTGGTGGGCGAAGAGCCGCGCCGGGTCGAGGCCGCGCTCGCGGAGCCAGGCCATGGGGAGCAGATGCCCGGCGAGCGAGCACCGGTCCACCCAGGCCGCCGTGGTTCCACCGAGCGTCTCGAGCTGCAGCGCGGAGTCCGACCGGACCAGGAGCGCCGAGCGGGACCGCACCGACCCTCGCCGCAGGGGCCGGGCCAGCACCCGGGCGCCGAGCGCCTCGGCGCGGGCGGCGACGAGCGGGGGTGCCCAGGCGCCGTCCAGCTCGCCGCGGCGGAGCGCCTCGGTGAGCGCGTCGTACTCGGGGACCGTGACCAGCCGCGCTGGCCGCCCGACGATGCCGGAGAGCACGCGGGTCAGGCGGCCCACCGCGCCAGGGCCCGGCGCCACCGGCAAGGAGGGCGGAAGACCGAAGCGGAAGGCGCTGCGCGGAGCGGTCACGGGGTCCCCTGTCTCCTAGCCGCCGTCGGCGCGAAGCCGCGCCACCTCGTCGTCGGCGAGCCCGAACGTGGCCTGGAGCATGTCCAGGATCCGCAGCTCGGCCGCGGACGGCTTTCCCGAGGACTGGGCGATCCGCACGGCGAGCCCGAATGCCCGGACTCGCTGGGAATGGGTGGTGAGGCCGTGGGCGAGCACCCGGAGCCGCTCGGGCAGGCCCTGCTCGGCGAGCGCCTCGACCGACGCGCTGAGATACGACTGGGCGCGGGCGGCGTCGATCTCCTGGAACAGCGGGTCGGAGGCGAGCGACTCGATGAGGGCGCGCGACTCGGCGGACTTGACCTTGCCGTCAGCGGCGGTCACCAGCACCATCACCTCGGCATAGAGCCGCTCGAGCGGCTCACCGAGCACCTCGTTGAGCGAGCGGCCCGACTCGACGACGTCGACCAGCTCGGCAACCTCGTCCTCCGAGATGCCCAGCGCGGCCTGGAAGGTCTTGAGGAGCCCGAGCTCGGCCCGCGTGGCGCGCTGGTCCGACAGGGCGATCGCCGCGGCGAGCCCGAAGGCCAGCAGCCGGTTCTGGTGCGTGGGCAGCCGCTCCCGGAGCTGCTGGAGGATGGCCTCCAGGCTGGACTCCGAGGCCAGGCGCTTCACGCTCTTCTCGACGAGGTTGCTGATCTCCTCGGGGGCGGTCCCGTCGAACTCGGGCCGCTCGAGCACGCGACGGAGCAGCGCCTGGATCGAGCCCTCGGTGAGCTTGCCATCGGCCATCGCGGCCAGGAGCATCACCTCGACGAGGGCGGCGTTGCGTTCGACCCGGTTGGCGGCGGCGGTCTCGGGACTCATGCTGCGTCTCGCTCCTTGTTCTCGGGTGCGGCTCCGAGGGCCGCGAAGTCGAAGAGCTCCCGGTCGGCCAGATGCGAGGGGCGGATGTTGCCCATCGCCGACAGGACGCTGCTCCGCACGTGGGGGATGTCGCGCTCGAGCTCGTCGAGGAGCCGCTTCATCCGCTTGCGCTGCAGCTGCTCCTGGGTGCCGCACAGGTCGCAGGGGATGATGGGGAAGCGCTTCGCCGCGGCGTACTCGGCGATCTCCGCCTCGGGGGCGTAGATGAGCGGCCGGATCACCGTGTTCCGCCCGTCGTCCGAGCGGAGGATGGGCGGCATGCCCCGGAGCGTCCCGGCGAAGAAGAGGTTCAGGAGGAGCGTCTCGGCCGCGTCGTCGCGGTGGTGGCCGAGCGCGATCTTGTTGCACCCGAGCTCCACCGCGGCGTTGTAGAGGATGCCCCGGCGCAGTCGCGAGCAGACGGTGCACATCGTCTTCCCCGGAGGGGTCTTCTCCAGCACGATGGAGTAGGTGTCCTCGCGGAGGAGCCGGAAGGGAATGCCCTGCGCACCGAAGTGGTCGACCAGCTGCTGACCGGGAAACCCGGGGTGCCCCTGGTCGAGCGTCACCGCGAGGAGGTCGAACCGGACCGGGGCGCGCCGCTGGAGGATGCGGAGCAGCTCCACGAGGGTGTGCGAGTCTTTCCCCCCCGAGACTCCGACCATGACACGGTCGCCCTCGGCGATCAGGCCGAAATCCGCGATGGCCCGGCCGACATGGCCGAGCAGGCTCTTCTCCAGACGTGATTCGATGTCCACGGCGGCCGGCATCCTAGAGACCTCCGCTGTAAAAGACGACCCGCTCGTGGCTTCCTTCGACCAGCCCACACATGACGTGACCGACCCCTCCGGGACCGCGGCCGTGGTCCGGGCACTCGAGGCAGAGCGCCTCTTCGCGGTGGACCTCGAGGCCGACGCGATGCACGCGTTCCGGGCGCGCCTCTGCTTCCTGCAGATCGGCACCGATGCCGACATCTGGCTGCTGGACACCCTCGCCCAGGGCGTGGAGCCGTCGGCGGTGGCGACGCTCTTCGGGGACCCGCTGCGCACCAAGGTCTTCCACGCCGCCCAGGGGGACCTCCAGTTCCTCGCCGAGGTGGGGGTGCGTGTCCGCGGGCTGTTCGACACCCACCGCGCCGCGACGCTGCTCGGCTGGCCGAAGGTGGGGCTGGCAGATCTGGTCTCCGAGCGGCTGGGGGTGACCCTGGACAAGGCGCACCAGCAATCGGACTTCTCGCTTCGCCCGCTGCCCCCGCAGATGCGGAAGTACATCGCGGACGACGTGCGGTACCTGACCGAGCTGGGTCGGCTGGTGAGCGCGGCGGTGGTGGCGGCGGACATCGTCGAGGAGGTCCAGCTCGACTGCGAGCGGCTGACCGACGAGGCCGTGGCGCGGCCAGCGGTGGCCACCTTCGGGCTGAAGATTCCGCGGACGCTGCCCGCGGCCGATCAGGCCTTCCAGAGCGCCGCCGGGGCCCGGCTGCACGCGCTGCGGCTCGCCTGGGCCGAGGCGGCGGACGTGCCGATGGGGCGGATGCTCTCCAACGCCGCCATCCAGGAGCTGGTGACGAAGCCACCGGCGGACCGGCGCGCGCTGTCCCGGACACCGGGCGTGCGAGGCCAGGTGGTGCGAGAGCACGGAGACGAGCTGCTGGCGCTGCTCGTCGAGCTGCGGGCAGCGGCAAACCGGGGAGAGCTCGCGGTGCCAGCGACGCCGGTGCGAGACCCGGGCCGGAGACGGCGGGAGGACGCGCTGAAGGCGTTCCGGGGGGTGAAGGCCACCGAGCGCAAGGTGACGCCGAGCGTGGTGCTGCCCAACCCGCTCATCGAGCAGCTCGCGGCCGCCCCTCCCCCGGACCTCGAGGCGCTGGCCCGCGTGCCATACCTCGGCGAGAAGCGGGCGCACCTCTACGGCGAGGCGGTGCTCCGGGTGCTCGCCGAGGCCTGAGCACCCGGCCCCGGGGGGCCTGCCCGGTCCCCCGGTTGCTGCCCGGGTTCGCTGCGAGTGCTCGGGCGAGCGCTCCAGGCCTGTAGTAGCGTGCGCCCCCGCACGGATGAGCACCGTCTGCCACCATTGCGGTGCCAATCTGCTGCCGCTGTCCGCACGCTGTCCGGCGTGCGGCAACGTCAGCGCGCCACCCGTCTCGTGGACGGCGGTGACGCTCGCGCCCGAGGCGGCGAACGCGGCGTCCAGGGCGCACTCGGCGCGCCCCGGTCCGAAGGGAGCAGCCGACAGCAGCGGGGGCGGCGTCGCGCTGGGCCCGCTGGTGGCGGGCATGTCCTTTGGCCCGCGGTACCAGATCAAGCGGTTGCTGGGGATGGGCGGGATGGGCGCCGTCTACCAGGCCTGGGACACCGAGCTGGGGATCGACGTCGCCATCAAGCTGATCCGTCCGGACATCATGGGCGAGGCGACCGTCGCCGCGGAGATCCAGCGCCGCTTCAAGCGCGAGCTCCTGCTGGCGCGGCTCGTCTCTCACCGGAACGTGGTGCGGATCCACGACCTCGGTGAGATCGAGGGCCTGAAGTACATCACCATGTCCTTCGTGGACGGCACCGACCTCGCGACGCTGCTCGCGCGGGAGGGCCGGGTCCCGGTCCGCAGGGCGCTTCGCATCGCCCGCCGCATCTGCGCGGGGCTCGTGGCGGCGCACGCCGCCGGGGTGGTGCATCGCGACCTGAAGCCGGCCAACGTGATGGTGGGCGCCGGCGACGAGGCGCTGATCACCGACTTCGGCATCGCCCGGCTCCTCGGGGATCGCGCGGCCGATGTCGAGGGGTCCGCCCTGGCGCTCCCCAGCCCGGGCAAGGTGATCGATCTGCACCACGTCGACCTGACCCGCGTCGGCTCGATGGTGGGCACGGTGGAGTACATGCCCCCCGAGCAGGCCCGGGGCGAGCAGGTGGACCAGAGCGCCGACGTGTACGCGCTCGGGCTGATGCTCCACGACATGCTGAGCGGGCGCATCCGGCAGACGCGCTCGCCGAGCGCGCTCGAGGAGCTGAAGTCCCGCGGAGAGCGCGCCCCCGTTCCGCTTCACCCCGAGTTGCCCGAGGTACCCGAGGCGCTCGACGCCCTGATCGCCCGGTGCACCGACCCT
>JADGQZ010000273.1 GCA_017881345.1 Myxococcaceae bacterium | reverse complement strand
TCGGTCTGCGGTGGCGGTCACCTAGAACGGGCCTTCGACCCGGAACCTGAGCCGGCCTCCCTCCCGGAGCGCGACCACGACCAGGGTCGGGGCCCCGGTGCGGACGGCGGCCATCGAGAGCGCGGGGGTCGTCGCCGCGGGCCGACCGAAGAAGGGCACAAAGAGCGCGTGCTTCCCCCCGATGGCCTGGTCCATCAGCATCGCCACCACCTCGTTGCGCCGCAGCGCCGCCACCATGCCCGAGAGCGCGCCACGGCCCGGGATGAGGCGGAGGCCAGCCCGCTCGCGCGCCTCCACCAGCCTGGCGTTGAGCCCGCCCCGGAGTGGGCGGACGACGGCGTGGAGGGGCACCCGCTGGGCCATCGCCGCGCCGAACAGCTCCCAGCTCCCGAGGTGGGCAGTGGCCACCAGGAGGCCACGGCCGGCTGCGAGCGCCCGCTCCACCGGGCCGAAGTCGTCCACCTGAACCTCGGCCAGCAGCTGCGCCCGTGGCGCCCCGAGCGTCCGCAGCGCGTCCACCACCACCCGCGCCATGTTGGCGTACGCAGCCCTGGCGATGGCGGCCTGCTCCTGCGCGGAGCGGTCGGGCAGCGCCTGCGCGAGGTTGTCGAGCGTCACCCGACGTCGGATGCCGAGCGCATGGGCCAGCCCTGCGACCCCGCGGGCGAGCGCGTCGACGGCGCGGGTGGGGAGCGCCTGGAGCAGCCACACCAGCACCCCCGCAGCCGCCCGGGAGAGGACAGTCGATCGGACGAGCTCGGGCCTCTGCACCACCATGCCTGCTACCACGGGACACCCCCGGGGCTGGAGGCTGGTTCGACCGTGGCAAGGGACTCCTTGGACGTCGTCGTGGTGGGCGCCGGGGCGGCCGGGCTGGCCGCGGCCGAGGTGCTGGTCCGCGCCGGACGACGCGTGCGGGTGCTGGAGGCTCGCCCGCGCATCGGCGGCCGCGTGGACACCCGCCGTCTCCCGGGCTGGCCCGCGCCGGTCGAGCTGGGCGCCGAGTTCGTCCAGGGAAAGGCGCGGACGCTGCTGGCCCGCGCGCGGAAGCTGCGTCTGGCGGTGAGGCCGACCGGGCAGCGGCACCTCACGCTCGAGGATGGCCGGCTGGTCGACGCCAAACCCAGGCTCGAGGCGGCGCTCGCACACGTCGCCGCACTGCACGGCGACGTCCCGGTGGACGAGGCGCTGGATGCCCAGGTGAATGCAGGCGAGCTCGATGCCGGCGAGCGCGCCCTGGCCCGGCACTACGTCGAGGGCTACTACGCAGCCGATGCGTCGCTTGCCAGCGCCGAGGGGATCGGCCTGCTCGAGCGGGCCTCGCGGGCGCTCAATGCCGACGAGACCGCGCGCATCGAGGGTGGATATCTCGGCATCCTCGAGGGAATCCTGGCCGCGGTGCAGAAGCGCGCCCCCGACGCGCTCCGGCTGTCGACCGTGGTGGTCGAGGTCCGCTGGGCTGCCGGCCGGGTCAGCGTCCATGCGCGGAAGAGCACCGGTCTGGTCCTGCCGCCCCTCCAGGCCCGCGCGGCCATCGTCACCGTCCCGCTCGGCGTCCTGCGGGCGCCACCGGGCTCGAGTGGCGCCATCCGCTTCGCCCCGCGCGTGCACGACGTGGAACGGGCGGCGGCGGCGCTCACCGCGGGGCCGCTGCTCAAGATGCTGCTCCGGTTTCGCGAGCCCTTCTGGCTGTCGGGAACGCCCACGGCGCATCATGCGCGCCTGCGCGGCTTCGGCTACGCGCACCTGCCCGGTGGTCCGGTGCCGACCTGGTGGACCACCGCGCCGGTCGAGTCCGGCGTCCTGACCGGGTGGGCCGGCGGTCCGGTGGCGCAGGAGCTGTCGGCGCTGGCGCCGGACGTCCGTCGCGCCCGGGCGCTCGAGAGCCTCGAACGGCTGTTCGGCACTCCGCGCCCGCGGCTGGAGGAGCTGCTCGACGACGAGGTCCTGCACGACTGGCAGGCCGACCCGTTCGCCCGGGGCGGGTATGCCGTCATTCCGGTCGGAGGCCTCGGCGCTTCGCGAATGCTCGCGCGGCCGGTGGCAGACACGCTGTTCTTCGCCGGCGAGCACACCCACACCGAGCAGGCGGGGACGGTTCACGGCGCCATCGAGACCGGGGAGCGCGCGGCGGAGGCCTGCCTCGACGCTCTCCGGGGCCAGCGGCCCGGACCGCCCGGTCCCGGAAGGTCCCGCTCGAGATAGTTCGTTCGAGCGAGGATGTGCGTGCATCAGCGTCTCGACTGCCCTGGCAGCGTCGTGCCACGCGGACGCCCGCGTGCACCCTCCCCCCTCGTCACGAAGGGACACGCCTCTGCCGCGCTCGCCGCGCTAGATTCGGCGACCGATGACCGTCCTCTTGATCCTCTCCGCCGTGCTGGCCGCTCCCGATGCGGGCGTGCCCCCGGTCGGGGCCGCCCATCCACCGGCCGCGGCCCAGGTCGCGCGTTCTCCCGACGCCGGCGTTCGGCCCGGCGCGGCCGACGGCGGCGCTCCGCGCACGGAGGGACAGCGCCAGCCGGGCGATGGCGGCACGCCCGTCCGTCCGATCCTCACCCGCGCGCCGGTCGACGACACCGTCCCCGAGCCGTCCACCCGCATCTCGGTCCAGGAGCCGGCACGTCCCGATGCGGGGACGTCACGCAAGAAGAAGGCCCGCGCCAGCAGCACGAACGGCGAGAGCGATCCGCAGATGGACGCGCTGCTCGAGCAGTCCCGTGCCCAGACCGAGGCGCTCCAGCAGATCTCGGCCCAGCAGCGCGCCACCGAGGAGGCGCGCATCGCCGACCAGCAAGCCCGGAGTCAGCGGGGGCTGCAGATGGACGACGCGCGCAGCGCCATCGACGGCAACATGCAGTCGCTGCAGGGGAACGGCACCTGGAACGCCGGCTCGCTCCAGCAGACCCGTGCGTCGCTCCAGCAGACTGCAGCAGCCGCTGCGGCGGCGGGATCCTCGGTGGAGGCCAGCCGAGCCGCCGAGGCCGCGCGCCTGGTCGAGGCGGCGGAGGCTGCGCTCGCCCAGCGGAACTCACAGCAGGCGCAGTACTACCTCATGCAGGCGAACCAGCTGATCTGGAACGCGCAAAACGTGCGGTGACGCCCCACGTTTCGGGTGACTTGACCCGGAGACTGCGACGCACGGCAGCACCGAGCCGTTCGCGGAGCATCTGGCAGTGGGAGGGGATAGATTCACCTGACGATGAACCCCGGTCTCCCCTTCGCTGGTGCCGCCGAGGTCGCACCCACTGCCGGTGCCGAGGACATCGTCCAGCTCGACCAGAACCATCCGGGGTTCCGCGATCCGGAGTACCGGGCGCGCCGGAACCACATCGCGCAGCAGGCGCTCCGCTGGCGGGCGGGTGACCCGGTCCCCGAGGTCCAGTACACCGACGTGGAGCAGCAGGTGTGGCGGACGGTCTGGGAGCACCTGGCCCCGCTGCACGCCAAGCACGCCTCCGCGGAGTACAAGGTCTGCTCCGATCGGATCCCCTTCTCTCGCCAGCGCATCCCCCAGCTCAAGGACGTGAACCTGAGGCTGGCCGGCACCACCGGCTACTCGATGGTTCCGGTGGCGGGCCTCGTCACCTCGCGCGCGTTCCTGGGCAACCTGCGCTTCGATCAGTTCCTGTCGACGCAGTACATCCGTCACCACACGGTGCCGCTCTACACGCCGGAGCCGGACATCGTGCACGAGCTCGTGGGTCACGCGGCCACGCTGGCGGACGAGGGCTTCGCCGAGCTGAACCGCGCCTTCGGCCGCGCGGCGGACCGGGTGAGCGACGACGTCCTGAAGCAGATCGAGCGGGTCTACTGGTACACGCTCGAGTTCGGAGTGGCGAAGGAGGGCGAGTCGCTCAAGGCCTACGGGGCCGGGCTGCTCTCCTCGTTCGGCGAGCTCGAGCGCTTCCAGACGCACGCCAGGCTCGTCCCGCTGAACATCGAGCAGATGACCGCCCGCCCGTACGACCCCACCGTGTACCAGGAGGTGCTGTTCGTGGCGCCCTCCTTCCCGGACGCCGTGCGTACGGTCACCCGCTGGCTGGACAGCGTGGCGAAGTGAGGTAAGCTCCCGTAGTGACGATGAATTTAACGGCGTCCGGGCGCGTCGTGAGTTCTTCTGTCACCGAGGAGCCACACGCATCAGTTTGCGTGATTCCTCGACCGCGTTAGGTTGTGCCCGCGCTGGCAATCAGGCCCGTTCGGCAGTAGAGGGCCGCCGCCCGTCGCACGCAGCGCCGGGCCCCCCCTCCAGCAGTCCGAGGAAGCAGACAACACATCATGGCGTCCAACATCCCCATCGAACGCGTTCGCAACATCGGCATCTCGGCCCACATCGACAGTGGGAAGACCACGCTGACCGAGCGCATCCTCTTCTACACCGGCCGGATCCACGAGATTCACGAGGTCCGAGGCAAGGACGGCGTCGGCGCAAAGATGGACTCGATGGACCTGGAGCGTGAGAAGGGCATCACGATCCAGTCCGCGGCGACGTTCTGCCTGTGGAAGGACATCAACATCAACATCATCGACACCCCGGGCCACGTGGACTTCACCATCGAGGTGGAGCGCGCGCTGCGGGTGCTCGATGGGGCGATCCTCGTCCTCTGCTCGGTCTCCGGCGTCCAGTCTCAGTCCATCACCGTCGACCGGCAGATGCGCCGCTACAAGGTTCCGCGCATCGCCTTCGTCAACAAGATGGACCGGGCCGGGGCGAACTACGCCCGCGTGGCGGCGCAACTCCGCGAAAAGCTGGGCCACCACCCGGTGATGCTCCAGCTCCCGATCGGCAACGAGGATCGGTTCCAGGGCATCGTCGACCCCATCCTGGGCAAGGCGTTCTATTTCGACGGCGAGAACGGGGAGATCGTCCGCGAGGAGGAGATCCCTGCCGACATGGTCGAGGCGGCGAAGAAGGCCCGTCACGACATCATCGAGGGCGTGGCCAACGTGGACGACACGCTGGCCGAGAAGTTCATCTCCGACGCGCCCATCTCCAGCGACGAGCTGAAGGCCGCCATCCGCCGCGCCACCCTGGCGCTGAAGATGACCCCGGTCATGTGCGGCTCTGCCTACAAGAACAAGGGCGTGCAGCTGCTCCTGGACGGGGTTCGCGACTACCTCCCCAACCCGGCCGAGGTCACCAACGAGGCCCTCGACCAGAAGAACAACGAGGCGAAGCTCGTCCTCGAGTCGACGCCGGACAAGCCGTTCGTCGGGCTCGCGTTCA
This sequence comes from Myxococcaceae bacterium, assembly GCA_017881345.1. Classification (GTDB taxonomy): domain Bacteria; phylum Myxococcota; class Myxococcia; order Myxococcales; family Myxococcaceae; genus RPRB01. Next base: position 6,604 of record JADGQZ010000273.1, on the reverse strand, counting down.
AGCTCGAGGACGGGCGCTACGGGCAGCTGACGTACATCCGCATCTACCAGGGGCGCATCGCCAAGGGCGACTTCATCGTCAACCAGTCGAACCAGAAGCGGGTGAAGATTCCCCGCATCGTCCGGATGCACAGCAACGAGATGATCGACGTCGGCGAGGGCAGCGCCGGCGACATCGTGGCCCTCTTCGGCGTGGACTGCGCCTCGGGCGACACGTTCACCGATGGCGACCTCTCGGTCACCATGACCTCGATGCACGTCCCGGACGCGGTGATCTCGCTCGCCGTCGCGCCCAAGGAGCGCACCGGTCAGGCCAACTTCTCCAAGGCTCTCAACCGCTTCACCCGGGAGGATCCGACCTTCCGCGTGCACCGTGACGAGGAGTCCGCCCAGACCATCATCAGTGGCATGGGCGAGCTGCACCTCGAGATCTACATCGAGCGGATGCGGCGCGAGTACGCCTGCGAGGTGGTGGCCGGCAAGCCCCAGGTGGCCTACCGGGAGACCATCACCCAGCGGGGCGACTTCGCCTACACCCACAAGAAGCAGACCGGCGGCTCGGGTCAGTTCGGCCGCGTCTGCGGGTACCTCGAGCCGCTCCCTGCGGACTCGGTGGAGAGCTACGAGTTCGTGGACGACATCGCCGGTGGCGCCATCCCCCGGGAGTTCATCTCCGCGGTGGACAAGGGCTTCCGTGAGGCCATGAAGAAGGGCTCCCTCATCGGGTTCCCCGTGGTGGGCGTGCGCGCGGTCATCAACGACGGCGCGAGCCACGCGGTGGACAGCTCCGAGCAGGCCTTCAAGACCGCGGCGATCATGGGCTTCCGCGAGGGATACGAGGCGGCCAAGCCGACCATCCTCGAGCCGATCATGAAGGTCGAGGTGCAGGCGCCCGAGGACTTCCAGGGCTCGGTCGTCGGCCAGCTCAACCAGCGCCGTGGGACCATCCTCAGCACCGAGAACAGCGAGGGCTACGTGGTGGCGGTGGCCGAGGTGCCGCTGAACTCGATGTTCGGCTACAGCACCGACCTCCGCTCCGCGACCCAGGGCAAGGGCGAGTTCACCATGGAGTTCGCCAAGTACGCCCCGGTGCCGCGGCTGGAGCAGGAAGAGATGATGAAGGCCTACCGCGAGAAGCAGGCCGCCGAGCGCCGGTAGTCAGCGGCAGCGCATCGTCGAAGGACCAGAGGGCGCCCCGGAGCACATCCGGCGGCGCCCTCGGTGTTTCCAGTGTCTCAGTCGTGGAGCGGCCCCGCGTCCGGGAGGCCCTTGCTTCGAGTCGAGCTGCTGCTCGCGCCCGTCGCCCCTTTCCCGCTCGGCTTCGCCGGGGGCGGAGGCGAGGGCGTGGCGATCGCCTTCTGCAGCCGGGCCGTGGCCACGTCGAGCGAGGCGCCGGTGGGGGCCGCGGTGCCGGCGACGCTGGTCTGCTTCTTGGGCTTCTTCTTCTTCGGCTTGCTCGGCGACGGCGGCGGCGGGGTGTCGGGGGTCGCGATGACTGCCGGAGTCAGCCTGGGGGTGAAGAGCTCCTCCGGCGTCACCTTCCGGGGCGGAGGCGGCGGCATCGGCGCGTCGTCGACCTTGGCGATCATCTCGGGCTCGAGCGCCGCCCGGAACGCGAGCCGGTTCCGCGGATCCTCCTGCTCCTCATGCACCTCGACCCGGAGGTGCACCACCAGCCGCAGCCCGCGCTGCGCCTGGAACTCGACCTTCCCCGGGACCCGGTAGGTGTACGAGCCACTCCAGGGGTAGGCACCCGTGGGACTCCCGCGGTAGGCGAGCTGGGAGGTGAGCACGTGGTTCCCGGACACCACCGGGCCCCGGTAGAACGGCTTGCCCCACCCCGGCTCCAGCGACCCGGTCAGCGGACGGCCATCGAGCTCGACGGTGCCCTCCATCAGCTCGAAGCGCGCGGGATCCGGGCCGTCGGTGATGATGACCAGCTCCGGCTCGGGAATCTTCACCTGCGCCGCGAGCTCGGCGTCGAGCTCCTCGGCCGGCGTCGGGCGGCTGGGAGCCGTGGCCCCCAGCGCCAGCGCCGGCACCGCCCAGCACGCCCACAGAAGCTTCGCCCGCATCGGTCCCCCCGGAGGATGCCACACCTCAGAGGTCGATCTGCATTCCCAGCTCCACCACTCGCCCGGGTGGGATGGAGAAGAAGTCGGTGGTGGCCCGGGCGTTCCGGGAGATGAACCGGAAGAGTACCTTTCGCCAGTAGGCCATCTGGCTACGTCCGCGGGGCAAGACGGTCTCCCGGCCAACGTAATAGCTCGTGGTCTCAGGCTTCGTGGCGAGCCCCAGCGACCTGGCACGACGGAGTACCTCGGGGACCCGTGGGCTCTGTCGGTATCCGTACTTCGCCGTCACCCGGTAGAAACCGAGCCTCAGGGCCTCGACGCTCACCCGCTGGTCCATTGGAACCTCGGGGACGTTGAGAGGAAGGACTGAGAGCAGAATCACCTGCTCATGCAGCACCTGGTTGTGCTTCAGGTGGTGCAGCAGCACCGGTGACACCAGGGTGGTGGACGAGCTGAGGAACACCGCCGTGCCTCGCACCCGCGTGACCGGGCTCCGCTCGAGGTCGACCAGCAGCTCGTCGATGGTGAGGGCGCTCGCCGCGAACCGCTCCGCCAGCTCCGCCCGGCCGCGCTTCCAGGTGGTGAAGCAGGCAAAGGCCGCGAGCGCCACCACCACCGGGAACCAGCCGCCCTGGACGAACTTGAGGACGTTCGCGACGAAGTACGGGATGTCGATGCAGAGGAAGAGCACCGCCACCGACAGCGCCTTCCAGAGCGGCCAGCGCCAGGCGTGGACGGTGATGAAGAAGAAGACCAGCGTGGTGATGAGCATCGTCCCGGTCACCGCGATGCCGTACGCCGCCGCCAGCTTCGACGACTGCCCGAACCCCAGCACCAGCGCGATGCAAGACACCATCAGGAACTGGTTCACCGCCGGCAGGTAGATCTGCCCCTCGCTCTCGCGGCTGGTGTGGACGATGTTCAGCCGCGGGACGTACCCCAGCTGCACCGCCTGGCGGGTGAGCGAGAACGCGCCGGAGATGAGCGCCTGGCTGGCGATGATGGTGGCCAGGGTCGCCAGCACCACCGAGGGGACGAGGAGCGGCCGCGGGACCAGGGCGTAGAACGGGTTCGCTCGCGCGGCGGTGTCCGTGAGGAGCAGCGCGCCCTGCCCGCAGTAGTTGAGGAGCAGCGAGGGAAACACCACGCTGAACCAGCTCACCCGGATGGGGTGACGGCCGAAGTGGCCCATGTCGGCGTAGAGCGCCTCGCCGCCGGTGATCGCCAGCACCGCCGCACCGAGGACCTCGAAGCCACGGAACCCGTTGGCGCGAAAGAAGCGCACCGCGTGCCACGGGTTCACCGCCGCCAGCACCCCCGGCGTGGAGACGATCTGGATGAGCCCGCTGACCGCGATGAACAGGAACCACACCAGCATCACCGGCCCGAAGATGCCGCCGATCCGGGCGGTGCCCCGCCGCTGGACCAGGAAGAGGATCGCGAGGATGACGCAGGTGACCGGCACCACCAGCGGCTCGGCGGCGCTGGTGACCACGCTGAGGCCCTCGACGGCCGAGAGCACGGAGATGGCGGGAGTGATCACCCCGTCGCCGTAGAGCAGCGCCGCGCCGAACAGGGCGAGCAGCACCACTGCCGTCCGCTGGCGCATCTCCCAGCGCGTCTCGGCCCGGGGGATGAGCGCCAGCAGCGCGAAGATGCCCCCCTCTCCCTGGTTGTCGGCCCGCATGATGAAGCCGAGGTACTTCACCGCCACCACCAGGGTGAGCGACCAGAGCATCAGCGACAGCACCCCGAGCACGTTCTCGGAGGTCGGTGCCACGCCGTGCTCCCCGAAGCACTCGCGCATCGCGTAGAGCGGACTGGTCCCGATGTCGCCGAAGACGATGCCCAGCGCGGCGATGGCGAGCTGCGCGCCGGGCCACCGCTTGGGCGCGGGTTCACCAGGACTGGACATGCGGCGGCAGACCCTAGCAGCGTCCCGGACGAACCCGCCTCGATGAAGACCAACGCGGCCAGGCTCCTGGACTCACTGAACATCCACTACGCGTTGCGGACCTACGCGGTGGATCCGGACGATCTGTCGGCCGCCCGGGTGGCAGAGAAGGTGGGGGCTCCCGGCGGCCGGGCGACTATCAGCGGGTGACGACGGCGCAGCTCGCCGCCATCAGCCGGGGTTGACCTGACGGACGGCTCAGGCCCGCGGTGCCTTGGCGGCCTTCTCCGCTTCCTCGTGGGCGCTGATCTCGGCGCGGACCTTCTCCATGTCCAGCGCCTTGGCCTGGGCGACCACGTCGTCGAGCGCGGCGGGAGGAAGCGCGCCCTCCTGCCGGAAGAGCAGCACCTTGTCCCGGAAGATCATCAGGGTGGGGATGCTCGAGATGTCGAACGCCGCCGCCAGCTCCTGCTCGTCGTCGGTGTTGATCTTCCCGGAGACCACCTCCGGGTTGGCCCCCGCGGCCCTCTCGAACGTCGGGGCGAATCCACGGCAAGGGCCACACCACGGAGCCCAGAAGTCGAGGATGACGATCCCCCCGGCCTCGACGGTCTCCCGGAAGTTCTCGGCGGTGATGGTTCGCACGGTGCTCATTTTGTCGGCTTAACCCGCGACACCAGTACTTGCAGGGAGTGACTTCTGGCCTCGAACTCAAGGCCTTCTGACTCACTGCGTCAGAGTCTGGAATTCCCCTATTTCTCTTGGCGCATGCGACGAAACCATCTACAAACGCGCCCTGATTTCCGAGTCAGCGGCCGGGACTCGGGCACCCTTCCGGAGGGGGTCCCAGATGAAGAGGTTGCCGGTTCTCGGGCTCGCGCTGGCCTTCGCCGCGTGCAGCCCCGACATTCCTGCGGGAAATTCCAATCCCCAGCAGTTCGTCACGGCCGAGTTCGATCCGGCCACGAACGTCATCCCGCTTCCCAACGACCTCGTCTTCCTGAACCCGGCCACCGGGCAACTCGGCACGACGCTGAACGCTCCGACGACGGGCGGGACGGCGGCGCAGAACGAGTTCAACGCGAACTATCTGAACCTGCTCGACGGGTTCCCGATGGAGTCGACCGCGTCGGTGCTCTTCAGCCAGCCGATCGATCTGACCTCGGTGAAGCTCTTCCCGCTGCCGGGCGCGAACCTGGTCGTCCTCGACATCACCAACCAGACCAGTCCGCAGGTCGTCCCCTCGCTGAACATCACCACCTCGGCCTCGTCGGGCGGGCCGCAGTACCTGAACATCATCCCCAGCAGCGGGTACTGGACCCGCGGACACCACTACGGAATCCTCGTCGTCGGCGGGTCGAACGGCCTGAAGGGCGCGACCGCCGGCCAGACTGTGACCGGGTCACCCACCTGGGCGCTCGTGTCGGGGAGCGCTCCGGTCCTGGTGTGTGATGCCCAGGGCAACAACTGCCGCCCCGGCTCCAGCGTCATTCCCGCCACCGGAACGGATCCAGCCGCGCAGTACCAGAGCCAGCTCCTGCTCGCGCAGCAGCTCAGTGTGCTGCAGAAGAACTACGCACCGCTGATCGCCGGGGCGATCACCTTCATCCCGGGGCTGACCGCGGCCGACATCGCGATCGGCTTCACCTTCACCATCACCAGCCAGGCCGAGGTCACCTTCGATCCGGCGAACAGCATCATTCCCTTTCCCAACGACGTCCTGAACCCGACCGGGCACCAGGTCGCACTGCCCGTGCCGCCGGATGCGGGCGCGATCACCGCGCTCTACACCGGCCTGAACACGCTCGACGGCTTCTCCACCACGGCGCCGATCGTCAGCGAGAACGGCGACGGGACGGGCCCGCTCATCCAGGGCACGGTGAACGCGAGCACGGTCGCGCTCGGCACGACCGGCACGATGAACCTGGTGCAGGCAGCCCCCGGCACCGGAGCGGCGCCCACCACGGCCAACGGCGCCATCAAGGCGCACGCCTGCCTCAACTGCCCGGGCATCACCATGGTCCTGCCGGACGGCGGGCCGGTCCGGCTGTCGGACGGCGGAGTGAAGCCGGACACGCTGGCCATCGTGCCCGACATCCCGCTCACCGAGCGCACGCAGTACGCGGCGTACATCACCACCGACCTGAAGGACACCACGAGCAAGAACGTCATCCCGAGCCCGGTGTTCGCGCTGGTCCGTTCCTCGTCGCCGCTGTTCGTCCGCGGCAGCAGCACGGTCAGCTTGCTGACTAACGCTCAGGCCGCGCTGCTCGAGCCGCTGCGTGCGGCCCTGGCTCCCCTGTTCGACGGCCTCGCCGCTCAGGGGCTGCCTCGGAGCAAGGTGGCTCTGGCCTGGGCGTTCACCACCGAGACCACCGTGGGCGCGCTCACGCAGCTCCACGCCATCCCGTCCTCTCCGCAGGCGGCGGCGGTGCCTGCGGTGCCGCTCTGGATGCAGGAGATTCCGCCCCCGGCCGGCGTCCCGGCCACCGGGGTGGGCCACTGGTACATCGGCGAGATCGTCGACATCTTCCTGCTCACCAGCTCGACGGGGACGCTCAACCCCTCGGCGCCGGCCACCCCGAAGATGCCGTTCGTGATGAGCGTGCCCACGACGCCCGCTCCGGGGAGCGGGT